>JAKACC010000003.1 GCA_021796515.1 archaeon | reverse complement strand
GAAGATGATTCTCGTCCAGCCGTTCATGGATGCTTGGAACTTTGATCTGAGGAGGGTGGCGAAGTGCTGCGTCGGGGAGTTGACACCGGCCGGCAAAATCATCCCGTTCTGCGCGTTCAATACCCTGTATAGAGGGGGCGGGCCGTGACCGAGTCCGGCTGTTGCTCCGGCAACTTGTATCGCATCGGTGCGAGGGAAAACTTCCTTGGCGAGACATGGCATCCTGGGGGTATGGTCCTTTCGTCGCGTGTGGGACAGCAGATTGGAGCGCATGACAGCGACCTGATCCTCGACGTCGGTTGCGGGGTAGGGACGACCTCGCGCCTGCTCTCAGAACAGTTCGGGTGCAGGGTTGTGGGGATGGATGTCTCTTCTGCGAACGCAGGGGACGCCTTGCGAAGGTCAAAGGGGAATGACAGGGTGTCGTTCCTGGCCGGGGACGGTCACGGGATTCCCGCTTCGGACAAGTCGTTTGACGGCGCAGTGCTCGAATGCGTCCTTTCGACCTTCCAAGACAAGCGGGCTGCCGCCAGGGAGCTTGCCCGGGTCCTCAAGGAACGGGGACGCTTGGGAATGTCTGACGTCATTGTCGAGGGAGAGATCCCAGAGGAGTTGAGGTCGCCTCTCGTGGACGCCTTCTGTGTGGGAGGAGCGCTCTCTTCAAGTGAATACAGAGGTCTCCTCGAACAAACTGGCTTCAGATTCGTCGGAGTTGAGAAGAGAAAACAGGATACCCTGGACTTCCTCGAGCAGATCAGGCGTCAGCTCTTCGTAGCAAGAATGCTTGTTGGTGTCCATAAGCTCGTACTTGACTCGCAGGACCTCGACTACGTAGGCAGATTGCTCTCGCTGGCAAAGGAAGCCGTCAAAGAGGATAGGCTCGGATACGCCGTTTTGATCGCTGTCAAGGACGGTCAGTGAAGGTTAGTTAGTTCAATGCGTTCCAGTCCCGCTACGAATATGGTCAAGGTCAGAGTCTACAGGATATCTGGCAGGCAACTCTTCTTCAACGTGAGCGGGTCAATCTGCGAAGAGTGCGACCTCGCGGTGGCCGCAGTGGCCAGGGCGGTCAGCGAATCGGGCGTGGTTGGTGTTGATTTCAGGGTCGAGCCATGGCTCAACCGCCTGCCCATCGCCCTTCTGCAGGGAGCGTACCATCCTCCGATAACACTGGTGGACGGGAAGGTCGTCAGCCAAGGCGCGGTTCCGGATGTCGACCTAGTCAGGCGTGAGATAGTCGAAGCGTCTCGGAGGACGAATGGGCGGGAATGACCGAACAGGGCTCTGGCGTGCCAAAGAAGTTTCACTGGGTGGAAGGGAGATATCTCAGGGATGATTCTACCGTCTTCACCCGAAGGTTCTACATCCCGGCCGCACAGGTGTGCCCGCCGACTACGGAAGACGATTCGGGTATGAAGGGAAGACTGATAGAGGGGTCATGCATCGAAGTGAACAAGGAGTGCTTCATAGCAACCGCAGCTTTCGGATCAGAATTGGACTCTCGTGTCCAGTTCCTGAGATCGTTCCGTGATGATGTCCTCCTTCAATCCGGCTTGAGAGTCCCCTTTGCCGAAGTCCTAGGTGTGTACTATCGATTCAGCCCGCCTGTCGCGGGGGCGATGACGAGGCATCGGGCGGCAAAGCTAGTCCTCAAGTGGGTCGTGGCTTACCCGACAATCCTCTTCGTTCGGGGCTTCGTTGCTCTACTACGGATCACTCACCCAGATTGGCGCAGGCAAACCCGTCACGCTCGCTGAAATCGGGGTTTCCGAACTCGATCAGGAAGCCGCGGCGGGCACAACAAATCAACCTACCCGCAGCCACACGCCATGTGTCGCTCTTCGAAATGCTCAAGGTATTCGGCTTCGCTTTCGAATTTGACCCCGCAACATTGTCTCGTTACTTGTTTCGACATTTCTCTTTCACCCCTGTGGCTGGGTTGTCGCTAGGTGAATTTACGAATGCCATTCAACGATTAAACCCCTCACTGAAGTCCGAACAACGGCTTCTCCGACGCCGAAACATCCTCTCCGTACCCTCGCACAGATCCTGCCCCTGGACCAAGCCCGCTGTCATTCCGTGTTACGCAAGAGAGCGGCATAGGTTTCCACTCGCCGTGCTTTCAACCTCTTTCGCCTGAGCCTGTTGGCCGCTCTCAGGTCAAGGTCTGCTATCAGCAACTTCGGACTCGACCCCCATTGGCCAGAACCCTCGGGACGATGAAGCCGCCGACGACGTCTTGGACCCCGACTATCACGCTCCCGCCTGGAACCTTGGGAGGGGCGAAGAAGTTTGGGGGCCTGGCCCATTCGAGCAAATTCTCGTGGATGATCTTCCTTGCCCCTGGGGTCATCACGGGAGGCAAGTGGGCGCCAAGCCGCATCAGGACCCGAGCAATGTCGGGAGCCCGGTAGGCAGACACGCTCCCGGTGACACCGAGGACGATCCTCTTGCCCACCAACTCATCCCCGTCGGTCCCGATTACGTCCTTCGAGGTATGCTCCGCGGCAGACCTCGGGCGCAGGGTCGCCCTGAGATAAACGATTCATTGAACCGTCAAACCGCCTTGTTATATCGGCGTGATGACCAGTCGGCCAAGTTCAGGCCTAGGTCGCTTTGGTTAGGAGAAGTAATCGATACTCAGGGAGGAGCAAATCCATCTATGTCGCGGCTGCAGTCGTAGTGGTCGCGATTGCCGTCGGAGCCGTCTATCTTGCGACCCAGGGACAGGGGAGCGGCAACAAGGTCTTCCCGCTTTCGATTTCGGCCGAGAACCCGGTCCTCGGTTCGCCGGGCGCTCCTTACACCATCTACCAGTTCGGAGACTTCCAGTGCCCCACTTGTGACTACTGGTACAAGACCCAGGCGCAATCGGTGATACAGAACCTCGTCGACAGCGGCAAGGCCAAACTCGTCTGGTACGACTTCATAATATATGACTCGGACTCGAGGCTCGCAGCCAACGCTGCCTACGCCGCAGGGGCGCAAGGGAAGTTCTGGCAATTCCACGACCTGTTATACGCCAACCAAGGACAGCCAAACTCCGGGTGGGTCACTCAGCAACTGATGATTAGCTACGCGCTGAAGCTCGGGCTCGACGCGACTCAGTTCACTCAGGACATGAACAGTGGCAGATACAATTCGCTCATTGATTCCAACATCCAGGCAGGACGGCAGGTGGGCGTGCAGGGAACCCCGACATTCTTCGTCGTGGGCCCTACGGGGCAGTACGTCACCATATCTGGGGCGCAACCAGAAAGCGTCTTCCAGCAGGCGATTAACAGCCTTGGTGGGGGCTGATACTGCAGATATTCACTATTCTGAGACGGCCGCCGTACGCGGCTTCTGGGATTACCATCGCGGCTGTCCTCTCTCACCTTCCTATACTTCGATGAATTCTACTTCGTTTCCCCTTACCTCGCTTTCTACGTCGATCCTGGGAGGCTGCCGCTCTTCTTCCTAGACTTGGCAATTTCTGGTTTATCTGGAATCGCCATAACCATGTCGATGTATGAAATCCACACTTTTCCCGCGCTCAAGGGGGCGCACAGGAGAGCCGGACTGCTGGGGGTGGCAGCGGCCGTCGTGGCGGGGGCTTGCCCGTGCTACTATCTCGTTCCTCTTCTGGCCGTCGCTGGGGGCGCGGGAGGGATTCTGGCAGCCTTTGGAATCTTGTTCTCCGAGTACCAGATTCCGATAAAGCTCGGTTCTCTGGCCCTCCTGGCATTCACCGCCTTCACCCAGGAGCGGAGCCTGAGGGCCGCATGCGAACTTCCTGCAAACGACCTCTGAATCCCTTTTGCTGTGACAAACCTTGCTTTGCAAGATGTTATTGAATCGCTCGCCAACAAAACGAAGCGCCCGTCCTACGAAGGGCCCGGCGGAGCATCGCGAAGCCCTTATGGAGGGAGCGTCATCCTGCGCGAGGGTAACAGACTCGATATGATCGTCCACACGGTGTGCAGGTCCCAACTGAACAGGGTCGAGGGGGAGCCTTTCTTCTGCGAAATCTGCGACCGCGCCGTGGGGCCTGACGAGATCGAGGAGGTCGACGACAGCCCCAGCCCCTTCTCCGGGTAGCGCCACTTTTTCTGCTTCACATCAAGTTGTGCATTCCGAGTGTGTTGAGGTTTCTCCTGGCGAGCTGTCAGCCTTTCGCCGCATCAGATGGTACTCCCTCTCGAGGGGTGCCCGAATCTGAATCTGTTAAATCAAGGCCGGGGGGACACTTCGAGTACTCGTGGACCTGCTCGTCGAAGTTGTCCTCGCGCATACCAAGACCTGCCAGACTCTACCTACGTTCCAACTCCTCGACCCTCCCTTTCAGCACCTTGTTCCTCCCCGGTATCTGTAGGTCGTTCCAGGTCATCCAGTTCCGCACCGCCTTCACATACCCCTCTATGGTGGATCCCACGTTCCCGGAGCCCTTGAGGAACGAGATCATATCGTGGATGAACGCCCTCCCCTCCTTCACCGACATCGCCGCTACAGCGGCTGGCGTGACCCTCATCGACGCGCACAGGTGCCCCACCCTCCTGAAGTAGACCGAGGCGGTCAGCACCGACCCTCTCGCGAGCGACTCCACCCACTTCCCTAAGTTGTCGTCCTCCTCCAGCATGCGGCGGTAGGGGAGTGCGCCAGCTTGAGCTTCCTCAGACCTTGACCCATCCTGAAGATTGCAAATCGTTCAAGAAGCGATGCAGCATATTTAACGCGGGAAGTGTTTCCGTACGGAAACTCGAGCGGGCCCGGTGGGATTCGAACCCACGGTCTCTGAGCTTTCGCGCTTCAGCTTCGGAGGCTGACGCCCTGATCCGTGCTGGGCTACGGGCCCATAGCCTGGCCGAAAGGGGCGCCGGATAAACACTGGCCCCTGGCTCTACAGCCCCCCGTCCTCAGGACCTCCCGCTAGCCTGGCGCCTTCGTGACTCCCGGGGGAGGCTTGTATCTCCTGAAGAACCACCAGTAGAGGCAGAGGTTGGCGGCGAGCACAGCGCCGTATAGCGCGAAGGGGTAGTCAATCACCATAGGGTCCGCTTCCAGGGATCCGAACTCGAACCCCGAGAAATACGTCCCGCCTGCGGAGAGGGCGAGCCTAGCCGTCTGGTTGATGCCGAAGGCCGCGCCCCTCTCGTCCTCCGCCACCATGTCCATCATGGCCGCCTGCTGGATCGGGAGAGCCATCACCCTGGTCGCGGGCAGGAGGAGATAGATGAAGAGAGACACGGGGAAAAGGCGGACCAGGGGCATCACGATGGAGAGGACCACGGAGGCGCTTCGGGTCGCGGTGATCCCCTTCAGGAACCCGAGCCTCCTCTCGATCCTCGGCGCAAGGAGCAAGGCGAAGGACGCGATGAGCCCAGACACGCCCGCGTAGACGTTCATCTCCTGCCTGGTCACCGAGTAGAGCGCGATGAAGAACGGGATGAGGTAGGGGGTGACCAGCCCCTGGCTGAGCCCGTTCAGCATGCCCGTGAGGCTGAACTTGCCTATCGCCGCGCCTGACTTCAGGGTAAGGGACCTCCTCACCGACTTCCCCGTCCTCACCATCGGGGTCAGGAGCACAGACGCCGCACCTAGCGCGGCGGCCACTGCGAACACCTCCTGTATCGTCCCGAACCCTCCGAGATAGGCGCCCGCGGCCGAGGCTATCCCGGAGACGAAGGCAAGGAGGGAGTAGAACCTCGTCCTGTCCTTCCTCGACGTCAGCTCCGTGGTGAGGATGGACTGTATCGGCTGGGCGGCGCCTCCCACCCCACCCCCCGGGAGGGACCCCGTCGCCGATATCCCCCCGATGACGGCAGCGAGGAAAAGGGACGGGACGCTGGTGCTGACCACAACCAGGACGGCTGAAAGGGGCAGGAGCGCCAGCGCCACTACGAAGGTGAGCCTCCTCCCTACCAAATCGGCGGCGATCCCTATGCCGAGCCCAAGGACGGCAGTGGCGAGGGTGGCGGATGCGTACATCACGCCGAGGAGGACGTACCCCAGATGCAGCTCTTCGAGCACGAGGAACGGGAAGGCAACGTTGATCATCCCCGCCGAGACGCTCCTGAGCACCCGGAGGGCGGCCAGGAAGGTCAGGGAACGGCTGTCTGTCGTTTCTGCAGGCCTGGACTCTTCCAAAACAGGGGCTGAGGGGCCCTCCCATTGCCGCTATAAACCGGGTCCCCGCGCCGATTTAAGAAGAAGCCGAGGAGGGGAGCTTTGAAAGGCGGAGCTGAGGTTGTTAGACAGATACCTGAGGTTGCTCGGCCTGATGAGGAAGCACTGGCCGATAGCGGCGGTGACGTTCGCCAGCGTCACTGCCCTCACCGGGTTCCGGGTGCTCGTCCCCTTCCTGACCGGCGAGGCGGTCAACGACGTCGTGGGGAGGGCGCCGATATCGTCCATATCCATGGTCGCGCTGGAGGTCGTGGCTGTCAGCGCCGCGTCAGCGGCGTTCAGCTTCGGGCTCAGCTACGGGGGGCAGGCGCTGGGCCAGAAGATGATCTACGACCTGCGCAACATGATATTCACCTCAATCCAGTCGCAGTCTTTCAGCTTCCACGACAAGAACGAGACCGGGCAGCTCATGTCGAGGGCCACGGGGGACGTCGAGGCCGTCCGCAGGTTCGTCGCCTTCGGCTGGGGCCAGCTCCTCTCCAACGTGTTCCTCGTCGGGGGGGTCGTGGTCTCCCTGGTCTTCCTCAACCTCTACCTTGCGAGCGTAGTGGCCGTGGTCTTCCCGTTGATCCTCCTCCTCAGCTGGAGGTTCAGCCAGACGCAGGGGCCCTTCTGGCGGCTCACCAGGAAGAACTACGGCGCCATGAACACGGTGCTCCAGCAGAACGTGGCAGGGGCCAGGATAGTCAGGTCCTTTTCTGCCGAGGAAGGCGAGGTCTCTCGCTTTGCCGCGACCAACCAGGCGTACAGAGACGGCATCGTGGGGTCTTCCGCCGTCCGCGCGATCTACACCCCGCTTCTGAGCCTCGTGATCAGCGTCGACCTCGCGGCGCTCTACTACTTCGGCGGGGGGCCGGTGATAGCTAAGACGATATCGATCGGGGACCTGGTCGCCGCTGCGAACCTCCTAGCCCTGCTGGGAGGACCGAGCAGGTTCCTAGGCCAGCTCATCCTCATAGGCCAGAACGGCATGGCGGGGTTCGACAGGATCCTGGAGGTCATCGACGCGGAGGCTGAAGTGAAGGACAGACCAGGGGCCCTCCCTCTTACTGGGGCGAGAGGTGACATAAGGTTCGAAGGCGTGAGGTTCGGATACGGGAAAGGGAGGGAGGTCCTCAAAGGGATAGACCTGGAGGTCCCCGCTGGCCAGGTCGTCGCCTTCGTCGGCGTCTCAGGGTCCGGCAAGACCACCATGGCTAACCTTGTCCCCCGCTTCTACGACGTCGCCTCGGGCTCGGTGAAGATTGACAGGAAGGACGTCAGGGACCTCACCCTGAAGTCTCTCAGGGCGTCCGTCGGCCTGGTCAGCCAGGACATCTTCCTGTTCTCTGCCACCATAAGGGAGAACGTCTGCTATGGGAAGGCGGACGCCAGCAAGGAGGAGGTCGAGAGGGCCTGCAGGCTGGCCAACGCCGACGAGTTCATAGAGAGGTACCCCGAAAAATACGAGACCAGGGTCGGGGAACGAGGGGTCACGCTTTCCGGTGGGCAGAAGCAGAGGATAGCCATCGCGAGGACGCTCCTCATGGACCCTCGCATCCTGATCCTCGACGACTCCCTCTCGAGTGTCGACGCGGGGACCGAGTACGCCATCGGGGAGGCGCTCAAAGAGGTGATAAGGGGGAGGACCACCATAATCATCACCCAGAGGCTGGCGACGCTGAGGCTCGCGAAGAGGATAGTCGTCTTCGAGGCCGGGAAGGTGGTCGAGCAGGGGACCCATGAGGAACTTCTGAGGCTGAACGGAGCATATGCGAGGCTCTACCTGTCCCAGTACGCGCCACAGGATGTCACGGAAGAGGAGCGGGACCCTCGGTGACGCTGCGGGGGATGTACATCGGGGACGACGACCCCGACTCGCGGAAGGACCGGAAGTACAGCGACGGGTTCCTCTTGCGCCGGCTGGTGGGGTACGTCGTAGGGTACAAGCGGGACCTGGCCGTGAGCCTGGGGGGCCTTCTTTTCACCTCGGCCGCGGGAATAGTCGGACCCGTCCTGCTGGGGTTCGCCATCGACGCCATAGTGGCGGGGAACTTCGGAGGGGTGGCCACCTTCACCGGCTCCTACGCCATCCTATACCTCGCCAACTACGCCGCAGACAACAGGCGGACCTACGCCATGCAGCTGGTGGGGCAGAACTCTCTGAGGGACATCAGAAGAGACGCTTTTGACCACCTCCAGCGCCTTTCCCAGTCGTACTTCTCGACCAGGGAGACCGGCCGGATCATGTCGTACATCATGAACGACGTCGATGCCGTCGAAGACTTCGTGACATTCCAGCTCCCCCAGGTCCTTTCCGGCTTCCTCACCATAATCTCCATCGTGGTCATCATGCTCTTCTTCAACCTGGAGCTGAGCCTAGTGTCGTTCGTCGTCATCCCGATATTGGTAACCGTCACCCTGGTCTTCCAGGGGAAGATCTCCCGGAACTTCGTAGAGACCAGGAAGAAGATAGCCATGGTGACGGCCAAGCTCCAGGAGGGGATAAGCGGGGTCAGGGTGACCCAGGCCTTGGTCAGCGAGGGGAGGGTCTCGGAGAAGTTCGACGCCGTGAACAGCGAGAACATGCTGGCCAACCTGAGGGCGAACAAGTACACATCGGCGTTCAACTCCATGGTCCAGGTGATCGAGGCCCTGGGGCTCGCCCTCGTCATCTGGTTCGGGGGGACCGAGGTGCTCGCGGGGCACATGCTGGTGGGGACCCTGGTGACGTTCATGCTCTATGTCAACGCGTTCTTCAACCCGATAATCCAGCTCACGACCTTCTACAACTCGTTCCAGTCTGCAGTCACGGGGCTGGACAGGGTCACGCAGCTCGTAAACGCCGAGATACAGGTGAAGGAGCCCGACTCGCCTCTCACCCTCGACGGCGGGGTCGGGTGGGGGGTAGAGCTGAGGGGGGTCACCTTCGGGTACTCCGATGACCTCCCCGTCCTGAAGGGGGTCAACCTGAAGGTGGAGCCCGGGGAAGTCGTGGCTGTGGTGGGAGCCACTGGCGCGGGGAAGTCGAGCATCGTCAACCTGGTCGAGAGGTTCTACGACCCGCAGCAGGGAGAGGTCCTGGTAGGAGGGAAGGACGTGAAGCGCCTCCGGTTCGTTGAGTTCAGGTCCAGGATAAGCGCCGTCCCTCAGGACCCGTTCCTTTTCGAGTCGAGCGTCGCCGACAACATCAGATATGGGAAGCCAGAGGCATCCCTCGAGCAGGTCAAGTATGTGTCGAAGGCCCTTGGAGTGGACGAGTTCATCGCGTCCCTTCCGGACGGGTACGACACGATGGTGGCAGAAGGAGCCACAAACCTGTCGATGGGCCAGAAGCAACTCATCTGCTTCGCCAGGGCGCTCCTGCCGGACCCCAAGATACTCATCCTGGACGAAGCGACCTCGGGGATCGACCCGTTCACCGAGCTGAAGGTTCAGCGCGCCCTCGCGTCCATGGTGAAGGGGAGGACCACGCTGATAATCGCCCACAGGCTCTCCACCATAAGGCTGGCCGACAGGATAGTCGTCCTGGACGCCGGGCGGGTGGTGGAGGAGGGGACGTTCGAGCATCTGATGTCCAGGCCGGACGGGATGTTCGCGAAGATGTATGCCCTGCAGATGCAGCAAGGCTGACGCGAGCCGGGCAGCTCAGCCCAGGGCCAGGTTAGCGACGAGGAGTACTATCAGCGCGAGATACCCTAGGGCGAGCCAGGTCTGGGACGGGGCGCCGGAGGCCTTCCTCGACCTGTAGATGTATGAGATCAGGGCGAAGGCGAGGAAGTCGACGCTCAGGTAGAGGGCGAAGGTGTCGGTGGCCGCCTGAGTCAGCGGGTTCAGGAGCCAGAGGACGGAAGTGGTAGCTGCCTGGAGCGCGACCAGGAACACCACCTGGAGGGCTGTAAAGGAGGCGGCCACCCTCATCCTTCCTTCCACCCTACCTCTAGGAGCCTGACCCTCCTCTTCACGCTCCCGGTCCTAAGATCGAGCCTGTAGATCAGGAAGACGCTCCCTAGGAAGTCGAGCGCCAGCAGGGAAGACGACGCGAGCAGGGATACGGCATCCCCCGCCGTCCAACCGGACAGGATCGCCCCGACGGCCCCGTTGAGGAGCCATGCCATCGCGAAAGCCCCTGCCGCCACAAGCCCTGCGAACGCAAGGCCGGCCTTCAGCTCGGAGCGGGGCACCTCCTTCGCCGGCCCCAAGGGGAGGCGCTTCCTAGCGCGTGAGTACATGAGCCTGTAGAGCACGAAGGAGCCGAACATGACGAGGAGGGCGGTCCCGCCGATCACGAGCGCCGCCTGTTCGATGGGGATTATCTCCCCGGGGGTCACGAGCCCCCAGTATGACAGGGCCACCACCTCGGCCACGAACACGGCGCCTACGGTGGTGTAGAGAGGGCGCCTGGATGTCTGGCGGCTCTTTCCTCTGTCTATGAAGGGCAAGAGCGCAAGCAAGGCGAAGATGATGGTGACGACCGTGAGCGCCGCCGCCAACCCAGTGGTCCCTTCGAAGACCTTGATCTTGAGTATCTGATAAATCCAGAGGAAGTACCAGTCCGGTTGTGGGATGTATTGCGACGCGGCAGCGGCCGAGTACTCTGGGGGGAGGGTGAGCGGGAAGAGGGCCGAGACCAGGAGCATCCCCGCCCCGAAGAGGAGAGAGAGCTCGAAGAGATACATCGTGACGTCAGGGAAGACAGGGACGGTCCTAGACTTCTGCTCCTCGGTCGCCCCTGAAGTAGGCTCGCCGACGCCGTGGGCCTCGAGCATGTACATCTTCACGACCAGCAGGATGAGGAGGACGGCCGGGAGTAGGACCACGTGCATGTCGAAGAATCTGAGCAGCTCCGCTCCGTCGCCCCCATTCCCCACTATCAGGAAGGTGATGAGCGAAGAGAGAGGCTGAGGGAGCGCGCTGACCATCCCGACTCCGACGTCCGTCGCCGACTTTGAGACCACGGTCCATGGGAGAAGATAACCAGTGAACCCGAACCCTAGGGTGACGAACCCCATGAGCATCCCGACGATCCACATGGCCTCCCTTGGCCTCTTCTGGATTGAGACGAAGTACCCACGCATCATGTGCATGAACGCCAGCATGATCATGGCGTAGGCGGTGTAGAGGTGTATCGTCTCCAGGAACCTTCCGTTGTAGACGTTCTGGAAGATGTACTGGGTCGACGAGTAGGCCTGGGTGGGGTCAGGGACGTAATAGAGCATCATTATTATCCCGGTGACCCCCTGGATGACGAAGGCCACCACAGTCAAGGCCCCCAGCCAGTAGAAGGGGTTGAGGGCGTACTTCGGGACCGGGCGGAGGAGAGGATAGCTCAGCCCCAGCCGCGAGTCGAACCATCCCGCCACGCGCTCGAGCATTCCCTCTTTGCCAGACATCACAACGTCTCCTATGAGGAGGCCACAGGGGTCCCCCCCTGCAGGTCGTAGTTCACGTCGTTCGAGCCTGTGTCGTGGTTGAATATGGTCGGCGGCCACATCCCCACCGCGTAGATGTCCCCGGAGCTATCCACTTCCAGTTGGACCTGAGGGACGGGCCTCGGCGCCGGCCCACCTACCACCTTGGCCTCTTCGACCAGGTCATAGACGCTGCCGTGGCATGGGCAGTAGCCGACCGGGGCTGTCGCTACGTAGGACGGGTTGACCTTGGGGGAATCCCCCGAGGCGACGTACCCCCAGATGCACCCGAGGTGCTGGCAGACCTGGCTGAATGCGACTATGTCTCCGTCCGGCCCGACCCCTCTCTCCGCCTCCTGGCCCAGCTTGACGAGGACGTTCGGCTCGTTGTCGAGAGGGTAGTTGAAGAGGAGGGCCACGTTGGCTGAAAGCGCGCCGACGTTCGAGATCTTTACCCTGGGGAACCCGCCGACGGCGGTCTGGGCCTGCGAAGGGACGGCCGGGATGACGACAGCCTTCATCACCGAGGCAATCCCGGCGACGGCGAGGACACCGGATACGGCCGCAGCCGCCTTCAGGAACTCGCGCCTGGACCCGTCTTTCTCCCCGGATTCCTGGTCTGACATCAGCGACCGACCACCGCCGGAGGGGATGGCCGACTCAGTTTATCAGCTCGCCACCAGGTTTCCGGTCATCCAGCCGGGGGAAGACATGGCACACTGGGTCCCGGTCAGCCCGCAGCCGCATTCGGTCTCGCAGAACCAGATGAAGGTCCCGGGGCTGGCGAGGGTGAAGTAAGCCACCACCGTGGAGCTCAGGGGGACCGGGACGTTGAGGTTGATCGAAGGGACGGTGAAGGTGTGGGCCACCTCGGAAGCTGGGACGGTAGACTGTGTCACCCCGCCTGCAAGGACGATTCCTGACGGACCCTGGGAGGAGTTCACGTTGTCGTTGGAAGCCACGAAGATGGTCCCGTTGATAGTACCAGAGACCACGTTGTCGCTGGGGATCGCGAGCGAGGCGTTGCCGTCGTCGTAGTTCACTATCACCAGTTTGATCAGACGGTTCGCCGGGAGGTTAATGTTGGCCGCCGACTCAAGCCCCGCCGGTCCGAGGACATAGTAAGCCGGCTGGTCTCCCGCGCTCGCGTTGAACATGTTGTTTGTGGTTATCACCAGAGTGAGGACGTACGGCGAAAGCGTCGACGAATTGGTCGCCGTGGTCGTGGTCGTGACAGTGGTCGCCGAGCCTGTCTTGGGGCCAAGCGCGACCGCCGCGCCATAGCCGGAAAGTATCAGCGCGGCAGCGAGAACAGCGACCGTGAATCCTCCGGCCAGCGATGTCCTGGTGCTCAACTAGGTGATTCTGTTCCGGAGCCGATATAAGCAGTCCGGCCTTTCTCATTTTTGAAAACGAGCGGCATGACGGCGGCTCCGACGCACCGTCCCGCGGATCGCGACCGACGGGCGGGCCCTGCCCGACACCCCCAGAACTTCGCGAACAGATATTAACTGCTGGAAGGATGATGAGGCACTCGATGAAGTTTCTGTTCGTGACTGAGGAAAGTCTGTCCGCCGACCTTGCGTGGCAACTGAAGAAGGAAGGACACGAGGTGAAGATGTACTGCCACGGCCAGGGAGAGAAAGACGTGGGCCTGGGGTTCTTCGAAAAAGTCGACGAGTGGGAGTCCCTGAAGGACTGGGCCGACGTGTTCGTCTTCGACGACATCGGCTTCGGAAACAAAGCGGATCAATTGCGCGCGGAGGGGAGGTTCGTGGTCGGCGGCACGCCGTACACGGACAAGCTCGAGCTCGATAGGGAGTTCGGCCAATCGGAGTTGAACTCGGTCGGCGTCGACGTCTTGCCGAGCTGGAACTTCACGTCGTTCGATGACGCCGTAGATTTCGTCAGGAAGAACCCTGACAGATACGTCCTGAAACCCAGCGGGAAGGCGCAGAGCGAAAAGGAGCTGCTGTTCATCGGCCAGGAGCCGGACGGAAAGGACGTCCTCCAGGTGCTCGAGCACTACAAAGCGAACTGGTCCAAGAAGATCAAAGAGTTCCAGATGCAGAAGTTCGCCGAGGGGGTGGAAATAGCCGTGGGAGCCTTCTTTAACGGAAAGGAGTTCGTAATGCCTGTCTGCGTCAACTTCGAGCATAAACGCCTCTTTCCTGGCGAATTGGGTCCGAGTACAGGCGAAATGGGGACAGCCACGTTCTACACCAAGGACAGCCCGGTCTTTGAACGGACACTGGAGAAAGCGAAAGAGAAGCTGGCCGCCAGCAAGTACGTCGGATACGTCGACATCAACTGCATCGCCAACTCGAAGGGCATCTGGCCTCTCGAGTGGACCTGCTACGACGAGTCGACGGAGATACTCACCAAGGCCGGGTGGAAGAAGTACTTCGAGGTCGAAATGGGGGACGAGACGCTGGCGATCGAACCGAAGACTCGGGAGATGAGCTGGAAGCGAATCACAGGCCTGCTGGTCAAGACATACCGCGGAGAGATGGTGCACCTGGGAGCCACCGGCAATGCCCGCTCCGGTCTCGACGCGCTGGTCACGCCAGACCACAACCTCTTGGTGAGTCGGCCCGGAGGGGTGGAGTTCGCGAAGGCAGGAGCCTTCCCATCCTATGGCGCCCGGGTGGTCAGGAGCGGGTCTTTCGCGGGGAAGCACCTGGAGAGCGTAGAAATCCCCGGTTACGCCGAGCAGAATCAGTCGGGAAAGGACGGGAGGACCACGGAGGTCCTCCATCAGCCTGTCCTTGTCCCGGCCGGGGCGTTCATGGGGCTACTGGGGCTGTATCTGGCGGGAGGGTCTGTATCAGAAGACCGGCGCGTCATCAAGCTGTCCGAGGGTAAGAGCCACAGTCAAGACGAAATAGAAGGGATACTGAAGGAGACGGGGCTGAGCTACACCTCCCAAAAGGGCGGAGGGTTCCAGATCTCCTCGGTCCAGCTAGTCACGTTCCTGGAGGAACTCAGGCTCTCGGCCCTTGGTGCCAGCGAAAAGTTCGTCCCGAGCCGGTTCAAGGAGCTTGCACCTGAACTGCTTCGCTCGCTTTGGCGCGGCTATTCGCTCGGCGGGGGGGACGGCCGCAGAAACACCCGGGGAAAGAGCGCGGCGACCGCTTCGCATAGGCTGGCCGACGACCTCCAAGAGATCATCATAAAATCCGGGAGCGTCGCCAACATCAGCGTAGGAGAGCAGGGAGAGACTGTCTCCATCGGAGGGGATCCCCGGAGCTGGGACCTGAACGAGCTCTCCGTCCGGACTCGGCTTGACTCCCCCCTGGACGAGCGGACGGTCTCAAGGCAGGAGTACTCCGGCGTCGTATGGGACGTCGAAGTGGAGGACTGGCACACGATGTTGGTGAGAAGGAATGGCAGACCCTACTTCGCCGGGAACTGTCGGTTCGGGTATCCCACAATCAGCATACAGATGGAGGGGATCACGAGCGAGTGGGGCCAGTTTCTGTTCGACATAGCGCACGGGAACGATGCCCAGTTGAAAACGAAGAAGGGGTACCAGGTGGGAGTCGTCGTGGCGATCCCGCCCTGGCCTTTCGAAGACGAGAAGGCGTTCAAGAAGTACTCCGAGGGGGCGACGATCCTCTTCCGGCGCCAGGCACATGACGGCGTGCACATAGGGGAGGTAAAGCAGGAGAACGGAGACTGGCGCATCGCCGGAAATTCAGGGTATGCGCTCGTGGTCACAGGGTCAGGAGCGACCATGGCAGACGCAATAGACAAAGCCTACCAGAACGTAAAGAACGTCATGATCCCGAACATGTTCTACCGGAGCGACATCGGCCAGAGATGGACTCACGACAGCGACATGCTCATCAGCTGGGGCTACATCTGAGAGCACGAGAGGCGGGCGCGCGTCTCTGATGCCTGGCAACCGCTCCTGATGCCACCTGTGCCGGAGAAAGCCCAGCCATACCGCTCCCCTGGGCGCTTCCAAGCGCGGCGGGTTTCCATGGGAGGTGCATCCACGGTCGCGAGAGGCGAACCCCTTCCTTCCCTGGCGGCGCAGGCAGGCAGCCGATTCGGTGGTTCTAGTCTTCTTGCTTCCCAGGCCAGGCCCACGGGTCTTTCCTCTTCCCCGCGGCCAGGAAATAGGCGGTGAGGCCGATGATAGCGACCTCGGTGACCGTCCCAATAATGATAGTGGCGGCTGCCACCAGGTCCCCTCCTTCTATCAGACTCAGGTGCGCCGGCTGCGACCAGGTCGCCAGGAGAGCTGCCGCCGCGAGAACGACCCCCAGGTAATAGGACTCCCTGGGCCTGACGAAGGTCAGGGCGCTGTCCACGACGAAAAGGACCCAGCCGAACCCGACGGAGTCGAAGACGACGGCAGGGAGGACCGGGTGTACCTCCACGAGGAACGGGACCCCGAACAGGGTGGCGAAGATTATCGAGCCCTGGATGGCCCTCTGGATGGAGACCAACGGGCCGCCCGCCACCCGTACCTTATTTCAACTATGCCGCTCTCGAAACTCTTTTGAGCCCTGCGGCGGACGGGCGAACTGTGGGCACAGAGGTCAGAAGGACGTTTCACCTCCCGGAGTCGGGCGCCCACTACCCTCCCCCGCTCGAGTACAAGACCAGACACGTGAAGGTCGAGCTCGACGTCGACTTCCAGAAGAAGCGCATCGCAGGCTCCGCGACCCTGGACATCGAGCCGGTCAGGGGCGAGCTCGGGTCCGCCCACTTCGACGCGGTAGGTCTCGAGATATCGAAGGTGTCGGTCGACGGCGCCCCTGCGGAATACGAGCACGACGGTTCCATCCTTGCGGTGAAGATGCATCCGAGGGCGGGGAAGCGCTCGGTAAAGGTCGAGTACTCGGCCTTCCCCAAGATGGGGCTGTACTTCACCGGCCCCGACAAGGAGCACCCGGAGAAGGAGGTCCAGGCCTGGACCCACACCGAGGCCGAAGAGTCGCGATACTGGTTCCCCTGCCATGACCATCCGGCCGACAAGTCGAGCAGCGAGCTCGTCCTCACCGTGCCTTCCGAGTTCCGGGTTATATCCAACGGGAAACTGCTTTCGACCAAGGTCGGAGGGGGAAGAGCCACATTCCACTGGCTGGAGGAGACCCCCCATTCGTGCTATCTCACTTCCTTCGTCGCTGGGAAGTTCGGGGTGGTCACCCAGGAAGCCCGGGGAGTCAAGCTGAACTACAACTTTCCAGAGTCCAAGAGGGAGGACGTGCTCAGGTACTTCGGGGAGACCCCTAAGATATTGGAGGTCTTCGAAGACATCACAGGGGTGAAATACCCGTACCTGAAGTACGACCAGACCACCGTCGAGGACTTCGTGGCTGGAGGCGAGGAGAACCTGAACGCTACGACCCTAGCCACAAATTATTATGCTGACGCCGCCTCCGAAGAGGACTTCTCGGCCACCTACGCGTCTCCCTATCAGCGCGCAGTAGACCTCGTCGCCCACGAGTTCGCCCACCAGTGGTTCGGAGACTACGTCACCTGTGCAGACTGGCCCCACGCCTGGCTGAACGAGGGGTTCGCATCCTACTTCCAGGTTCTCTACCTGGAGAAGACGAGAGGGATGGACGAAATGCTGTGGGCCCTGGCCGCGAGGATGGAGACCTACTTCGAGGAGGACGAGAAGGAATACAGGCGCCCGATCGTGGAGAGGGATTACATCTGGCCCGACGACATCTTCGACATGCACCTCTACCCCAAAGGGGCCGCGAGGCTGCACGAGCTGAGGTTCCTGATGGGGGACGGCGCCTTCTTCGACGGCATATCGCTGTACCTGAAGTCGTTCGCCCTGTCCGTGGCTGACACCGACGACTTCCGGAAGGCGATGGAGAAGGTTAGTGGGCTGCAGCTGCAGGAGTTCTTCGGGCAGTCGTTCTACAAGCCAGGGCACCCCGAGTTCGAGGTGGCATACTCCTGGGACGACGCTGGGAAGCTGGCGACCCTCAGGGTCAGACAGGTCCAGAAGACAGACGACGGGACCCCGGTGTTCAAGCTCCCCTGCGAGGTCGTCTTCTTCGTGGGGGGCGAGAGGCGGAGCTTCAGGGTCGGCCTGGACTCGGCCGACCAGACTTTCACCTTCGCCCTTCCTTCGAAGCCGGACGTCGTGGAGTTCGACCCGAAGGGGTGGCTCCTCAAGAGGGTGAAATTCGACAAGACGACCGCCCTCCTCCTGAACCAGCTGAAGGACAGCCAGGACGCATCAAGCAGGGCGGAGGCCGCGAAAGAGCTCGGGAAGCTGAAGGACGGGGGGACGATAGAAGGGCTCGCGCGCGCGGCAGAGACGGAGCAGTTCTGGAACGTGAGGGCGTGCGCCCTGAAGGCGCTGGGGCAGATAGGGACGGACGGCGCGCTGCAGGCGGTCCTCCGGTCCAAGGCGGCGAAGGATAGGAAGGTGAGGAGGGGCGCCGCGGCGGCCCTCGGCTCGTTCAAGCACGAGGACGCGAGGAAAGCGCTGGTGGAGATGCTGGAAACTGACCCGAGCCCCTTCGTTAGATGTGAAGCCGCCCTCGGGCTCGCGAAGTCGTGGCCCGAAGGGGCCTTCCCGCACCTGAAGCAGGCGATGGCGGTGCACACGGTCAACGAGGTGCTGGGGGAGGCGTCAGTGGAGGCCATGGGGAAGCTAAAGAGCCCTGAAGCCGACGCGGTGATCAGAGAGTCGCTGGCCTATGGCAGGCCTACCAGGGTGCGGGTCGGGGCGCTCAAGGCGATAGACGCGCGGGGGTTCATCCTGGAAGCAGAGGTCCCGATGCTCAAGGAGATACTCAGGCACGACAAGGAATACAGGGTCAGGCAGATACTGGTGAGCCTGGTACTCAGGGACACCCTTGACAGGAGGCTCCTTGACGACCTGAAGGAGGCGGGTCGGTCAGATCCCCAGCTCGGGATCAGGAGGAAGGCGCTGGACATCTACCACAGGACTGCCGAGGCGGCAGAGACCTCAGGCGAGATAGCCAGGCTCAGGGCTGAAGTAGAGCAGCTGAGGGAACAGAACAGGAAGCCGGCAGCCTCCCCCGGCTAGGTGGCGACCTTCCTCGGGCTGTCTCCCCCGGTGGAGGTGACCCTGGACTGCCGGGACGAGAGGAGCCTCTTCATCTTGGGCCCCATGACGTCGAAGACCTTCGCTATGTTGTACCCCGACCCCTCGAAGGCGCGCCTGTCGCGTGGGGTGTAGATCTCCACCGATACCTCATAGCGGGCGTGCGACTTCGACGGCTTCTTCGACTTCACCACTGCCCTGATCTCCTCGATGGACGGGTAGACCCTGCAGAGCTCATCCGAGAGCCTTTCGAACTTCGCTCTCGCCTCGGCGGCCTCCGTTGGTTCCTCGGGGAGGCCGACTATGTAATACGGCGCATCGCGCTTGGCGGAAGTCATTCTAGATCGTCAGCGTCAGCCCAGGGAGCGCTTTATGGATTCCGCGGTCCTCAGGGCCATGGCCATGATCGAGATCATGGGGTTGACCGCGGGGGTGGTGGGGAAAACGCAAGAGTCTCCCACGAAGAGGTTCTTCACGGTGTGGAGCTCCCCCGACGGCGACGTCGGCCCCAGAGACGGGTCAGAGCTCATCCTGCACGACCCCATCAGATGGGCGCTGTAGAGCATCATCCTGTTTGGCCGGACCCCCTCCCTTCGCAGGGCCGCGGAGAAGGAGTCCAGGTCGGACTGACCGACCTTGGACGTCCCGTCTCCGGCGAACACCTCCGAGCTGTGGGTCGTCCAGATCCCCGTGGCGCCGGCCGCAGAAAGTATGCGGGCCGTCTCCTCCATGCCTCTCACCAGGGTGTCCTTGTCCGCCTTCTCCAACTCGTAGGTCACCCTGGGGTAACCGTCCTTGCCGACCGCGACCCTACCTGAACTCCTCTCCCTCAGGAGCACTATGGCGGCGGAGGAGCGGGCGTAATACCTCTGCATGAACTCCTTGTGGCGACGCCCGTTCACCCAGGGGATCGACATCGCGAACAGACCCGGGTGGGCGGGGGCCGCCTCGACCCAGAAGCCGTGGTAGGTCCCGTCCAGGTCGATGAACTTCCAGACGGCGATCGTCTGCGGGGGTCCTTTCCATGGGTAGACCGGGTCCTCGAACACCCCCCCGACCGCGACCGTGGGGTCGAGCCTCAGGTACGCCCCGACGTTCCGGTCCTTCACGCCGGACCTCAGGAGGAGGGCCGGGCTCTCGATCCCCCCGCAGGCGGCCACCACCGCCCTGGCCGATATGTCGAGTCTGAACTCCCTCCCTCCGGACCTGCAGGTAGCCACAACTCCCTTTGCGGCCCCTCCTTCGATGACAACCCTCTCGACCCTGGCGTCGAAGACGAACCTAGCCCCCTTCGACTGGGCTGACGGAAGGTAGGTCAGCGCCGTCGACTGCTTCGCGGCGTAGATGCATCCGTAGGTGCAGAAGTCGCACCTCTGCCTGCACCCTACGGCGTTACGTTCGATGACGTGGTAGTCTGTCCCGTCCTTGAATCCGAGGGCCCTACATCCGTCGCGAAGCACCTCGTTGTTCCTGTTGAGCTGGCTTTCTGAGGCGGTGACCCTGATCCCCTTCCAGACGGAGTCTAGCATGGACGCGAACCCGGGGCCTGTGACCCCGTCGACCCCGAACCCGTTCTCCCACTCTGAGAGGACCCGCGGCGGAGGCTTCAGACAGGTGTTCCAGTTCACAGTCGTCCCCCCGCCTGCTCCCCTTCCGGCGAGGAGGACGAAAGAGAGGTCTGCGGTGGCCGCGGTCCCGCTCTGCTGGAAGAGCTTCTGCATCATCCTCATCTCGTCCTGCCTGAAGGTCTCGGAGGTCTCGTACGGCCCCTGCTCGACCACTATCACGCTGTACCCTGCGGAAGCGAGGGAGTCAGCGATTACACTCCCGCCCGCCCCCGACCCCGCGACCACTACGTCGCAGGTCAGCTTCGTGTCATGTTCCACCCTGACGGGGACCAGCCTAAGATGCTCGGGGGTCGGGACAGGGGCGTCGAGCGACGGGCCGGGGTACCCGATCGCTTCCCAGTTGGGGTTGAACCCGTCCGGGCCTGCCGAAGCGTACGCCAGGAAGAGAGTCAACCTCTTGATTGCCTGGAACGCGGTCCGCTTCAGGGGGAGAGGGCTGTCCCTCCATGACTCGAGATACGACTCCCTGCCTTTGGGGGAGAGCGAAGAAAACCTGGCGGGCCTGCCGCTGAGGAGCAGGTTGTAGAGGGGGCTCTCGACGACGGCGAGCACCCTCCGGAAGTCCCTGGCGTTGCCAGGCTGCATGGAGGTCTCCGCCGCCTCCGCGAGGAGCGAGTCGACGGCTATGTCAGACGCCCCTCGCCCGAGGAGGCCTGGCTCTCCCTGGATCGCCGGAAAGAGGGCGTCGCAGAGCGCCCTGAGCGCGCCCCTCTCTGAAGCGGTGAGCTCCAACGGCGCCACCTCCGCCCTGGCTCCTTTTCTGCTTAGACCCCCAGGACCACCGGGACGTCGGCTATGGAAGCCACCACGAAGTCGGCGCCCTCGCTCTTGAGCCTCTCGGCGGAATGGTTCCCTGTGGCGACCGCGACCATCTTCACCCCCGCCCCTCTGGCGGCCGCGATGTCGTACGGGCTGTCCCCGACGTAGTAGACAGACTCTGCGGTCGGGCCAAGCCTCGTCGCAGCCATGGCGACCCCCCCGGGGTCGGGCTTCATCACTATGGTCTCGTCCCTGGTGAGGACGAACTCGAAGATGTCTGCCAGTCCGGCCCTCCTGAGCGACACGGAGGCTGCGTTCCGTCCGGCGTTGGTGAGGACGGCGATTCTCACCCCTCTCGACTTCAGGCGCTCGAGGGCCTCCCTAGCTCCCGGGATTGGCGCCGTGGTGAAGGCGCTCACCGCCTCGAACCTGTCGAGGAGGGCGAACGCGGCCTTCCTGAAATCCTGGTAGCGCCACTGCTCGTCGTCTGGCGTCTGCAAACGTGCAGCGTCGAGAATCCTCTGGGTCGGAGTCTTGAGGTCGATCCCGGCCGAATCGTATCCTTTCCTGGCCAGCTCTTCTATGAGCGCCTGCCTGGTCCCCTCCATGTCGAACTGGAAGGTGACGAGCGTGCCATCGACGTCGAAGACGGCTGCGACTGTCATGATAGCACTAGATCTTTCTTTTGGAGAAGAGGATGAGTATGGCGATCCCGACGAGGCCTATGGCGACGACGAGCACTGCGATGGCGCCAAGGGTGTCGGAGCTTGAGCCCGCCTGAAGAAGCGGCAGGAGGACCACGGTCTCCTCCGACACCAAGTTCGTATTTATCCGTTCCCGGGGCGAGGCGGTCGAACCGTTAAGTAGCTTGTACCAGGTCTCCCTTATGTGTACCCGAGGCTTACCTGCTACGGTGGAGTAGGGGAGATCGGGGGGAACAAGTTCCTCCTGGAGGACAGAGGCTCCAGGGTCCTCCTCGACTTCGGCACCGGGTTCTCAGACGGCTCGGACTACTTCAGCGGAGGGATTGAACCGCGGCTGGTCAACGGGGCGGGTGACCTGTTCGAGTTCGGGCTCCTCCCCGAAATCCCTGGGCTCTACTCGGAGAAGGCGCTTCAGAACACCCGCCTGAAGCACTCCGACCCTGAAGTGGACGCCATAGTCCTGAGCCACTACCACACGGACCATACGGGGAGGATCGGATACACCGACCCCGAGATCCCTGTGTACTGCGGCGAGACCACCTCCCTGATTCACTCAGCCTACAGCGATTCCTCCTCGTCCCCGCTCGACGACCACGAAGTCAGGAAGTTCAGGACAGGAGACAGGTTCAGGGTCGGCTCGATGGAGTTCGTCCCGGTCCACGTGGATCACTCTATCCCGGGCGCCTATGGGTTCGTGATTCACTGCGGTGACGCCACCCTGGCTTACACCGGGGATTTCAGGTTCCACGGGCCCGCCGGATCCATGACCAAAGACTTCGTCGAAGCGGCCGCGAAGGAGAGGCCTGGGACCTTGCTCACGGAAGGGACCAGGGTGAGGGAGAACGACGACGGGGTCAACACCAGCGAGAGTCAGGTCATGGAGGAAGCCATGAGGCTCGTGGGCCGCAGCAGGGCCCTGGTCTTCTCTTCGTTCAGGGGGAACGACGTGGATAGGATCAACACGTTCCACGCGGCGGCGGAGGCATCCGGGAGGAGGCTCGTGGTATCCATGAAGATGGCCGTCCTGCTGGAGAAGCTCAGCGCCGACCGGAAGCTGAAGGTCCCCAGGATCGGGAAGGACGTGGGGGTGTACGTGCGCAGGAAGAGGACCGGGAAGCTGGACGACTCCGACTACTTCTCCTGGGAGAGGCGGTTCCTCGGGGACGGAGTTAGCGCCAGCGACGTGAGGGCGAAGCAGCGCGAGGTCCTCCTGCACCTGGAGGCGTGGAACTTTCCGGAGCTCATCGACATCAAGCCCGAGAAGGGGGGGACGTACATTCACGCGGCCACCGAAGCGTTCAACGAGGAAGGAGAAAGGGAAGAAGCCGTCATCAAAAACTGGGTAGACCACGTGGGGTTCACTTACACCCAGCTGCACGCGTCGGGGCACGCCCCCATGCGAGAGGTGAAGGCCCTTGTGGACGGCGTAGGGGCCAGGAAGGTGATACCCATCCATACCGAGCATCCGGAGATGTTCGCAGCGTTCAGGAAGGGGAAGAAATGGAAGCTCGCCCCGCCCTTGAAGGGGGAGCCCACCCCCCTGGTCTGAAGACTCAAGCTTAGAAGCTGGCCGCGCGAGCCCCTGCCCATGCGGACCCAGGAGGGGAAGGACCTGGCCGAGGCCGCCGTATCGGTAGCACAGAAGGAGGGAGCTTCGTACGCCGAGGCCAGGGTCCAGACGACCTGGGAGAGAGAGTTCGGGCTGAAGAACGGGGAGCCGCAGCCGTCGTTCTTCGTAGAGGGGTTCGGGATAGGCATAAGGGTGATTTCGAGGGGCGCCCTCGGGTTCTGCGCCACCAACGACATGAGCCTCCGTGCTGTGAAGGAGGTGGCCTCGAGGGCGGTCAGGCTCGCGCGGGCATCGGCCCAGGTCCTCAGGGAGCCCGTGCTGCTGGACAGCACGAAGGGGACCAGGAGAAGCTGGGCAGCCCAAGAGACGAGACGGGTCGAGAATGCCGACCCCGCCTGGCTCCAGGGGGTGCTCCGGGACGTGGAAGGGAGAATCGCAGGGGAGAGAGCCGGGGTGAAGCTCCCTGGACGGCTCCTCTACGCCGCAGCCGAGCTCCAGGAGAGGTACTACGTGAACAGCGACGGAGCGCGCGTCACAGGGCGGGTCCCTCGTGTCGGGTTCTTCGGCTCCCTGACGGCCATTGACGGCGGGAGCACAGCCCAGAGACACATCCAGCAGGCGGAGACAGGGGGGCTCGAGGTCATGGAGCGGCTCAGGATCTCCGACCTCGTCGAAGAGGAGGCAAGGGCGCTGGGGAAGGTCCTGAGGGCAAGGTCAGGGCCTCCGACAGACGTGGTCGACGTGGTGCTTAGCCCCGAGCTGTCCGGGATAGCAGCCCACGAGTCCGTGGGGCACCCGCAGGAGGCGGACAGGGTCCTCGGGAGGGAAGGCGCCCAAGCGGGAGAGTCCTATCTGAAGGCTGACAGTCTGGGCATGAAGATAGGGAGCCCTGAGGCGAACGTCAGCGACGACCCCACCCTCCCCCGCTCGAACGGGTACGTGCCTGTGGACGACGAGGGGGTCCCGGGGAAAAAGAGGAGGCTGATCAAGGATGGGATGATCAACGAGTTCCTCCACAACAGGGCGACGGCGAAGAGGTTCGGCTTGAAGAGCAACGGGGCGGCGAGGAGCGTGTCATTCGACAGGGAGCCGATAATCAGGATGTCCAACACGTTCGTGGAACCCGGGGACTACACCACGGACGAGATATTCAAGGACGTGAAACACGGGGTCTACTTCAAGTCATACACGGAGTGGAACATAGACGACAAGAGGCTCAACCAGAGGTACGTCGGCCTCGAGGCATACCTCATCGAGAGGGGGGAGCTGAAGGGGCTGGTGAAGTCCCCCGTCCTGGAGATAACCACCCCCAAGCTTTGGGGGAGTGTGAAGGCCAGGAGCCGGCACATGGAGTTCGAAGCGGCGACCTGCGGGAAGGGAGACCCCCAGCAGGGGGCGCCCGTATGGACCGGGGGACCGGAGACGTTACTGGCCGGGATCAGGCTCGGGTCGAGATGATGGACCTGGAAGAGCTGGACGAGGTCGCAGTGGGGGCGGCGAAGCGCCTGGGGGTGGACGATGCTGTTGCGATCAGCTCGGAGTCGGCCGACAGCATGATCAGGTTCGCCAACAACTCGGTGACGGTGGTGAACAGGGTGCAGGAGGCCGAACTGGTGGTCTATCTGGCCAGGGACAGGCGGAAGGCCATAGCTTCCACGTCTAACCTGGGGCCTGACGCGGTCAAGAAGTTCGTCGGGGACCTGTTCGCGTCGCTGAAGGGGCTCCCTGAGTCGGAGTACGTCCCTCTTTCCAACACGAAGGCGAAGTTTGCGCCAAGCAGGCTCGGCTACGACCGGAGGCTGGAGGATGTGGACCGGGAGCTCCCTGCCATGGCGAAGTCGGCCATAGACTCTTCCCTCAGGGCGGGAGGGAAACGTTCAGCGGGGGTCATAGACGCTTCCAAAGGGACCGTGGCCATACTAACTTCGGCCGGGACGAGTGGGAGGGACTCGAAGACGGCCATCACTCTGAACATACGAAGCTTCGCCGAAGGGGAGGCGAGCGGGCACGGGCTCTCCTGCTCGTCCGCCCTGAAGAGGTTCGACCCCGAAGGGGCCGGGCGGCGCGCCGGGGAGGGGGCGAAGAGCATGCGCGGAGCCAAGGAACCTGAGGCAGGGAAGTACGAAGTCCTCCTCAGCCCGACCGTGGCGTCCAATATCGTCGAAACCGTCGCCGGTGCCGCCTCGGCCTTCTCTGTGGACGCCGGGACTTCCTGCCTCGTTGAGAAGCTGGGGAAAAAGGTCGCGTCGGCAACCTTCAATCTCACTGACCACGGGGTGGTCGAAGGAGGCCTGGGCGGGAGGGTCTTCGACGACGAAGGGACCCCGACGAGGACCAACAGGATAATCGAGAAGGGGACGCTCACGAGATACCTGCACAACCTCACTACCGCGAAGAAGCGGGGGGTCGGGAGCACCGGGAACGCCGGTTTTGTCTCTCCCCATCCATGGAACCTCGAGGTCGGAGAGGGTGACTCCTCCTATGGCGAGATGGTGAAGGAGATGAAGAGAGGGGTCGTCCTTACGAGCAACTGGTACACCCGCTTCAAGAACTACAGGAGCGGCGAGTTCTCGACCGTGCCTAGGGACGGGGCGTACATGATAGAAGGGGGGAAGGTCGCTGGGCCGCTGAAGGGGATGAGGGTCGGAGACGACCTCCTCAGGCTCTTCTCCTCTGTCAGGCTCCTCTCCAAGGAGAGGGAGTGGATACAGTGGTGGGAGGTGGACACCCCCACCCTCTGCCCCTGGATCCTGGTGGACGGAGTGACTGTCACACGGGCCTACGGATAGGAAGCCGCACCTGGGAGGCTACCCGACCACCGGGAGTGCTTGCAAGGCCCTGTCGAGGTCGGCGGCGGCGGGCTCGTAGTCGACCAGCCTGTCGGCCAGCTTGTCCTCGTAGGCCTTCAGGTCGAGGAGCCCGTGCCCGCTCAGGTTGAACAGGATCGTCTTCGGCTGATTCTTCCTCTTGCACTCCAGCGCGATGTCGATGGCCGCCTTCACGGCGTGGTTCGACTCCGGGGCCGGGACCACCCCCTCCGTCTGCGCGAAGAGGAGTCCCGCGTCCATCACCTCGTTCTGGCTGTAGGCCACGCTCCTCATGAACCCCTTGTCAATCAGCATGCACATGGACGGGGCCTTGCCGTGGTACCTGAGGCCTCCCGCGTGTATCGGAGGGCACTGGTAGGAGTGTCCGACTGTGTGCATCTTGATGAGCGGAGTGGTCTCCCCGGCGTCGGCGAAGTCATACCTGTAGGACCCCCGGGTCGTGGATGGTACGGCCCTGGGCTCTGACGCGACAAACTCGGCCTCGCTCTTCCCTCGGAGCTTATCCCTCATGAACGGATAGGCGAGCCCTGCGTAGTTGCTCCCACCGCCGATGCACCCGACGATGTAGTCCGGCTCGGCGTCGAACTCCTCCATCTGCAGCTTCGCCTCCTGGCCGATCACGGACTGGTGCGTCAGGACATGGTTCAGGACGCTCCCTAGGGCGTACTTCGTGTTGTCGTGAGTGACGCAGTCCTCGACGGCCTCGCTGATCGCTATCCCGAGGCTCCCCGGGTGGTCGGGGTCCTTCTCCAGGAACTTCCTCCCTGCGTTCGTCCTCGGGCTGGGCGAGGAATAGACCTCCGCCCCGTAGACCTCCATCAGGGTCCGCCTGTAGGGCTTCTGGTTGTAGCTGCTCCTCGTCATGTACACCGTCAGGTCGATGTCGAAGAAGGCCGTCGCGAGGGCCAGGGCGGTCCCCCACTGACCAGCGCCGGTCTCCGTCGCCAGGCGCTCCGTCCCCTCCTTGCGGTGATAGTATGCCTGGGCAATCGCGGTGTTCGGCTTGTGGCTCCCAGCAGGGTTGAGGTCCTCTCTCTTGTAGAATATCTTGGCAGGGGTCCCAAGCCGCGCCTCGAGGCGGGTCGCGCGCTGCAGGGGGGTCGGTCTGCCCAGCCTTAGGTACGCCTCGCGAACCTCTTCAGGGATGGGGATGTACTCCTCGGTGGAGACCTCCTGCATGACGCACTCCTTCGCGAAGAGCCGCAAAAGAGGCTCGGGAGCCATGGGCTTCAGGGTCCCAGGGTCCAGAGGAGGAGGGAGAGGCTCCGGGAGGTCGTGCTGGATGTTGTAGTAATTCTCGGGGAGCTTATCCTCTGAGAGGACCGCCTTAAGCTGGGTTCGGCTCATGGACGAGGCCGCCCTTCCGAGGATTAAATCAGATCCTGCCCACATCTGTACATCTGAATCCTGCTTCCGCGAGCTGGAAATGCTCAATAGCGCACACTTCCGGACATGGTTTCGTGTGGGCCAACGTACGGAAGCAGTTCGAGAGGCAGGTCGTGCGGCCGGACGTCGTCAAGAAGATGATCGAGTGCGGGATGAGGGTGTCCGATGACGAAAAGATCTATGTCGACGGCGTCGAGGTGGACTACTCCGCGGTCGCCCGGGCCGTGGACGTGGACAGGCGCGTGGTGAAGCAGACAGTGGAGCAGATCCGCAGGAATGGGTACCTGTATTCCCTCTTTTCCAAGACGAAGCCTCTTGGGACCAGCCTGGTCGACCTGGTAAGGGAGCTCGGCTACACCGGTATCGTGGTCCAGGCTGACCCGAAGTCTTCGGGGATCATGGCCGCGGTCGCGGAGATACTCTCGCGGCACGGGATGGTGGTGAGGCAGGCGGTCGCCGAAGACCCCGAGATGGTCTCGGAGGCAAAGATGACCCTCGTGGTGGAGGGAGAGCTCACCGGCCGGGCGATGGAAGAGCTCCACTCGCTGAAGGTCGTTAGGAGCATAAAGATCCTGAAGTAAGATGCCGCCCAGGTTCGACGTAGCGGTGATGCACGACTACTTCGTCGACAGGCTTGTCCACGCGGAGGGGATAGACGGCATCGTGGGCGAAGTCTCCCGCAAGGCAGCGGAGGGGGGCGGAGGGATTCACGGAGTCGTTCAGGAGGAGATCAGGGGTGGGAACGCGGTCAACCTGGCCCACGCCCTCTGCAGGCTGGGACTCAGGACCCTTCTGATAACCCACTCTGAAAGGGTCCATGAACATCTCCTGAGGAAGAGCTTCCAGGGGCTGAAGGTGGCGGTCAGGGTGAAGCCTCTCCCCGCAGGGCTCACCGTGGCCATCGAGGGGGACGTCAACGTGATGCTCGGCGACGGCAGAGGGGCTTCTGATTTCGGTCCGTCCCTCCTGGACGAGTCAGACTGGAGGGACCTGGCAGGCTCCAGGGTGGTGTGCTCCGTCAACTGGGCGGCGAACAGAAGAGGGACGGAGCTGCTTTCGGCCCTCAGAAGGCGCCTGGGGGAGGAGAAGACCATCTTCGTGGACCTCGCGGACTTCCGCGACCAGCCCGGGAGGTTCGCAGAACTGCTGGCATCGATGAAGCGGCGACGGCTGGCAGACTGGGTCAGCATGAACGAGTACGAGGCGAGGACGGCGGCAGGCGCTGCGGGGATAGACGAGCCTGACAGAGCCAAGGCTTGCCTGCGCCTTGCCAGAAAGCTAGGGGTCGTGTTGGACGTGCACTGCGTAGACTCCTCGTTCACGAGCGAGGGGACCCGTGTCACCGCCAGAAGGACGAGGGTGATCCGGACGAAGCGGCTGACTGGCGCAGGGGACGTATGGGACGCGGCTTCGATATTCGGACGGCTCGACGGGATGGACGA
This sequence comes from archaeon, assembly GCA_021796515.1. Lineage (GTDB taxonomy): Archaea > Thermoproteota > Nitrososphaeria > Nitrososphaerales > Gagatemarchaeaceae > UBA183. Next base: position 35,844 of record JAKACC010000003.1, on the reverse strand, counting down.
GCGGGAGCGCCTGGGGTTCGCCAACAGGGCCGCGAGGCTGTACCTCCAAAGCCCTGAGCCGGTCCCTCCGACTTTGGCCCAAGTGATGAGGTCGTAGTGCCGGGCTCCAGCCGGCCCCACCGCGCCATCGTCGGGCGCAGACAGACTGCCGTGGCGGGGTCTACTTCTCGAGCATCCTGGAGAAGGTCCAGGCCACCGTGCTGAGGATTTCGTTGAGCCGGGCACTTTCCCTGTAGTTCTCGATGATCAGCTTCCTGATGGAGCCGTTGGACTCTTCGACGTCGAAGCGCAGCTCCGACCCCTTGGGGAGCTTCCCGCCCTTCACGAGCTCGTCGTCCTTGGCCTTCATCCCCTGCAGTATCTTCCCAAGGAGGAACGACTTGAAAGGGGGGGTTGCGCTCTTCAAGACGACCCCGGAGGGTTCCACCGACACGGCATCCGCGGTGATCGAAGCGGTCGCGATGACGTCTCCGCCCTTGTCCCGCTTGAGGCTCCTGACTTCAGGGGCCTCCCTCGACTCCGCGAGCATCTCTATGGCGGGCCTGAAGGTGGACGCCCTGAGAGTCGCGTCGACATACTCGAGGGTCTCGTTGAGCCTGTCTATCTCTTCCCGCAAGTGCGCTATCCTCCCTTCCAGCCAGAGCTTGAGCTCGGCGGCCTTCTTCACATCGGAGTCCTGGGAGGACATAGTGAGAGGTCCATGGGTTTCCGCTAAAAACCTTGGCAGAGGGAAGCCGCCCCGAGAGGGACGGCCATGAAAGTGTTAAGACCGCACTCTCATGAGCCCCGCTGCTTGCTGAGCGTCAAACGCAGGACGGCGTTGGTGGCCTCTGCTTCCGTCTTCGCCGCTCTCTACGCCGTCCTGGGCGCCATCCCCGTCTCCAGGCTGGTCCTCGGGTCCGGGAACTTCCTCACCGCGAGCAACTTCACCACCCCGCTGGCGGGGATGGTCTTCGGGCCCCTCGTGGGGGGGTTCGCTGTGCTGGTCGGAGACCTCCTCGACGTGTACGCGGGGATAGTTGTCCTCCCCACGGGGATTTCCATCATCGTCGCCGACCTAGCGGCGGTCGCGGTCGCAGGGCTGGCTTACACCGGCAAGAGGAAGGCCGCCGTCGCCCTCCCGGTCGCCGTCATCGCCCTCTACTGGGCGGACCCCATCTCGCGCCTCTTCGTCTACGGCATCCCTTTCACCTGGCTCCACATGCTGTCGCTGGTGCCTCTGGGCGGGGTACTCTATCTTGAAGGGAGAGGTAGGATTTCGAGGCTCAACCCGGCGTTCGTGGTGGGTGTGACGTTCGGGGCCCTCCTCTGCGGCCAGCTGACCGGGACCCTGGTCGGCCAAGAGCTCTCCGTCAGGGTCTTCAGGACGTTGTCAGAGCAGGCCTGGCGGAACATCGTCCCGTTGTTCTTCCCCCTGTACCCGGTCGAAAGGACGTTCTTCACCGCAGTGGGTTCCCTCGTGTCAATCCCTGTCCTGAGGGCCCTTTGGCGGAGGCAGCACCACGGCCAAAGTCCCTGAGCCGGCTTCGAGAGCAGGCTTTAATGGAGTTGCAGAAGGCCGGAGCTGCGATGCCTGAGCGAGACCTGCCTTTCGAAGCGGCCATAGACCGGTTCCGGGGGCTCTTGAAAGAACAGGCGGAGAGGGTGGAGAGGATAGGGAAGCCCACCGAGTGGCTAGACTACGCCACGTTAGACAGGCTCGTCATAGGGGTGGTCGGAGGGGACGGCATCGGGCCAACGATAGCCAAGGAGGCGAAGAAGGTCCTCGAGGTCCTCCTTTCGGGCGAGCTGAAGTCAGGGAGGGTGGAGATACGCGAGATCCAGGGGCTGACCATCGAGAACAGGGCGAAGCAGTCGAAGCCTCTTCCGGACGAGGTCCTCGAGGAGATCAAAAAGTGCCACGTCCTGTTGAAGGGGCCGACCACAACCCCGGACGAAGGGAGCGGTCTCCCTAACATCGAGAGCGCCAACATAGCCATCAGGAAGGCGTTCGACCTCTTTGCCAATGTGAGACCCGTGAAGGTCCCGTCCCAGGGGATAGATTGGGTCTTCTTCAGGGAGAACACCGAAGGAGAGTACGTCCTCGGGAGCAAGGGCATCATGGTAACGCCGGACCTGGCAGTGGACTTCAAGGTCGTCACCCGGCCTGGGAGCCAGAGGATCATCCGACTGGCCTTCGAGCATGCCAGGAAGACAGGGAGGAGGAGGGTGACGGTAGTCACCAAGGCAAACATCATCAAGACGACAGACGGACTCTTCCTGGAGACGGCGAAGAAGGTGGCCAAGGACTTCCCTGAGATCAACTGGGACGGGTGGTACGTGGACGTCTTCACCGCGAAGCTGATCGACGAGAAAAGGAGGAGGGAGTTCGAGGTGGTGGTGCTCCCGAACCTGTACGGCGACATTGTCACCGACGAGGCGGCCGAACTTCAGGGCGGCGTGGGGACGGCGGGAAGCGCTAACATCGGCGCGAGGTTCGGCATGTTCGAAGCGATACACGGGTCCGCCCCGAGGATGGTGGCGGAAGGGAGAGAGGAGTACGCCGACCCCCTGAGTCTTATGAGGGCCGGGGTGATGCTGCTCGAGCACGTCGGGATGCTGGAGAAGAGCAGGAGGCTCTCCATGGCGCTCGACGTCTGCGGGGTCTACGAACAGAGGTTGAAGGTGACCGGCCGCGCCGACGGAGCCAAGGCGTCACAGTTCGGAGATTACGTCGTCTCCGCGCTGTCTGACCCCCGCCTCGAAGAGAGGTGGGTAGCCCACCAGAAGGGCTGACCGCTCCCGTCAGCGGATGCGGAAGCCCTTGTAATTCCGGGGCGCCGCGTCCTGCGTGGCCACGCCGTCGACCCTCGCCCGGGGCGGGCCGACCCTGGCCCAGTCGATGACCCGCCCGACGCTCCTATCGTCTCCCTCCAGAAACGCCTCCACGGTGCCGTCCGGGAGGTTCTTCACCCACCCTCGGACCCCGAGGTCAGTCGCCATCATGGCCATGCTCGCGCGGAACGACACCCCATGGACTATCCCGCGTATCTTCACCCTCACCGCGCGAGGCACCTGCACCACCTACAGGCCGGGAAAGAGGCCTTTCAGCCCCACTGCCACGAAAGAGACGGCCAGGGCGGCTATCAGGAGGGCCGTTATCCGCGACAGGGCCACGGTCCCGTTCTGACCAAGGAACTTCCTCACCCAGTCCGAGCTTGAAAGCACCGCGTAGGTCAGGGCACCGTTGGCGGCCACCACCAGCAGGGCGAGGAAGGGGCTGTAGGGAGGCGCTGAGATGATGACCACAGTGGAGATGGCGCCGGGGCCGGCGAGCAGCGGGGTCGCCAGGGGAAAGGCGGCTATGTTTGAAGGCTCCAGCCCCCTGGAGCGGTCCCCCTCCCCTTTCAGGTGGTCCACAGCGACGGCAAAGAGTATGATCCCTCCGGCCACCCGGAAGTCGTTTATGTTGATTCCGAAGATGTCGAAGATGAGCCACCCGAAGAGCGCGAAGAGCGCCAGGATGACCGTTGAGATTACCACGGCATGCTTCACGATCTTCCTCCTAGACCCGGAATATCCTTCCGTCAGCCCGATGAAGATGGGGACGGTCCCGACGGCGTCCACGACGGCGAAGAGGAGTACGAACGCCTCCAGGAAGAGCGCGGTGTCGAAGGCAAAGAAAGAGGCTATCCCTGACATCCTCGCGTCTCCACAGGTGCTGAAACGGATAAATAAGAAGTTGAGAGCCTTGGAAAAGGTTTGTCACAGGTCGAACAGTCGGCCATCGACGAGGCCATGTCCAAGATCATGGACCCAGAGCTCGGGAAGCCGATCACAGACCTCAAGTTGATAGACAGGCTCTCTGTCACGGGGACCTCCGTAGACCTCGAGTTCCACCTGACCGCCCCCTTCTGCCCTCCGATGTTCGCCCTCCAGATAGCCGTCGACATAAAGGCGGGGCTCCTTTCGGTTCCAGGGGTGACCGACGCGAAGGTGACGCTCCGCGGCCACTACCTGGCTGACGCGGTCAACAAGCAGGTGAACAAACCAGCCGCTCCGCAGCCCCGTTAGCCTACCTGTCCCTTCGGCCGCGTCCGCGCATCTCTAGAAGGGTTATAGAGAGCAGGAGGTCCCGTGTGCTCGTGCCGGCCAGGAAGGCTATCGAGATGGGAGAGAGCACCATCCTAGTCTCGCTCCCAAAGGAGTGGGTGAAGAAGAACGGCATAAGGAAGGGGGACGACATCTCGGTGGAAGAGATATCCCCACGGAAGCTGCTGGTGAAGCCCTACGGGGGACGGGAGGAGGCACAGAAGCAGGTGGTGATCGGATACATGGGGGGAGACATAGACCAGGTCGCCAACGACGTGACGGGGGCCTACCTGCTCGGGTCCGACCTGATCAAGGTCGCCGGCGCCAGGGCGATATCCAGAGAGGACAGACAGGTCATAAGAGACACGATGAAGAGACTGGTCGGGCTTGAGATCCTCGACGAGGAGTCCAGGAGCATCACGTTGCAGTTCCTCCTCGAGCCTACGGCAATCACCCCGGACAACATCGTCAGGCGGATGTCGGGGCTCCTCGACGGGATGCTGGCCGACGCTGCCGAGGCCCTCTGGAAGCGGGACGCCAAGCTCCTCGGGCAGGTGAACGAAAGGGATGACGAGGTCGACAGGCTCTACTTCCTCCTGGTGAGGGCGACCCGGGCGGCGGTGGTCAGACCGGAGGTCGCGGAGAGGTACGGGCTGACTCCCGTGGACCTGCTGGACTACCGGGTGCTGGCTAGCTTCCTTGAGAGCGCAGGGGACGCGGTGAGCGAGCTCTCGTTGGAGCTCAGAGAGAAGAGGGTGCCAAGGCAGGCAGCCAGAGAATACGTCGCCTGCATCAGGAAGATGAGAGAGATGAACGGGCTGGCCACCCAGGGGTTCCTGTCGAGGCGGGCTGGGAAGCCCAGGACCATCAACAGGAAGATGGAAGCCCTTTCCAGGGAGGTCACCTTGCAGCTCGCATCGGTGGCTAAGGTCTGGGGAACCGACGGAGCCGACGCTGCCGCGGTCCTCGCGCCCCTCGAGAGGGTGAGCCGGCTACTAGTGGACGTGTCCGACCTGGCTGTGATCACGCAGCAGGCCCAGTGACAGAACCCTCGTAACCCTTAACTATCGAATCCGAACCGCTGGTATATGCCGAAGTATCTCTTTGTGACCGGAGGGGTCATGTCTGGCCTCGGGAAAGGGATAATCACGTCGTCGGTCGCGAAGCTCCTCCAGCTCTCCGGCGTCCGCGCGTCCTGCCTTAAGATAGACCCGTACCTGAACTTCGACGCGGGGACGATGAACCCCTACACCCACGGGGAGGTGTTCGTCACGGACGACGGCGGGGAGACAGACATGGACATCGGCAACTACGAGCGGTTCCTCGACAGGGATATGACCAGGGCCAACAATATTACGACAGGGCAGGTGTACAAGAAGGTCATCGACGACGAGAGGAAAGGGAGGTTCCTCGGCAAGTCGGTGCAGATCATCCCCCACGTGACGGACGAGATCAAGAGGATGATACGCGACCTGGCGGCCAAGGAAAGGGTGGACGTTCTCGTCGTAGAGTGCGGAGGGACGGTGGGCGACATCGAAAGCCTTCCGTTCCTGGAGGCGTTCAGACAGATGAGGATGGAGGACGGGCCAGCGAAGACCCTCTTCCTCCACGTGAGCCTGGCTCCCGAGCTCTCGGTGGTGGGGGAGATGAAGACGAAACCCACGCAGCACAGCGTCCAGGAGATGAGGAGGATAGGGGTCCAGCCTGACGTCATAGTCATCCGCGGAAGCCGGGCGCTCCCGGCAGACGCGAAGGAGAAGATCGCCCTGTTCACCAGCGTCTCCGCCGAGAGCGTCGTTTCAGACCCGGACGTGAGTTCGATCTACCTGGTCCCCCGGCTCCTGGAGAGGGAGGGGGTGCTGAAGCCCATCCGGAGGCAGCTGGGCCTCCGAGGGAAAGCCGAGATGCGCGGATGGAATTCCGTCGCTGATGCCTTCAGGGAGCACGGCTCAGCGGTGAGGATAGCCATGGTGGGGAAGTACGCCAACCTGGCGGACAGCTACGTCAGCGTGAACCAGGCGCTGGCACACGCCGGGGCGGCGAACAGGGTCGACGTGCGGATATCGTGGATCGAGTCGGAGGAGACCGAGAGGGACGGCTCGAAGCTTGGCCTCATCGACGCCTACGACGGCGTGGTCATCCCGCAGGGGTTCGGGGGGAGGGGGATCGAGGGGAAGATTGCGGCTGCCGACAGGGCGAGGGTAGCCGGCGTCCCGTTCCTCGGGCTCTGCTACGGGTTCCAGCTGGCGAGCGTCTCCTTCGCCCGGAACGTCCTGGGGCTGAAGGGGGCCAACACCACCGAGGTCGACCCGCGGACTCCGTACCCCGTGATCGACCTTCTGCCTGAACAGAGGAAAGTCACCGACCTCGGGGGGACGATGCGGCTGGGGGGGCACGATGTCTACATCGAGAAGCCCAGCAGGGCCTTCGACATCTACGGGAAGGGGAAGATCAGGGAGCGGCATAGGCACAGGTTCGAGCTCAACCAAGAGTACCTGAAGAGGTTCGAGGAGAACGGCATGAGGTACACCGCTTTCAGCGACGACCACAGGCGTGCGGAGATAATGGAGCTCGAGGGACACCCCTTCTACATGGGGACCCAGTACCACCCTGAATATGTGAGCAGACCCGAAGAGCCCGAGCCGATCTACGTCGCCTTCCTGAAGGCATGTGTGGAGAGAGCCCAGGAGCATGGAAGGCGGAGGGAGAAGGCCATGGCTCTACCCCGCTGAGTACCCCTTCGCCAGCCTGATGGCTAACCCCGCCACCTCGTGGGCGCCCCCGGCGAACAGGTAGACGTTGGGCTCTATCCCGGCTCCCCCCTCGTCAACTACCGCGTCGAACGGCCCTCGCCATGACCCCAGCCTCTTCGCCAGCGCCTCGACCGTGGGGTCGTCATGCCCCGCGGTGCGACGGCCTCCCAGGACGACCGCCTTCAGGCCGGCTTTCTTCATCACCGCAGCCATGGCGCCGTCATAGCGGAGATTGATGCACGCCCGGAAGCCTGGCCGCCTCGCCCTGGCGAGCAGCAGTACCTTTGCCATGTGAGCCGACGCGCCGGCTTCGGGGGGGAGCATCGCCTTGGCCCGGTCCCTCACCCTCACTATCCTCCCTGGGACGGCCACCACGTCGGAAGGGGTCTCCGCGTCCTCCGGGGCACAGGCGACGTTCACCGAGACCTCGGGCATGACGGCGACGAACCAGGGGGACTCCTCCAGCATCTTCACCGCTCCCTTGACTTCCGCGACAGCTCGAGCCCTGGAGCTCGTGGGCCCGCCGTACTCCCGGAGGCACACGTCGCAGTCGGAGAGGGCCGGGTACATCCCACGATGGGCGGCACATGCCCACCCTCTCGCAAGAAGCGAGGACCAGATGTCCGCCAGTACACGCACCCCGTCGACCGGGCTCAGGACCGCCGCCTCGGCCAGGCGGTCAGCGTACCTGTCGGCTTCCGCCCTGGAGACGGAGAGACGGGAAAGGAGCGAGTAGGCCCTCTCCCGATCTGAAGAAAGGTAGACGCTTACCGAGGCCTGGGTCGTCCCGAGGAGGGATCCTATCTTGCTCTGCGAGTAGCCCCGGGCGCGGAGCCGGGCGGCCACCAGCTGCCGTACCGAGGGGAGGAAGACCTCGGACATCAGCTCGTCGGGGGGATGCATTGTATAAGTGACTTATTTAGTCATTTATAACCTTCCCCATCCCCGCCCCGCCATGGGAGCCATCGAAGAGACTCGGGAGAAGTCCCCCGGCAGGAGCACCAGGCTCGCCGTCGTAGCGGTATTCACCGCCCTGGTGGCGATGGGCACGCTCTTCTCGGTCCCGATCCCTCCCCCCGTATTCGAGATCATCTGGTCTCCCATAGTCTTCCTGACGCTCGCCTATTTCACCGACCCCGCGACGTCATTCACCGCGACCGCGCTGGGGGGGTTCCTGGGGGAGGCGCTCAACGTCGCCTACAAAGCCGGCGGGTCCCCCATCTATCCGTTCGGGATGGTGTGGGCGACGGGACCCGAGATACTGTTCGTCTACTGGGCGAGGAAGAGGGGGACGAAGACGCTCGCGCTCGCGATGGTGGCGGCGACGGTCTACGAGACCCTGGGGTTCTTCCTCTCCGACTGGGCGTTCTATGCCTACGGGCTCTTCGGCTATGGCTCGCCGACCGACGCCGCCACGGCGTTCTGGACGGCATTCCCCGACATACCTTCGACCATGTTCCAGGTGGTCTACGTGCCTGTGGTGCTCTACATCATTAAGGTGGCTGCCCCCGCGTTCAAGAGGCTGGGGTTCGGGTAGTCCCGTGGCCTGGAAGATGAGCGCGCCGTCGGTGATTTGATTGGCTCGGCCCGGCACACCCCGACAGACAGGTTCTCTAGGGAAGGAAGGGGTGCGATTCATGGAGCGCGCGGTCTATGGCCATCTCGGCCGGCCGACGCGCAGGCTCAGGGTCGGGCCCGGGAGGGGCCTCGACAACGCCGTCATGGAAGCTGGGAACGGAAGGGTGCTCATCGTCACGGTCGACCCGATATCAGCCGTCCCTGCCTTCGGGATGGAGCTCTCGGCCTGGCTCAGCGTCCACCTCGTCGCCTCCGACTTCACAGCCTCCGGGATCGACCCGCAGTTCTCGGTCTTCTCATATAACTTCCCTAGAGAGATGGCGGAACCGGAAAGGGAGCTGTACGTGGCCTCGGTCGGAGACGAGTGCCGCAAGCTCGGCGTCGCAGTCGCCGCGGGCCACACAGGGAGCTATCCCGGAGGCGGTTACACGGTCATAGGCTCCGGGTCGATGCTGGGTTTCGCATCGGAGGGGTCCTACGTCACGCCTTCGATGGCTCGCGAAGGCGACGCGATACTGGTCACCAAACACGCCGGCATAGAGGCGACAGCCTCCCTCGCCATGTCGTTCCCGCTATTCACTGCCGAGAAGGTCGGAACGGCAGCCGCCGCTCGCGCCGCCGGGCTCGCCCGCCAGTGCACTACCGTCGAGGATGCCAGGTCCGCCAGGAGCGCCGGGCTCGTGAGCCATGGAGTGACGTCCATGCACGACGCGACCGAGGGGGGCGTTTTGGGCGCCCTCGAAGAGATGGCCTGGGCCTCCGGCCGAGGCTTCAAGGTCGACGCGGAGGAGATCCCGGTGGCACCGGAGGCGAAGGCCGTCTGCGGCGCGTTCGGGGTCGATCCCCTAAAGACCATGGGGGAGGGGGCGCTTCTCATCACCTGCTCCCCTTCGAGGGTCCGGGACCTCGCGAAGGCGATGTCCAAGGCGAAGATAGAGCTCACAGAGATAGGGACGGTGGAGCGCAGCGGAGGACTGCGGCTCAAAGGGTCTCAGAAGAGGGTCGCACCTGGAGGACCGGACCCATACTGGGCGGCCTATGACCGCGCGGTGCGGCGCGGGCTGAAGTGACCAGCTCCCCGGTGGAGCCCACGACGGCCGCTCCGGCACCCTCCTGATAGGCTTGATTAGGGGGGCGAGGGACGCGAGCCGGAGAACAAGCTGTCCACCACGGAGAACGCGGCCAGAGTCCTGAAATCGGTCAAGGACGAAGAGTGGAGGACTCTTGCGGGGCTAGAGCGTTCCGCCTCAGGGTACGGCACCGCTGACGCCGGGAGGGTCGCCCGCATGAGCCGCCTCCCCCTCGAGCGGGTCCTGTTCGCCACAGACGCCCTGGAAAAGAAGGGGCTGGTCATGCGGAAGGGGCACGGGTTCGCGATGACGAGGGAGGGGGTGGAGGTCATGGCGCTCAAAGACTACGTGAAGAAGGACCTCATCTTCGCCCTAGGGGCGGTCATAGCCAAGGGGAAGGAGTCGGACGTCTACGAAGCGCTGACGGAGGAGGGGACGGTCTACGCCCTCAAGCTCTACAAGATAGGGAGGGTCAGCTTCACGAGCGTCAGGAAGAAGAGGGTCAAGGAGACCGCGGAATTCAGGAGCTGGGTCACCGCCAACTACGGCGCGGCCAGGAGAGAGTATCAGGCGCTGCGGAAGCTCGATGGCCTCTCCCCCTCCTTCCCCCGGGCCGTGGCGTACAGCAGGAGCACCGTGCTCCTAGAGGAGGTGTCAGGGGTGAGGCTCTCTCAGCGCCCCTACCTGCAGGACCCGGAAGGGATGCTGAAGACGACGCTGGGCCTTATGAGGAGGGCTTACCTCGACGCCGGGCTGGTCAACGCGGACCTGAGCGAGTACAACATTCTGACGGACGGCGCCGCCGTATGGCTCATCGACTGGCCACAGGCGGTCGGGACGTCACACCCGAACGCCAAGGAACTCCTGATGCACGACGTGAAGGTGGTGGAGACGTTCTTCAAGAGGGCTTACGGGGTCGAGTCAGAAGCCGAGAAGGCGTTCGAGTATGTCGTGGGCAACGCGGAGAGCCCCGGCTAGCCTTTCCTCTACAGCCTGTCTTCTATCCTGACGTAGAGGACGTTGTTCCCCCTGATCACAACCTTGCCGTAGTTGGCCACCTTGGTGCCGTTCTCCGACTCCTCGGCGTCGACCAGTATGACGTTCATGTATGGATCGACGTTGGACATCTTTCCCCTGTACTCGATCTCGCTCTTGAGCCTGACCGCGACCTGCTTGTTCACCGCCTTCTGGAGGTAGGCGAGCGGCCGCCGGGTCTGCTGCTGGGGCTGGGGTAGCTGAGGGCTCACTGTGGCATTTTGGGCACCGAATCACGGTTAAAAGGACATCGGTGCGGAAAGGAGATGAAACGGGGCGGAAAGCGACGGCTGGAAACTCTGAGGGGGCAGACATGGCGATCAGGAAGTTCGCTTCGTCCAGGTACTTCAGCTCGGGGTCCCCCGGGCTGGACAAGATGCTCGGCGGAGGATACAGGACGGGGACGATGACGGAGCTTTTCGGGAGGAGCAACAGCGGGAAGTCGCAGCTTGCGATGCAGGCCGCGCTCCAGGCGGCGGTGAGGGGGGACGGCGTGCTGTACGTTGACACGGAAGGAGGTTTCAGACCCGAGAGGCTCGAGCAGATCGCCCGTGCCCGCGGGTGGCAGATGGAAGGCGCTTTGCAGCGTGTGATTTTCGTGCGGTCGGACTCTGCGGCAGAGCAGGTCGAAACGGTGCGCAGGATGCAGTCGAGGAGCTCCACCGCCGGCTGCAGGCTCGTGGTCGTGGATACCCTCACCCGCAACTTCTCGTTGGAGCTCCCTGGGAAGGCGAACCTCCCGAGCAGGCAGGCGTCCCTCGGTGTCCACCTCAGCGAAATGGCGAGGGACGCCTATCTCAACGAGAGAGCCTATCTCTTGACCAACAGGGTCACCTTTGGCCCGACGATGGACATCCGCATCGGGGGGAAGACCGTGGCGCAACTGGTCCACGCCTCCGTGCTGCTCGAAAGGCAGGGGACGGCTGTGAGGGCGACGATGCTGGGCTCGGGGCGCCAGGCGGTCCTCCAGATGGGGGCCGCAGGGGTAATCTGACCATGCTTCGCCTGAGCACATGCGCGGTCGCGGTCGATGGGACCGACGTGCTGTCCTCCCCCATCAGCGTCTGCCAGTAGCCCGGGTCTTGTCAAAGGCGCTGGACATCAAGGTGTAGCAATCTAAATCACCTGATTAAGGAAGGTTAAATATCGTCACAGCGGTTGTGTTCACGGCCAAAGTCGTGCAGGCGAACATAACATCCATACTGGAATCAATCGCGAAGTCCGATCTGGAAGATGCCAAGAGGAAGATACAGGCGCTGATGCCGGAGGTCAGGACGGAAAGGGAACGTGGGGGCCTCCTTGCGGCCTCGGGCATCCTGACGAGCATATCGAAAGGGAAGGAAGGGACCATGCAGACCTGGGACGGCTCCAGGCTGGAGAGGGCGGCGAAGACGGTCTCTGGGAGCCAGATGGCGGACGACTTCGACCGGGGGTACGCCGAGGTCCTGGTGAGCTACTCGAAGCTAGCCGCTAGTAGCCAGCGTTCTGCAGAGTGAAGAAGATCATCCACGTGAACAGGAACACCATCACGAAACCTCCTATGCCTGTGGTGTAGATCTTTCCCTGCTGCTCCTTCGGGAGGCCTCTGTACCAACCGAACCAGGCGGCGTAGTAGGAGACCAGATAGAAGGCCATCCCGATGCTGACACCGGTGAGCCAGTCGGTCCCAACCAAGAACTCTGTCAGAACCCCCCCGAGGCCCGCCAAGCCGATTCTCATCCAATACAGCCTGTCAAATGCGGGCGGCGGGTTAGCTTTCGTCGCTGCGCCCTCCAGCTTGGGCGTCTTGGCGCTGGTCAAAGAAAAGACCCGACCGCTCGGCGGTAACTGCGTTTATAATGTTTCAGAGACTGACGTGAGAAACGTTCGTTAGACCCCCTGAGTGGTCGGGCGAGGCAGGCGGAAGTGCCCCGGTTCCCGGCTCGCACCTTTGCCCCCCGGACGGAAGGGTATAGAGGAGCTCATCCTTAAGACCGGTGTCGGATTTGACAGCCCAGAAGGGGAACCACAGATGGCTGAGCTCTCAGGTATCGAGGTGGCCGTCTTGGTCAAGGAGCTGCACGAGAGGCTCCTAGGATGCTATGTGAACAACATCTATAGCGCCGGAGAGTCACAGATCTTCCGGCTCCGGAAGCCGGGAGGCGAGGAAACCTGGCTCGTCGCCTCTCCGAAGACGGGGGTCTGGATCTCGTCCGACGTCAGCCAGCGCGCTGAGACTTCCGGCTTCACCTCAAGGCTGAGGTCGGAGCTCGAAAGGGCGCGGTTCACGGGGTCCTCTCAGCTCGGCCTTGACAGGGTCTTCGAGCTGGACTTTCAGGGGAGGGAAAGTCGGAAGGTGATGATAGAGATGATGCCGCCGGGTAACATCGTCGTCCTCGACGCCGAGGGAAAGGTCGCCCTGGCACAGCACGATGTCCGGGCGAAGTCGAGGGTCGTGGCGAAGGGGGTGAACTACACCCCGCCGAAACAGGGGAGGATCAGCCCCCTAGACGTCGGCCCGGGCGAAGCCAGGGAGATCCTCGCCAAAGAGCCGACGCTGGGTAAGGCGATCGGGAGGCACGTGGCGCTTCCGAGGAAGTACGTCGCCGAGGCGCTTCGGAGGCTTGGGACAGAAGAAGGCGCGCCTTCCGCCTCCCTTGCAGGCAGAGAAGAGGAGATGGCGGCGGTCCTGTCAGGGATGGTCTCGGAGGCTCGCGACTCTCCCAAGCCCTGCGTCTGCGCGACCTCCGACGGCGACGAAATCTACGCGTTCCCTCCCCAGGGGCTGAGCGTGAAGACCCAGGCGCGGACGATGTCGGAACTCTGCGACTCCCTCCTCCTCAGGGAGGCGACCGAGGCCACCCCCGAGCCCGGACCTGAGGAGTCGAAGCGCTTGGAGCTCCTTGCGACCGCCGCCAAGCTGAGGCGCGAGTCTGATGCTCTACTGGCTGACGCTGCGAGGGCGAGGGGCGCCGCCGTGGCCGCAAGGTCCGCGACGGTAGAGGAAGCGGTCAGGCAGGTGGAAGGCGCCGGCCTGAAGCCGGCGAAGCCCCTGTCATCTCCTGCCGCCGCCGCGTCCGCGCTCTACGACCGGGCGAAGGAGCTCGAAGCGAAGTCCGCCAACGACCTGGAGGCTGCGACAAAGCTCGAAAAGAGAGCGGCCCGGGCAGGCCCTGTCAGGAAACCAGACGCGAGGCGGCTCTCGAGGGCGAGGGGGGAGTGGTACGAGAAGTTCAGGTGGTTCGTTACCAGCGGAGGGAAGCTGGCCGTCGGAGGGAGGGATGCGCAGACCAACGCCTACCTTCTCGGCAGGCACCTGGAGGAGAAGGACACGGTGTTTCACGCTGACCTCTTCGGTTCCCCATTCTTCATCCTGAAAGGGGGAGCGGCGCAGACGGAAGAGGAGGTCAAGGAGGTCGCCCAGGCCACGGTCGCTTTCAGCAGCGCCTGGAAGACAGGGCTGGGGTCGGCGGACGCCTACTGGGTCGGGCCTGACCAGGTCAGCTCGTCAGCGCCCAGCGGAGAGTATCTCCCCAGAGGCAGCTTCGCGATCAAGGGGAAGAAGAACTTCGTCTCCAAGGTCCTAGTCGAGGTCGCCTTGGGGATGGACGGAGACGGGCGCGTCATGGGGGGGCCCGAGGGGGCGGTGAAACTGAGGTGCCCTCACTACGTGGTCCTAAGGCCGCACAACGAAAAGGGGTCGGAGACTGCGAAGAAGGTCCTCAAGAAGTTCGAGGGCCCGGAGGTGCAGCGGGCCGTGACAATAGAGGAGGTGCAGAGGGCGCTCCCGGCGGGAGGGGGCAAAGTGCTCAGGAGCGCCTAGCCCGGGGTGTCAGGAGATGCAGTCGGCCACTATCTCTGCCACGTCACGCACGTCCATCCCGGTTTCCGCCACCTTAGTGGCGTCGTCCAGCATGGAAAGGCAGAACGGGCACTCGGTCGCCACCGTCTTCGCGCCGGTCTCGGAGGCCTCCTCGGCCCTTATCCCGGCTATCGACTTCTGCTGGGGGACCTTGTACCAGTAGTTGGAGCCTCCTGCCCCGCAGCAGAAAGTTTTCTCCTTCCTCCTACCCATCTCTCTGACGTCCGAGACGGTGGCGCCCAGGATCTCCCTGGGCTCGTCGAACACGCTGTTGTACCTCGAAGCATAGCAGGCGTCGTGCAGGGTCACAGAGATGCTTTGGACCTTCTCCGGGGGGACCTTCACCTTCCCTTCCCGGATGAGGTCTGAGATGAGCTGCGTGTGGTACACGACGTCGTAGTTCCCGCCAAACTGGGGATACTCGTTCTTGAGCGTGTTGTAGCAGTGGGGGCAGGTGGCGATTATCTTTCTCACCCCGTAGGAGTTGAGCTTCTCGATGTTCTGCAGGGCAAGCTCCTGGTACCTCCCCTCTTCCCCCAGACGTCGGGCTGGGTCCCCCACGCACATCTCCTCCCCCCCGAGTATCGCGAAGGAGACCCCTGCCTGCCTGAGTATCTTCGAAAGCGCCCTGGCTATCCTCTGCGCCCTCTGGTCGAAGGACGAGATGCACCCGACCCAGTAGAGGTATTCCGCCCCTGGCTCTGAGGCCAGTGTGCCGACCCCGACCTCCCGGGCCCAGTCCGCCCTGCTCGCGTTCTTCAACCCGTAGGGGTTCTGGCTCTGGGCCAGGTTCTCCAGCAGGGCGGCCTTCTCCTTGTCCACCTTCCCTTTCGTGACCAGGTCCCGCCTTAGCTCGTAGATTATGTCGAGGTGCTTGACGCTTACAGGGCAGCTGGCCATGCAGGCGCCGCAGGAAGTGCAGGACCAGAGCTCGTCCTCCCCGACGGCGCTGAAAGGACTGGCTCCGGCATCCGGACCGCGGGCCAGCAGACTCACTTTCCTCACGAGCACCCGGGGTGACAGGGGGCGGCCGGCGGCAGTGGCCGGGCAGGCGGCCTCGCACGCTCCGATCTCGACGCACGAATCGAACGTGAGGCGCTGGGAGCGGTCGAACTCTGAGACTTTGCTCACCCCCACGCTGATCTGGGAAGCGTCTGTCTTCCCCGACATCACGTCGGCCAGGTTGAACGGGGTCTTGAGCGCCGACAGCGGCCTGTCGAACCCTCCCACCAGGTTGACGCTCGGCCTGCTGTAGTAGACAGCAACCAGGGAGTTCCTGAGCGCGCCCAGCAGCAGGTCTGCATAGACCATCGACGGGAACCAGAGGAGGACAAGTTCCGAGGTGGTCAGCCCTATCGCGAGCATGAGGACGACCTGGAGGAAGGTGGAGGCAGATGTGAACTTCCCTGACGCCCCCAGCTTCCTCTCTTCCTTCTTGCTCCTGGAGTACACCTGGACCCGCCAGACGAAGGAAGCTATGAGCCCCGCGGTCAGAGGGACAGAGACCACCAAGAACAGGACCTTCAGGGGGTAGAGGTATCCCATCCCGGGGTCCATGACCGCGTTGGCTATCGTCACTCCGATGCCCAAGGCTATCGAAAGGTGCATCAGGAAGACCGGGTCCCCTGACATCAGCCTGCGGGTCTCGTCTTTGGCTAGACCCAGAAGCCGCCTTGGGCCGATGCTGACTGAGGTCGCCTTGGAGCGGCGCACCACCATGAGGCCCGCGAAGACGACGCTCGCCAGAGAGAGGAGGTAGACAGTCAGGTAACCGAAGTCGAGCGCCGCCATGTATCACGGCCGGCTCCCTCAGGCACTAAAGGATGTCTCCCGGCGGCGGAGCATCAGCGCCTGGCAGCCAGCGCCTTCCGCAGGGCAGGGACCAACTGGTACAGGTCCCCGACGACCCCGTAGTCGGAGGCCTGGAAGATGGGGGCGTCCTTGTCCGTGTTGATGGCCGCCACTATCTTGGAGTCCTTGATCCCCGCGATGTGCTGGAGCTGCCCCGAGATTCCCACCGCAAGATAGAGGTCGGGCCTGACTGTGACTCCGGTCAGCCCTATGTGGTATTCTTCAGGCAGCCAGCCCAGGTCTGACGAGAGGGGTCTCGAGCAGCCGAGGGCACCATGCATATCCTTCGCGAGCTCTTCGAGCAGCGGGAGGTCTTCCTTCTTCTTCACCCCCCTCCCCGCGGAAACTATGACCTTTGCCGACCTCAAGTCCACGGCGCCGGCCGCCTTCTTCTCCCTTCCGACCACCCTGACTAGCGGCTGGATCGGACCGACGTCCACCTCCCTGGTCTCCCCCGGCGCAGCGTCTGCCCTGGCGTAGTGCCCCACTTTGACCGTCGCGACCGCGGGGAGGGGACAGCTCAGCTTCGCCACGACCTTCCCGGCGAAGACGTTGCGCTCGGCGGTCAGGGTGCTGCCGTCGGTGCCGAGCTTCGACCCATCGGAGAGGCACCCCACTGAGAGCTTCGCGGCGAGCCTCGACGCCGCCTCTCTGCCGTTCCTCGTCGCGCCGATTAGGATCGCCATCGGAGCCGCCTGCTTCGCCGCCCTCGCCAGCGCCTCGGCAGCCACCTCAGGGGAAACCTGCGGAGAAGCCGGCCCTTTCAGGAGCAGCTTGGCCCCCGGGGACCTCGCGCCCTCGCGGAGGGCGCCTATCTCGACCACCACCGCTTCGGCTGAAGCCCCCTCCGCCACTTCCACCGCAGCGGAGGCGACCTCGTTCGAGACCCCCTCGTTCTCGGAATAGGCCCAGACTGCGGGGCTCATTTCGCGAGCACCCCCTCTTTGGTAAGGGCGTCGAGGAGCTTGGCTGCGGCTTCGTCAGGGCTCCCTTCGATGAGGACGCGCTTCCTCGCCGACTGCTGGACGGACATGGAAACGACCGATGCCTCTCTGTACTCCCCATGCGGTAGGAGCTGGTCCCCGCTGAGCTCTTCCAGGGGCTTCTTTCCTGCCTGCATGATCTGTATGAGTGTCGGGTAGCGGGGCTCGTTGATCTCGCTGACCACGGACGCGACCAGAGGAAGGGGCGCCTCTACCCTCTCGACGCTGTCTTCGAGCGAACGCTCCACCCTCACCAGCTGACCGCTGACCTCGAACTTTCGGGCGTACCCCACAAAGGCAGCCCCCAGAAGCTCCCCCAGCATCGGCGGGACCTGCCCGCTGTAGGTGTCAGACGACCCTTCCGAGCAGAGGACAAGGTCGAACGGGCCCGCCCTCCTGATGGCGGCTGCGAGAAGGCCAGCGGTCCGCATCGTGTCGATGGCGGCCGTGTCTGCGACCACCAGGACCCCCCGGTCAGCCCCCATGGCAAGCGCCTCCTTCATCGTCTTCTTCGAGTCGGCGGGCCCCACGGTGAACACAACCACCTCCCCCTGGTGGGCCGCCCTCAGCCGGAGCCCCTCCTCCACGGCGTTCTTGTCGAAGGCGCTCATGCGGCTTACCGCCCCGGCAAGGACGGGCCGTCCGGAGGGGTCCGTCTTCAGCTCCGCCTCGTCGACCGCATGCTTGACGCAGACCGCTATCTTCACGATTCTCTCGCCATCTCCCGCTTCGCTATCAGCATGCGGAGCACCTCTGACGTGCCTTCGCCTATGGTAAGGAGCCTTGCGTCCCTCCAGTGCCGGTGAAGGTCGTCGGTGGTGTATCCATAGCCGCCGTGAATCTGGATGGCGTCGTCGCAGACCCTCAATGACGTCTCGGTCGCCAGGACCTTGGCCTGGGACGCCTCAGAGGCGAAGTCGTCGCCCATCTCCTTGACCCTGGAGGCGTAGAGATAGAGGAGCCTCGCGGCGTCGATCCCCGTCTTCATGTCTGCGACCTTCGCCCTGACGAGTTGGAACTCCGAAATCGACCTGCCGAAGGCCTTCCTCTCCTTGGCGTATGCCAGCGACTTGTCATAGGCGAGCCTGGAGATTCCGACGTTGAGCGCCGCCACCACTATCCTGGCGCCGTGGAGGATTTCCTTCGCGTAGTCGGCTCCCTTCCCTTCCTCACCGACCAGGTTCTCCTCCGGCACGGTGCAGCCGCTGAATATCACTTCGTGGGTCTTCGAGCCCTTCATTCCTAGCTTCTTGAGCTCCTGGCCGAACGTCAGTCCCTTTGCTGGCGCGTCGAGGATGAAGCAGGACGGCCCCTTCTTTGTCTTCGCGAAGACGAGATAGACATCCGCCTCCCCGGCGTTGGTGATGAACATCTTGGATCCGTTGATGACGAACTCTCCGGCCTTCCTCTCCGCGCTTGTGGCCATCGTCCCTGCGTCGGACCCGGAGGCGGGCTCGGTGAGCGCGAAGGACGCCAGCGTCTTCCCCGTGAGCAGCCCCTCCAGCCTCCCTTCCTTCTGGGCCTTGTTTCCGAATTTCAGCACCCCCTCGGCCACGGCGTTGTGTATCTCGACGCTCAGGGCCATGGATGCGTCAGCCGTGCCCAGGAGCTCGACGGCCATGGCATAGACCGAGAAGGGAAGTCCGAGCCCGCCGTATTCGGCAGGGAAGGGGATCCGGCTCATCCCCTGCTCGAACAGCGCCCTCCGAGGCGCCGCGATGGACGCCTCTCCGCTGTCGAGCTTCGGGGATAGGGGGAGGACCTCCTTCTCCATGAAAGCTCCCAGCGACGAAAGGACCTCGGAGTAGTCCTGGTGGTCCGCCGGGTGAAGCATGCGCATGAGCCTCCTGTGTTCTGCGCTGTATATCGCCAAGAGGGAACGCCTTACGGCGCCGACTTTCGGCGAGATTTAATGGTTAGTCCGAATACATGAGAATTCCTAAAAGCTCACACGACCGGCCGGCCCCCATGGACCTGGCTGAGCGGTTGGCGAAGTACGCCCTATCTACAGAGTTCAGGAGCCTCGACTCCACGACAGTGAAAGAGATGAAGGCCAGGGTCGTGGACGCCCTCGGCTGTGCCCTGGGAGCGTTCGGGGAGGGACCTGTCGAGATGGCCCGGCGCTCCGCGCTCAAACTGAGGAGCGGAGGGGAGTCCAGGATCCTGGGGACCGGGAGCAGGTCGTCTCCAGACTTGGCCACGTTCGTGAACGGTTTCATGATCCGCTATTTCGACTACAACGACACGTACCTTTCGAAGGAGCCGGCGCACCCCAGCGACAACCTGGCGCCCTGCTTCGCCGTCGCGGAGGCGGAGGGGTCGACCGGGAAGGAGTTCGTGGCCGCGGCCGTCGCGGCGTACGAGGTGCAGTGCAGGCTTTGCGATGCGGCTGACATAAGGCACAGGGGATGGGACCACGTGAACTACGGCCTGGTCTCCTCCTCCCTGGCCGCGTCGAAGCTGATGAACCTCCCCTTGGCGAAGGCGACCCAGGCGGTCAACCTCGCGCTCAACGGGCACATAGCGATGAGGCAGGTAAGGGCAGGAGAGCTTTCTATGTGGAAGGGCGCCTCCTTCGCCAACGCGGCAAGGAACGGAGTCTTCGCCGCCTCCCTCGCCAGAGAGGGGATAACGGGCCCTTCTCCCATCTTCGAAGGAGAGATGGGGTTCTTCAGGCAGGTGTCGGGGCCTTTCGAGGTCAACACAGAAGAGTTCGGCGGGAGGAAGGGGAGGTACAAAGTCAACGGGACGTATGTAAAGTACTGGCCCGCCGAGTATCATGCCCAGTCCGCCATCTGGGCCGCCTTAGAGATCAGGAAGAGGCAGGGGGACGTGCGAAGGGCCGAGTCGGTCCTGATCCAGACCCACGAAGCGGCGTACACCATCCTTGGAAGGGACCCCGAGAAGTGGGCCCCGAAGACCAAGGAGACCGCAGACCACAGCCTCCCCTACATGGTGGCCAAGGCCCTGCTGGATGGGAGGGTCGACAACTCGACCTACTCTTCGGCCAACCTGAGGGATCCCCGGACCCTCGCTCTCATGGCGAAGGTCAAGGTGGTGGAGGACCTCACGTTGACTTCGTTATACCCCGACAGGGGGATGGCGAACAGAATCACAGTGTCGTTCGCCGGGGGAGGGAAGGAGACGGCCCAGGTGGACCTCCCCAAGGGGCATCCGGCGAACCCGATGACGAAGGACGACATCGAGGCGAAGTTCCTGCGACTGGTGGGGAGGCACATCGATGGGCACCGGGCAAGGAGGGTCCTGAAGCGCCTCTGGGCACTGGAAGATGAGAAGGAGGCGGGGAGCGTCCTCGGACTGCTCCGCGTCGCATAGGGCTGCAACCCTTAAAGCGCCTCCCCGAGGGCAACCTCGGAAATGAGACTGGGGCTGGGCTTCAACCCAGTGCTCACCATTCAGGACGCAGTCGCGACGGCCGCCACGGCGGAAGCCCTTGGATTCGACTCGATCTGGATGCATGAATCGCTCTTCCAGCGAGACGTGGTGACGTATCTTTCCTGCATGGCGGCAGGGACGAAGAGGGTCGGCCTCGGGTCAGGGGTGATCAACACGTTCACGAGGCACCCGGTTACCGCTGCGACCACCTTCGCCACGCTGTCGGAGTCATCAGGGGGGAGGGTGACCCTTGGCCTCGGGCTGGGGAGCTTCCCGACAATCCCCCTCATAGGCGGACAGATATTCCCGGTAGAGAAGGCCAGACCCCTTCAGAGGATCAAGGAGTACGTCGAAGTGGTGAAGCTCGTCTGGTCTGGGGACAACGTGGACTTCGACGGCGAGTTCTTCCAGGTCCACGGCCTCACCCTGGGGTTCAAGCCGAGCGGGAGAGTCCCCATATTCATAGCGTCGCTCTCCCCGAAGATCCAGGCGCTGGCAGCCACCGTGGCAGACGGGGTGATTCTTTCCCCGGCTCTGAACACCGCCTGGGGGACGGGGCGGATGGTCGACAACGTCAAGCGCGGTGAGGCCAGGAGCGGGAGGCGGGTCGAGCGCGCCTCCTATATGCTCACCTCCCTCGCTCCCGACCATGCCAAGGCCGTCCAGGTCGTGAGGGACTACTACTTCTTCGCGTACCAGCTGGCCGAGGTCGTCGAGCCTGAGATCCTCGCCCCCTACGGAATAGGAGAGGAGAAGCTGTCCCCGATGAAAGACGCCTGGAGGAGGGGAGACGTGGCCGAGGCCAAGAGGCTGATACCGGAGGAAACAGTCGAGGCGCTCACCATCACGGGGACCGGCGACCAGGCCCTGGACAGGCTGAAGGAGTACGAGAGGTCCGGTGTCACCCTTCCCATCGCCATGCCCATAGGAGACGTGGGGTACGCGATGAGGGAACTCGCGACGGCCTTCCGCTAAGCCGGCAGGACAAGCGGGAAGAAGATGGCCAAGGCCAGCGACACCATGTAGATGAGCGAGAACTGGAGAGCCAGCGCGGCCGTCCTCGGGTCCGCGTTGTCAGGGACGTCTCCTTTGAGCATCGCTATGAGCCCTCTCGCTCCCGGCACGGTGAGGAAGACCAGTACGGACCAAACAGGGAGCAGCTGGACCGCTACCCCCGCGGCCACCACCACGTAGGCGAGCCCGAGGAGAAAGGCGTAGAGTCTCTCGGCCCTCTTCGCACCCAAGACCACCGCCAGGGTCCTGGTCTTCACCGACCCGTCGTACCCTATGTCCCTTATGTTATTGGCGAGGAGGACGAGAGCGACGAAGATCCCGATGGGAACCGAGGCGACCGCCGGTGCCAGGGAGACCGTCCCGGTCTGGACGACGTAGGAACCGAGGGGGATCAGGACCCCCCACATCACGAAAACCGTTGCTTCCCCCAGGGCCCGGGCTTTGAGGACGACAGGGTCAGCGGTGTATAGCACGCTCCCTGCCAAGCCTACCCCCACTACGACGAGCACCCATAGGTTCGTGGCCAGGGCGAGGTACGAGGCCGCAGCAAGGGTGACCAAGTAGAGGGCCAGAGAGAGGGTCAGCACGCTGGAGAGGGGAGCCTGGCCGAAGGCCGCCGGGTGGGGCCTGTACCTGGTGGTGGGAGCGCCCTCTCTGTCCACCCCGTGCTTCACGTCGAAGAAGTCGTTCAGGACGTTCGTCGCCCCATGGAACGCCACCATGCCGCCAAGCGCGACCAGATAGTACGGCAGGTTGAACCGGCCGGAGAGCGCCGCCACGAGGGTCCCCATGGTCACCGAAGAGAACGTCATGGTGAAGGACCAGGGCCTCATGGAGATGAACGCGGTCTTGGCGTCCATGTAGTCGTGCAGCCAAGTCAGGTATTTACGGTAGCACCTGCCGAACGGCTTTAACGGGAACCCCCGCGGCACGGGGGTTGGCCCTGGCATCCAGGCTCGTCGTCGGGACGGCCGCGGTGGTGTTATCCATGGCGGTCCTCTTCACGGTTCCGCCAGGATACTTCGTCGCTGCCACCTTCCTTGCCACAGGGTGCATGGTCGCCTCTGCCTACTCTCTCGGCGCGCTCGGGACCTCAAGGAAGGCCAGCGCCAGGGCGGTGGCCGCGGGCCTCCTGTCGGCGCTGCTCCTGTACCTGATCTTCGTCGCCGGCGCCGCAGGCATCTCGGCCTTCCACCCGTTCGGCATGACGGCCGCAGACGAGGCGTCGATATACGCCCTCATCACCTCCTCGTCCACGCCGTCGTATCTGCAGGTCGCCGTCCTCCTCTCCGACGCCGCAGGGTTCGAGTCGTTCTTCAGGGGGGTCCTTCAGCAGAAGCTCACCCCCAGGTTCGGGACCGCAAGTGCCTTTGTCGTGGCGCTCTTCGACGCGGGGATCCATGCCATCAGCCTGAACCCGCTCTGGGTCGGGGCGACTTTCGTCACCGACCTTGCCTGGGGGCTCACGTTCCGTTACGGCGGAGGGAAGCAGGCGAGCTTCGTCAGTCACCTCATCTGGGACATCGCGATATTCATAGTCAGGCCTGTGACATAGACGCCGGAAACGTCTGGCAGAGTCAGACCGACCGGGTCGCCGCTTATATCGGCCCTTGCGGTCGGGTCGCCTATGCCGGAAGGAGACCTCCTCTGGGAGCCGGCCCCGTCCTCAGCGAGGAGGACGAACATGTACAGTTATCTCAAGTGGCTGGAGAGGAAGGGGCAGCCCTTCCAGGGGTATGGGGACCTCTGGCGGTGGTCGGTGGAGGACCTGGAGGGGTTCTGGGGGTCCGTCTGGAAGTACTTCGAGGTAGCAGAAGCGGACTATCCCGTGCTCCCCGAGAGGAAGATGCCCGGCGCGAAGTGGTTCGAAGGCGCCGAGGTGAACTTCACCGAAAGGGTCTTCGCGAAGAAGCGGGAGGGCGATGCGCTCGTCTTCACGGTGGAAAGAGGGTCGGCGAAGTCGTTGGGGTGGGCCGACCTCGAGAGGAAGGCTGCCTCCCTTGCGGCAAAACTGGTGGAGCTTGGAGTGGGGAGAGGGGATAGGGTCGCTGCGTACCTCCAGAACGGCCCCGAGGCGGTCATAGGCTTGCTGGCTTCGGCGAGCATCGGGGCGGTCTGGTCGAGCTGTCCGCTGGAATTCGGACCGCAGTCTGTCGTGGACCGCTTCGGCCAGATAGGACCGAAGGTGCTCATCGCCGCGGACGGATACAGCTACGGAGGGAAGTGGATAGACAGGGCAGAGGATGTGGCGGCGGTCAGGAAGGCGGTCCCCAGCATACGGGAGGTCATAGGAGTATCCGGAGGGAGCAAGGGGAAAGGTGTGCCCGGAACCATAGACTGGGACGGGGCGGTAGAAGGAAGGTCGGAGTTCGAGTATGCGTTCGTCCCCTTTGACCATCCGCTTTGGGTCCTCTACTCTTCGGGGACCACAGGCCTGCCCAAGGCTCTGGTGCACTCCCAGGGAGGGATTCTAGTCGAGCTCCTGAAGTCCGTGGCCCTGCACAACGACGTCAGGGAAGGGGACCGGTTCTTCTGGTACACGACGACAGGGTGGATGATGTGGAACTACCTGATGGGGGGCCTCCTCCTGGGAGCGACGCTGGTACTCTATTCTGGGCACCCCTCGTGGCCCCGCCCCGACTCCCTCTGGAAGATCGTGGAAGAGACGAAGACGACTTACATGGGGACGAGCGCAGCCTACCTGTCGGCCAACATGAGAGCCGGGGTCGAACCGCGAAGCGGTTTCGCACTGAAATCGCTCAGAGGCATAGGGTCCACCGGATCGCCGCTCTCCCCGGACTCTTTCGAGTGGGTCTACTCGAAGGTCAAGGACGATGTCTGGCTCGAATCTCTGAGCGGTGGGACCGACCTCTGCACAGCCTTCGTCACAGGCTCCCCCACCCTCCCGGTCTACTCAGGGGAGCTGCAGTGCAGGGCGCTCGGCGCAAGCGTCCAGGCCTTCGACGAAGGCGGGAACCCGGTCGTCGGGAAGGTAGGGGAGCTGGTGATAACCGAGCCGATGCCTAGCATGCCCGTCTGCTTCTGGGGGGATGAAGACGGAACCAAGTATCGTGAGAGCTACTTCGGGATGTTCCCGGGGGTCTGGAGGCATGGCGACTGGATCAAGATCACTGGGAGGGGGACCTGCGTGATCTATGGGCGTTCTGATGCTACCATCAAGAAGCTCGGCGTCAGGATAGGGACGAGCGAAATCTACAGGGCGGTAGAGAAGGTCCCCGAGGTCTCCGACTCTCTGGCGGTCGACGTCCCCGGCGGAGCCTCCGAGGAGATGGTCCTCTTCGTATCTCTCAAGGAAGGGGTAAGCCTCGACGACGCCCTGCTCTCTAGGATAAAGAACCAGATCAGGACCGACCTCTCGCCTAGGTACCTCCCTGACAGGGTGGTCGCCGTCCCAGCCATCCCGAGGACGCTCAACGGCAAGAAGCTCGAGGTCCCGATAAAGAGGATCCTGACCGGGGCGCGCCCTGACGACGTCCTCAACAGGGGCTCGCTGGCAGACCCTGCTTCGGTAGACCGTTTCTTGGAGCTCGCGAGGGAGAAAGGGGTCGGGGTCGGCGCGGGGGCCCGAAAGGACAGGCCGGCCTAGGCAGAAAATTAATACCCGGCCCTAAGGGGGGAGATGCGTGACCAGCCAGAGGAAGGTGTACGTCATTTCCGGTGGGGTCACGAAGTTCGCCAAAGCCCACCCGGATATGGACTTCAGACTTATGGTGAAGCGGGCCTTCGACTATGCCATGAAGGACGTCCCAGACCTGAGGGCGTCGGAGATCGAGAGCAGCAGGATATCATACTTCTCCGACCACTTTGCGAGACAGCTGAAGGCTGCCTCTATGGTGCAGGACTACCTTGGCCTGAACCCCAAGGACTCGAGGAGGGTCGAATGGGGAGGGGCGACCGGAGGGCAGGCGATACAGGCGGGGTGGGAGACAGTCGCGAGCGGCAGGAATGACGTCTGCCTGGTCGCAGGGTTCGAGACGATGTCGCACGTGGAGACCTGGAAGGGTAACGAGTTCATCGCCCTGGCTTCCGACACCAACTTCGACTATCCGGTGGGAGGTTTCTACACAGGATACTATGCGCTGATGGTCCAGAGGCACATCTACGAATACCTCAGGAAGCGGAAGTTTGCTGACATCAAGGACGAGAGGAAGGCGCAGAGAGCCGCCACCGAGGAGGCGAAGAGGGTGATGGCGATGGTGTCCGTGAAAAACCATGTGAACGCCCTCCACAACCCCTACTCTCAGTACCCCGAAAAGCTGACGATGAAGGAGGCGATGGGGAGGGAGATGATCGCGTTCCCCCTGAACAGGCCCTCCATCTGCACCATGAGCGACGGCGCGGCCGTTGTGATCTTGGCGTCTGAGGACGTCGCTTTCAAGTACACCGACAGGCCCGTCCTGATAAAGGGGGTCGGTTGCGGCACTGACACGATGAGGCTCGCCGACAGGCCCCACGGGAAGGTCCCCCTCTTCTCCTGGGAAAGAGCGGACGACTACGTGTCCCTGAAGTACCCCGGCGTCCACTCGTTCAGGGCCGGCAGGACCGCCGCCCTGGAAGCATACAAGAACGCCGGGATCACAAACCCGAAAGGAGAGCTCGACTTCGTAGAACTCCACGACGCCTACTCAAGCTCTGAGATTCAGACCTACGAGGACATAGGGCTCTGCAGGTACGGCGAAGGGTACGACTTCGTCGACCAGGGGCACCCCTTCCTCGAAGGGACAGACTACGGACTCGACCTCCCTCACAAGGGCACCATGCCTGTCAACCCGTCCGGAGGGCTGATCGCCTGCGGCCACCCGGTCGGCGCCACAGGGATCATGCAGGGGGTGTTCGCCCTCTGGCAGCTGCAGGGGACCATCGGGAAGCACTTCGGGGACGACACCCTCCAGATCAAGGACGCGAAGAGGGGGCTCATCCACTCGCATGCAGGGACAGGGAGCTCGGTGACGGCTACGATAATGGAGAGGGCGTAAGATGCCTGGGATAAGGAAGTTCAGGAAGTTTAGGGACGTGATGAAGGAGGTCAACAAGAAAGGCGCCGCCATCTATGAGAACCCGGCGGGGACCCACGACCTCGTCGTCCTTTCGCCATACAACATCAACTACATCCATAGCTATGCCGAGGACACCCCATTCTTCCTTGGGCTTGCCGAGGGGAAGCTCATGGGGAGCGAGTGCAAGAAGTGCCACTACAGGTACGCCACACCCCGCAGCCACTGCATGGAGTGCGGGTCGGAGACGGAGTGGTCCGAACTCCCGCTCGAGGGGAGGGTGCACTCATGGACGACCTGCTACTTCGGGAGCGAGGAGTTCTTGAAAGAGACCCCCTTCAACCTGGCACTCGTCGAGTTTGACGGGGTGGACACCCTCTTCCTTTCGAGACTGAAGGGGGCGGAGGAGAGGGACATCTACATCGGCATGAAAGTCAAAGCGGTGTTCAGGAAGGCGCCGAAGTATCTGGTCTCAGACGTCCATTTCGTGCCTGCAGAGCCGAAAGCCAAGAAGTGACGTGAGCCTCAGGGCCGCACTGGCGTAAGCCACTTCGAGTAGCGCTTTATCCTTCCGTGGACGGCTCGGTCGTAGAGCTTGGCAAGCCTGTCGGTCACCGGGGTCCCGTTGTCCCCGATCTTCCTGCCGTCTACCTCGCTCACCTTGGCTATCCCGGCTGCTGTCCCGGTGAAGAACACCTCGTCCGAGGTGTAAAGCTCCTCCTTCGTGGCGTCGTTCCTGTAGAACGTGATCTTTTCGTCCTTGGCGAACTGAATCACCGTGTCTCTCGTAATCCCCCTGAGTATCCCCGAACTCGCCGGGGGGGTGCTCAGGATCCCGTCTTTCACCCTGAATATGTTCTCTCCGGGCCCCTCGGCCACCATCCCATTGGAGTTCAGGAGGATCGCTTCGTCGTACCCGGCGGAAAGGGCCTGCATCTTCGCTAGGGCGGAGTTGGCATAGTTGGCGGCGCACTTCGCCTGGACAGGCATGGCCCTCGAGTCGATTCTCACCCAGCTCGAGACTGTCGCCCGGACCCCCTTCTTCGAAGTGTCCCCCAGGTAAGCCCCCCACTCAAAGGAGGCGATGGCTACGGAGATCTTGCTGGTGAGGGGGTTGAGCCCCATCTCACCGTAAGAGGTGAAAGCGATAGGGCGGATGTAACACTCCTTCGCCGGGTTGCTCCTGACGAGCTCGATGCACGCGTCTGTGATCTCCTTTGCCGAGTACCCCAGGTCCATCCTGTATATCTTGGCGCTGTTCAAGAAGCGCTCGACGTGCCCCCCCAGCCTGAAGATCGCCGTTCCGTTGGGGGTTTCGAAGGCTCTGACGCCTTCGAAGATGGCCATCCCATAGTGCAGCCCATGGGTCAGGACGTGTATCTTGGCGTCGTCCCAGGGGACAAGCTTACCGTCCATCCAAATCTTGCTCTGGGGTTTCATCCTGGACTTGGGCCCTTCCGCGATTGTATATAGGGAAAGCGCTCTCCCGGACGGGCGTCGTTTATTACCCGACCTAGACGGAGCGGAGGGATATGCCCGACCCTGTGATAATATCCGCCTGCAGGACCCCCATCGGAAAGTTCGGTAGGAGCCTCGTCGGCGTTCCTGCCACCGAACTCGGCGCGCTCGCGATCGAGGAGGCCATGAAGAGGGCGAAGGTCGCCCCCGAAGAAGTGGATGAGGTCGTGATGGGGAACGTGGTCTCGGCGGGGCTGGGCCAGAATCCGGCCAGACAGGCTGCGATCCACGCCAAGGTCCCTTTCGAAGTCGGGTCGTTCACTGTGAACAAGGTGTGCGGCTCGGGGCTGAAGGCTGTGATGCTCGCCGCGCAGTCCGTGAAGGCAGGGGACTGCGAAGTGGTGGTGGCAGGAGGGATGGAGAACATGAGCAACGCGCCCTACCTAGCAAAGGGGGTCCGCTGGGGGACGAAGTTCGGCGACGCGAGGCTCCTCGACGGTATGATAGCGGACGGGCTCTGGGACGCTTACCACAACTACCACATGGGGGTCACCGGGGAGCTCGTAGCCAAGCGGTTCAAGATCGGCAGGAGGGAGGCGGACGAGTTCGCGCTGTCGAGCCATATGAAAGCAGCGAAGGCGTCGCGGGCAGGAGACTTTGAAGCTGAGATAGCGAAGGTGAAGATAAAGAGAGAGGACGGGGAGGTAGCGGAGTTCTCCAAGGACGAATGCATCCGCGGGGACACGACGATCGAGAAGCTCGCCGGCCTGAAGCCTGTGTTCAAGCCGGGCGGGATTCTCACCGCGGGGAACTCGTCTCAGCTCAGCGACGGCGCCTCAGCCCTCGTCGTCGCGTCGGAAGAAGCTGCGGACAGGCTGGGAGTGAAGCCTCTGGCCAGGATCACAGGGTATGCCACTGGGGGGCTGGAGCCCGCCAGGGTGATGGAGGCGCCTATCCCTACCACCAGGGCGCTGCTCAAGGAGGTCAAGCTCGAAGTGGAGGACATAGACATCTTCGAGCACAACGAGGCCTATTCGACCGCCTCGATCGCAGTCCGGAGGGCGCTCGGGGTGGACGAATCGCGGTTCAACGTCTGGGGAGGCGCCGTGGCCCTGGGCCATCCAATAGGAGCGAGCGGGGCGAGGGTGCTGACGACTTTGATATACGGCCTGAAGAGGAGGGGAGGGAAGACAGGGCTGGCGACCCTCTGCCTCGGCGGCGGCAACGCGGTCTCTATGGTTGTGAAGGTCTGAGCTCTCGGAGCTTCCTCCGGAGCACCTTTCCTATGAGCGTCTTCGGGAGTTCCTGGACGAACTCCACCTCCTTCGGGACCTTGAACCTGGCCAGCTTCCCCTGACAGAACTCGACCACCTCCTCCTGGGTCATCTTCTTCGACGGGTCCTTCAGCACTACGAACGCCTTGACTGCCTCTCCGCTGAAGGCGTCAGGGACGCCTATGACCCCTGCCTCCTTTATGTCGGGGTGCTCGAAGAGGACGTCTTCTACTTCCCTGGGATAGACCTTGAGGCCCCCGACGTTCACCATGTCCTTCTTCCTGTCCACGATGTAGAAGTACCCGTCTGGGTCCATCTTCGCGATATCTCCGGTCAGGAACCACCCGTCCTTCAAGACCGCCTCCGTCTCGTCCTTCTGGTTCCAATATCCCTTCATCACCTGCGGCCCCCTTACCGCCAGCTCGCCGACCTCCCCTGTGCCGAGCACCTTGTTCCTGTCCGCCAAGTCTACTATCTTCGCGTCAGTCTCCATGAACGGCGGCCCGATAGAACCGTCCTTCACCTCGCCTCCGCTTACCGGGTTGCAGTGGGTCACAGGGCTAGTCTCAGAGAGCCCGTACCCCTCCACCAGGCTCGCGCCGGTCAACTCGATGAACTTCTTCCTGACTGCGGGAGGGAGGGCGGCGCCTCCGGAAAGGCAGGCGCGGACCGACCTCAGGTTGTACTTCCTTGCCTCTGGTTTGCTGTTGATCGCTATGTACATGGCCGGCGCCCCGGAGAAGATGGTCACCTTCTGGCCCTGTATCGTCTTCATGACTTCTTCCACATGGAAGCTGGGGAGGAGGACCAAGGAGGCCCCGGCAGCCATGGGGGCGAGCATGGTGACGGTGAGTCCGTAGATATGGTAGAGCGGGAGTACACAGAGAGAGACGTCTTGCTCGCTAATCGGGAACAGATTCATTCCGTAGACCGCGTTGGACACGAGGTTGTAGTGGGTGAGCATTGCTCCCTTGGAGATCCCTGTCGTCCCCCCCGTGTACTGAAGCACCGCGAGGTCGTTGACGGGGTCGACCTTCGCGTATTCGGCGATTGGCCGGTTGGAGCGGACCAGCTGGACGAAGTCCACGGTATCCGGCCGCTGGACATCCCTCACTCCCGCCAGCCCTGCCAGCCTCCTCTTCAGCGGAGGGAGGTAGTCCCCGACCCCCGTAGCGACGACGCTCCTGATGTTGAGCCTCCCCCTGCACCCTTCCAGGCTCTTGAACAGGTCCATCCCCTTCGCCACGGTCCTGCTCGCGACCACCACTTCTGCTCCGGAGTCCCTGAGCTGGAACTCGAGCTCCCTCTCTTTGTACACCGGGTTGCACATGACTGCGACCGCCCCGACTTTCAGCGCGCCGAAGTAGGCGAACACGAGCTGCGGCATGTTTGGGAGGAAGATGGCGACCCTGTCGCCCCTCTTGACGCCGAGTGACTGCAGGGCCGACGCGAACCGGGAGGAGATGTCGTCCACCTCCGCGTAAGTGAAGTCCCTCCCCTGATAGTGGAGGCATCGGTTCTCGGGGTGGAGCTTCGCGGAGTCCGTCAACAGAGAATAAACTGGCCTGACCTCAGGGCGGGGGGCGGAGTAACGTGCCCCGACCTTTGCGTTCATCCAGGGACGGGCGTGCGTCGCCTGCAACGGCTCCTTTCGACCGTTCTGCTCGACTTAAGCGTATCCCCTATCTCAGTCAGTCCTGTTCGAAGGACGCGTGTCGGTGAGGCTATGGGAGCATATTCGGGGCTGCCGCCCCGACGCGGCAGGCGACCTAGACCGGAAGGCGTCGAACCCGCCTCCGTCATAACGCGAAGGCTCGGAAGCCACAGGGGCGTTTAGAGGGCGTGGCTCAGGGGGCTTACATAGGCCGAGCAGCGCACCACTGGAGGTAAGGGCTTGAAACCGCAGACTTGGCTTTTGATCAAGGTCCTCAACCGTCTCGCCGACCGAGGGATGCAGATGGTAAGCCTTGGAGCACTGGAAGAGATCGCTGCATCATACCCCCTCGGAAGTGCAGATTTGGGGGGAAGACGGTGATTGACGTCGGGTGCGATTGGGGAAACTCCCCCCTTTACTGGCGCATGCACGGGGCTTCGAAGGTCGTTGGTTTCGAAGCCGACCCCAAGAGGATAGCTTGGATGAAAGCGCTCCGCTCGGAGCAGTGGTTCGACTTCAGAGGGCCGTGGAAGGGGGAAACGCCTCCCGGAGATGTCTTCAAAATTGACTGCGAAGGGTGCGAAACGAACCTAGACGCCGAAGCGCTTCGAAAGTACCCGCTCTGGTTCGTAGCAATCCATCCGGCGTCCGTCACGACCAAGCTGGGCCTTCCTGAGACCGTCCGCCTCGCTCCTAGACTGGAGGCGATTGGTGGAGAAAAGGTCTACGAGATTCCTGGCGAGACCATGTACCGCGGAGGCGACCTTGCCAGGTCCCAACTGCCCCATCCCTCCCGTAGCGCCTGAGAGACCAGGACGTAGACCCTCTTCTCGAAGGGCCTGGCTGTCGCGTCCTCGAAGACTGTCTCTTCGCTCAAGGGCGAATATGCATGTCGTGAATGTGACGGCCGTGCGCCTGGACGAGAAGGCGTCATGGCGCGCCGACGTTCAGAGGAACCCGGGTCGCGACGTCCAAGCAACCCCCCAATCTAGCCTTAAGTATGAACACGGCGGGTCCCGAATCTGGGCGAAATGTCTCAGGCGGGAGAGAAGTACCTCGTCCTCTGCGTCGACAGGGACGACGACCTCGGGACCAAGGCCAAGGTGAAGTCTCCGGTGGTAGGCAGGGACGCGGCGCTCGCCGCGGCTTCCAAGCTCGCGCTGGCCGACCCGGAAGAAGCCGACGCGAATGCGATCTTCGCAGCCGTCAAGAAGTATGACGAGCTAGCGCGCGCGAAGACCCCTTGCGAAGTCGCCGTCGTCTGCGGAGACCCCAGCAGGGGGTTCGAAGCCGACAGGAGGCTAGGGAAGCAGGTTTCGTCCCTGCTCCAGGGGTCCGACTACTCCGGGGTGGTACTGGTCTCCGACGGGGGGGAGGACGAGCACGTCATGCCAGTCATACAGAGCATCAAGCCCATCGTCTCCGTCCAGAGGGTAGCGGTGAAACACAGCCAGACAGTCGAAGAGACCTACGAGGTCTTGGGAAGATACGTAAGGATGCTTGTTTACGACCCGCATTACTCGAAGTATGCTCTCGGGGTCCCTGGCCTCGTCCTCGTCCTGGCAGGGATACTGATAGTCGCGAACAGGGCGTTCGAAGCCGGCATCGCCAGCCTTCTCGTCATCGGCGGCGCGTTCCTGGTCCGGGGCTTCGGGATAGACAGGACCGTCACAGGGCTCCTCCACAGAGGGCCGACAGGGTTCCTCCGCTTCTTCTCGCTGGTAGCTGGCGTCATCGTCGCCATCGCAGGCCTGTTCACCGGATACGTGACGATGCCCGCCAGCATAGTCAACCTCGTTACCGTCCAGCCGAGTGAGATACTCGTGTACGGCGGTGTCCTTGCTGGATACTACCTCGGAGGGAGCCTGGACCTGGTGTGGGCCGGCATTGCCATCTACACTGCGGGTGCCCTCCTTTCTCATGTTGCCCGTGAGAGCGCCCGCTGGACCAGGGACGCATTCGTCCTTGTGATGCTCGGGATTCTCTACCTCCCGCTGCAGACCTTTTCCGTCTTCCTGGTGAGCGGGACGGCCAGGTCCACCTTCCTCCTAGTCTCCGCGGTCCTCATAGGGCTGGCAGCCATATTCGCCCTGACAAGCGTGATATATCCGCGGATGCGGACGCGGGGCACAGTCGAAACCGAGTAGCACATGTTAGAGTCAGCGCTGAGGTATCTGGGAGCCTACAAGGTCTATGAGGGGAGGCTCAAAGCCCAGGTCAAAGAGGAAGAGATCCCCGGCCACATCGGTATCATCCTTGACGGGAACAGGCGTTGGGCGCAGTTCCAAGGAGTCTCCCAGGGACTGGGTCATGAAGAGGGCGCGAACCGGGCGGAGGAGCTGCTTGACTGGTGCCACGAGCTCGGCATCAAGACGGTGACCCTCTACGTCCTCTCGACCGAGAACCTGGACCGGACCCCCGATGAGCTGAGGGAGCTCTTCGAGCTCATTGAAGCGAGGCTGAGGCGTCTGCTCAGCGACCCCCGAATAGTCAGGTACAGGGTCAACGTCAGGGCCATAGGACACCTGGACCTCCTCCCCGAGTCGATAGTCGACCTCCTTCAGGAGATAGAGAGGAAGACAGTGGACTACAGCGACCGCTACCTGAACATCGCGGTCGCCTACGGAGGGCGCGCGGAGATAACAGACGTGGTAAGGTCGGTGGCACAGGACGTGAAAGACGGGAAGCTGAGTCCCGGGTCGATAACTGAGGAGACGGTCTCGAAGAGGCTCTACACCGCCTATCTGCCGAACCAGGAACCGGACCTGATAATCAGGACGTCAGGGGAGGAGAGGATGAGCGGCTTCCTGCTCTGGCAGGGGGCGTACTCCGAACTGGTCTTCGTCGACGTCTTCTGGCCTGCGTTCCGATACATTGACCTCCTGAGGGCTGTCCGGACCTATCAGAAGCGCAGGCGAAGGCACGGGAAGTAAGGGAAAGATTATAGCCTGACTTCAGGAGAGGGATTCTGGAATGAAGGTAACCCTGGGCACGTTCAAGGACAACGGCGACGACCTCGTCGCGTTCCTCGAACCAAGGGTCGGTGCCAAGCCGTCCCTTTCCGGAGGGATAATCGAAATCGAGGACGGGGGCCTCAGGGAAGGAGTGAAGCCACGTCATGTGAAGACGTACATCAAGCGGTTCCTCTACATGAAGGGGGCCAGGAAGAGGTACAGGGTCTTCGTGTCTGGTAAGGAGCTCACCATACAAGAAATAGTGGTGGGCGAGGAGGCCGAGGAAGAGAAGGAGAAGAAGGAACCCAAGAAGGAAGTGGAAAAAGAGAAGGAGGCAGCCGGCGAGAAGCAGGAAGAAGCCGAGGCCCCTGCTGAAGTGGAGGCGGAGGAACCCGCCAAGGAAGAGGCCGAAGAGCCGAAGGGGAAGCCGAAGAAAGCCGCGACAAAGAAGCCCCGGGCCGCTAAGAAGAAGAAGTCGGAAGCCTAGCTTCTTACCCTACCCTTCCTCACCCGTTTCAGCCTCTCTCGCCTGAGGAAAGCTCTCAGATAGTTCCTCGCGTCCCTCAGGTCCTTGAGCGCGAGCCGGAAGTCCCCAAGCGCGAAGCTGTCTGTCCCCTTCGACAGTCTCTTCAGAGCGAACTGGATGGCCTGCCTCTCGTCGGGGACGGCGTATCTCCCCAGGGGAATGAACCGGCCTGGGTTCTCCTCCTCGATTTCGAGCCTTATGAACGCGATGCTCTTCTCTATCCTGGCATAGGCGGCCCAGACCGACCTGACCTGCGTGGCGGTCGCCTCCCCCGACAGAGACTTCGCAGCCGATTCCAAGGCTGCCTTCGCTTCGCCGAGGTCCCTCGTGGTCTCGGTCCTCCATTCGCTCAAGCCACTGTCTTCGACTCCCACGGATAGGCCAAGGAGAGTGATGTTCGGCCTCCGATTATTTATAACCAAGACGGAGGCGGCGGCCCCGTTTGCCGAAAAAAGAAGAAGCAAGGATTGGCGGCGCTTGCTATGTGGGCCTCGATTCGATTCTAGACCTCGGAAGGCTGTCTTGTGCCCTCGAGAGGGCGCCCTTCCCTCTCTTCGCATTCAAACGGGGGAAGACAACGAGGATCGCGGCCCAAGCAGACCTGTTCATGGGGACCCCGATCTTCTACTACTTTGACAACGGCACGGTCGACGAGTTCTTGGCCTACAGGACCGCAGGTGACGGCGAAGAGGTCGTGTTCGTCAACTCGGCAGCGAACGCCTCTTACCTCTACGCCCCGATAATCAGGGTCCAGAAGATGGCGAAGCCGCTCGAAGAGAAGGACGAGTTCCAGGACAAGTTCATGTCTGTGGAGGTCGAGAACGTGTCTAGCCTCGTGAAGGTAGGTGCGTACAAGACCCTCTTCGAGGAGCCCCCCCTCCCACTCTTCGGGTTCAGGGACGGCTCAGACTGGGTCCTGGGCACCTTCGCACGCATCGACGACTATGAGGAGGCGTCCATCTTCTTCTATACCAAGGCCAAAGAAGAGCCTTCGGGCTTCATCAGATACACCTACGACAGAATCGCCGAGACGACCTATGTGAAGCGGACAGACGAGCCCGGGTATCACTACATCAAAGTGGTGAAACTCGCTGGTCGCCACCCTCTGGTGGAGTTCTAAGCCGCCCCGCTGACGAAGCGCTCGGCCTCGCTCAGAGTCACCTTCGAGTTGTCATAGGAAGCCTTCAGCACGGCCTTCTCGTATGAGAACCAGCCGAACCCCTGGTGCTCGAAGGATATCCGGACCTTCTCGGTGCTCGTGGAAGCCAGCAAGTAGACCACCTGCTTGTGTATGTTCTTCCTGTTCCTCTTGTAGTAGTATTCTATGACCTTCCTGAACCCCGGCAAGATTCTGATCGCCCTCAGCCCTGT
>JAKACC010000106.1 GCA_021796515.1 archaeon | reverse complement strand
CAGCGCCATGTGACCCATCCAGTAGTCGGTGTACCTGTTCCCGTCCTCGTCCCAGATGTGCTTCCCCCTGGCCTTGGAGATGGCTATGGGATACGGCTCGTAAAACCTCGCGTTGTGATTGATTCCTCCCGCGAAAACCTTCGACCCTCGCTCGAACAGCCTCTTCGACTCATGCGTCCTAGTCTCGTAGTCTCTCGGCAACGGCCCGCCCCGGGGCTGCGCTTATTTCAAGAGGCCCCCGCGACAGCCATTTAACGCCCCGCATGGGTTCCTGACATCGGATGCCCGCCTTCACCGTCCGCCTGGATTCTCCCTTCAGCCTGGAACACACTCTGGGGAGCGGACAGGTGTTCAGGTGGAGCAGGAGAGACGAGTGGTGGTACGGCCTGGTCGCCGATGGCGTACTCAAGATCAAGCAGGAGGTGGATGTGCTCAGATGCGAGTCCAGCTCGGACCAGATCGACCCCTCGTTCGTGACCCGCTATTTCAGGCTCGGTGACGATCTCGACCACATCATCGCGGCCATAGCCAAAGACGACGGGATGACGAGGGCGGCAGAGAGGTTCTACGGTCTCAGGCTCGTCAGGCAGGACAGGTGGGAGTGCCTCGCGTCGTTCGTCTTGGCCACCAACGCCAACATCCCTAGGATAAAGAAGATGGTCGCTTCGATCTGCGACAGATACGGCCGCCCCTTTGACTATGCCGGCACAAGCTACAGGTCGTTTCCCACCTCGAGGGCCCTGGCCGAGGCCCCCGGTTCGGACCTCGCCAGATGCGGGCTGGGATACAGGGCGCCCTTCCTCAAGAAGGTAGCAGCATCGGTGGAGGATGGGGCGGTCGACTTCGACGCGGTCGCCGCCCTCCCATACGAGGGTGCCCGGGCTCTGCTCCTGCAGGAACTGTTCGGGGAGAAGGTCCTCCTGGGCGTGGGCCCAAAGGTCGCTGACTGCGTGCTGCTGTATTCGTGCGACAAGGACGAGGCGTTCCCCATAGACGTCTGGATCGCGAGGGCGCTCGCCCGCTCATATCCGAAGCTCCTTCCTCCTCCCCTCCTCGCACGCCTGAGGCGGGACGGGAAGGCGAAGATTTCGGCCGGGGATTATTCGAGGCTGTCCGGGTCAGTCAGAAGGTGGTTCGGTGAATACGCGGGGTATGCGCAGCAGTACCTGTACATGGCCGTCAGGGATCAGGAGCGTGCTTAGGAAGCCTTCTTCTTCGCTCGAGGCTTCTTCTCCGCCCTCTCCCCGACCGCCTTCTCGGCCTTCTTGACCTCCTTCCCCGCTTTCTTCACAGCTTTTTCTGCCTCTGCAGCGACCTTCTCCGCTTCTTTCTCGATCTCCTTACCGGCCTTCTCTACACCTCTTTCCACGCCCTCTGCTTCCCGCTTCGCGCGTCCGACGGCGCTCGGATGGGCGGCCCAGCTCCTGACGGAGGCTACGTTCCCATCGATGACGCTTCTCCTTCGCATGTCCACCCTCAGCCCCCACTTGGACGCGACGGCCGGGACAAGCCCCGCTCCGGAAATCTCTCCAAAGGAGAACCCTCTTCCTTCCCTCGAAACCATCCCACTACCGTGCCTCGACTGCACCAGGGCCACGGGCGGACGTCCCGCAGGCCCCGGCTGCCCTATGTTCTTCGGTCTTCTCCCTTCGACCTCTTTCGCCAGCTTCTTCACATCTTTCCTCACGGCCGTCTCTGTTTTCTTGATAGCCGCCTCCGCCTCCTTCACGACGCCCTTCTTCTTACCTCCCTTGGGCTTCTTGGTCGCTGCCGAACTCAAGGTTTGACCAGCCCGTTCCGATGAGGGTTAAAACGGTTCCCTGAACTCGGACAGTCAGAGGCTACCGTTTCGGCGTCCGGAGCCCCCAAAGGACAGAGACTATCCCGGCCGCTGACAGGAGCGCCCCCGCCAGAACGTAGTAGAAGTTGTCGAACAGCAGGTATCCGGGGACGAGAAGCGCGTCCACCCCTATGAGCAACGCCACCAGGCCGAAGGCGAAGTAGTTCCCGCTCCCTATCGTTATGGGACTCACGACCCTCCCGCCCGGGAGACTGACGGCCGGGGCGGCGGCGGTCGGACCTCTCCTGAATGACGGGAGCCCTCCCTTCATCAGTCCCATCGGCAGGAACATCACCCCGAGCGCCAGGATGATGCTGGACGTGCTCTGAGCCGCCGTGGGCTCAGGGCTCGAGATCAGGCAGTAACAGCCGTCCAAGCTAGGCGTCATGACCGGAAGGATGGAGTAGTACGGAGGGAGGATGCTGCTGAACAGAAGCACCCCCGTTATCCCCAGGAGCATGAACACGACCGAGATGGCGAGAAACTCCCTGTCCAAGTATCTCTCCCGGCGACCCTCTCACATTTCTTAAGCGTTTCTGGAGGCGCCCATCATCTTTGAGGCGTCGCCCGTCGGAAGATGAAACCGGCGGCTATCAGGGCGACGAAGACCCCTATCAGGCCCACCGAGTTGGCTATCCCGAAAGAAGTCGCCCCCCGTGGCTCGGCCGCGCTCATGGCAAAGAACAAGGCGTAGGCGACGACGATCAGCCCTCCCACGGCCACCGGAACCCAGATCTTCATGGAGCCTGAAGAGCTCTGATGGACGCCTCAATATGTGTTTGGCGGCGGCCGGCTTTGGCTGGTTGAGGACGCGACGACCCCCCGCCAGAAAGGCCCAACGGCTGCCGTGTCTGCGAGGACTGAGGAGGGGAAGCGGGGCTCATAGCCGGATGTCCGTCCCGGCCGGCAGAGGGTCCCCGGGCGCAGCAGGCGCGACGCTGTTATCCATCGGAGACTGGTGCGCGGTGGCCTCCGACTGCCCGTGAGGGGCGCGCGGTGCCCATTCGACCCTCTCCAGGAGTGGTCCCTCCCCGCCGCGCTTCGGCGGTTGTACCGCAAGGCATTACCTGGCTTCGGCAGAAAGGCCAGGCACTCTAGCCCTGGGATGAATGCCTGGGGGCTTTTATGTGATCGCGGCGTACTAACCTAGGTGACTCAAGTTCATGAGCAGACGGCGGCCAATACCAAGCCTCGCGGAGACCAACTGCCACTCGCGAACTTGCGTCGGGCGGGTTAGGACATGAAGACGGCGTTCCGGTTCCGCCTGTACCCGAACCGCAGGCAGGAGCGGAGGCTGCTGGGGATGGTCGAGGCAGGGAGGAGGCTCTGGAACGACGCGCTCGCCCACC
>JAKACC010000105.1 GCA_021796515.1 archaeon | reverse complement strand
TGGAGAAGAAGACCCATGGCTCCTCCCAGATGAAGTGGGAGTCGTAGGTCCCGGCCACGTCGAGGCCCGCCCTGTCGATGAGCTGGACAGCCTTCAGTGTCCCGTAGGGCTCCCTGGCGTTGTAGACGACGCCGAACTTGTGCCGCGGGCTTGGGACCGTCTTCTCGCCTCCGGGCTAAAGGCTCGGGGGCTCCCCGATCTCGTGGTAGAGCTCGGGCCTTCTGTCTCTGAGGAACGGGGCCATGCGACGCCTTTCTTCGAGCTTGTTGAGCGGGATGTCGACCACCAGTACCTCGTCCCCGTCCCCGGCCTTGGCCATGACCGCGCCTGTGGGGTCGACCACCATGCTCGTCCCATAGTAGGCCTTCCCCTGGTTGGGGTACTCCGAGCCGCACCTGTTGACCCCGGCGACGAAGACCGTGTTGAAAGATGCGTGCGCTCTCAGCTCGAGCTCCCAGAGCTCCGGGTAGAAGGACGTGCAGGTCGGGATGAAGATTATCTGCGCCCCCTTCAGAGCCTCTATCCTCGGCCCCTCCAGGAAGTGCCTGTCGTAGCAGGTGACCGTCGCTATCTTGGGGCCACCGGCCCCTAGCTCGAAGACAGGGTACCCTAGGTTTCCAGGGCTGAAGTAGAACTTCTCCATGTACCCCGGGAGCTGGGGGAGGCTTGCCTTCCTGTACTTCCCCAGATACTTCCCCTTGTCGAAGATGGCGGTCGTGTTGTAGAACAAGCCCGGAACCACGGTGTCCCTTTCGAACATCGGGACGAGGAGTGCGACGTTGTTTTTCCGCGCGACATCCTGCATCTCCACGAACGTCGGCCCTCCGGGGATGCGCTCGGCCCAATCGAAGTACTTCGGGTCCTGTTCGAATGCGAAGTATATCGTGTTGAAAAGCTCCTGGAGGCAGACTATTTCCGCCCCCTTCCTGGCCGCCTCCTCGACCAGCCGGGTCGTCTTCTGAAGGTTGTCCTTCGGCTCTAACGAGCACCCCGTCTGGACGAGACCTACCTTCACAGGCTGCGGCAACGCCATGATGTCATAAAAACGTCTCTGGAGAGGGCTGACGGGGCCGTTCTTGGCTCGCCGGGGATTTGGACCCGGCTACCAGCGGGAGACTACGACCTTCTTATCGGTGAAGAAGTCGACGGTGTCGATCTGGGCGTGCAGGACGCCGAAGAAAGACTCCCTCTTCCCCCCGAATGGGAAGTAAGCGGCTGGCTGGGCGACCCCGAGGTTGATGCCGATGTTTCCTGCGTTGGCCTCCCTGGCGAACTCCCTGGCCGCTCCCCCGTCCGACGTGAAGAGGCAGGCCATGTTCCCGTAGTCCGTGCTCCTGTTGATCAGGTCGATGGCCCCGTCTAGGTCGTCTGTCTGGATGACGCTCGCCACCGGCCCGAATATCTCCTCCTTCGCCAGCCTCATGTCCTGGGTCACGTCGTCGAGTATCGTCGGCCCCAGGTAGTAGCCGTCAGGGTAGCCATGGACGCCCTTCCCGCGCCCGTCTGCGACGAGCTTCGCCCCCTCCTCCACTCCTCTTTCGACAGAGCCCTCAATCCTCTCCTTCGAGGCCTTCGTGACCACGGGCCCCATCTCGGTCGCCTCGTCCATCCCGTACCCGACCCTGAACTCCCCTGCTGCCTTCGCGAACTTCCCGATGAGCTTCCCATGCGTCTCCCCGCCCACCGGGACGAGGACAGACCCGGCGAGGCACCTCTGCCCTGCGTTCCCAAAGAAAGACGAGACCATGGCCGGGACGTAGCTGTCTATCTTGGCGTCGGGCATGACGACGATGCAATTCTTGGCCCCGCCGTTTGCCAGGGCCCTCTTGCCGTGCTTCCCCGCGAGCTCGTAGACGCGCCTGGCCACCGGGGTCGAGCCGACGAAGGTCACCCCGCGCACCGCCTTGTTCGCGATCATGGTTTCGACGACGTCTCTGCTCCCCTGCACCAGGTTGATGACGCCCGGAGGCAATCCCGACTCCTCCTGGATGAACCTGATCGCCTGCGTGGTCGGGATCGGGTCGGTCTCGCTCGGCTTCAGGACGACCGTGTCCCCGAGGACGACGGCGAATGGGACGAACCAGAACGGGACCATGAGCGGAAAGTTGAACGGGGTGATCACGGCGAAGACCCCGAGCGGTTCCTTGACCGACTGCTCGTCTATCCCCTCGGCAATCTGGCCCTGGGTCTCCCCCTTGGCCAAAGTGTACGCCGTGGAAATGGCCACCTCCACGTTCTCGATCATCCTGTGTACCTCCCCCCTGCTCTCAAGGATCGTCTTCCCGTGGTTCT
Source organism: archaeon (assembly GCA_021796515.1). Taxonomy (GTDB): domain Archaea; phylum Thermoproteota; class Nitrososphaeria; order Nitrososphaerales; family Gagatemarchaeaceae; genus UBA183. The sequence continues at coordinate 909 of JAKACC010000105.1, read as the reverse complement.
GCGTAACCGTCGCAGCGAGCTCCTCGAAGTGGGACTCCAAGACCGTCTTCATCTTGAAGAGATACTTCACCCTCTCGAATATCGAGATCCTGCTCCACTTTTCGAACGCCACCTGGGATGAATCGATGGCCGCCTCGACCTCCTCACGCGTGGCGAAGGGCACCTCCCCTATGGGAACCCCCCTGCCCGGGTCGAAGGTGCTCTGGACCTGTGAGGAACCCGAGCCGCGCCATACCCCATCGATGAGCATCTCTTGCCTCCCGTAGTTTGACGCGACCTTGGCCGCCTGGGTCATTTCCTTACCCCCTCGTCCGCGATGACCAGGGATTTATCGAGTGCGTCCACCCCTTCATCCATCTCCTCCTCTGTTATGATCAGTGGGGGCGCTATCACGAAATGGCTCAGCCAGTCGAGCAGGTAGACTCCATTCCCCATCATGTCCGCCCCGACCTTGCCGAGCGGTGACGGGCGCCCGGCTAGCTTGTCCTCGGCGGTGAAGAACGGCTCCTTTGTCTTCCTGTCCCTGACCAGCTCGACCGCCCAGAACAGCCCGAGACCCCTGACGTCCCCGACCGACGGGTGCTTCGCCTTCAGCTCGGCAAGCCGCTTTCCGAGGTACTCCCCCTTCCTCCTCGCGCCCCTGATCAGGTCGAGGCGCTTGTACTCTTTGATCGCGGCGACGGCCGGCGCAAGGGTGAGCGGGTGCGCCTCGTATGTGTGCCCGTGGGCGAAGTAGCGGTCCTCGAAATAGTCCGCTATCTCGCGGGTCGTGGCGGTCAAGCCGAGGGGCGCGTAAGCCCCGGTTATCCCCTTCGCCGTCGTCAGGATGTCGGGAGCGACCTTCCAGTGGTCCACGGCGAACCATTCTCCGGTCCTCCCCCACCCGGACATGACTTCGTCGACGATGAG
>JAKACC010000032.1 GCA_021796515.1 archaeon | reverse complement strand
CGCGCTTCGGCGGTTGTGCCACAAGGCATTACCTGGCTTCGGCAGAAAGGCAGGCGTTCTAGCCCTGGGATGAATGCCTGGGGGCTTTTATGGGATGGCGGCGTACTATCTTCTGGGTGGCATGAAGACGGCGTTCCGGTTCCGCCTGTACCCGAACCGCAGGCAGGAGCGGAGGCTGCTGGGGATGGTCGAGGCAGGGAGGAGGCTCTGGAACGACGCGCTCGCCCACCGCAAATGGCGCTGGGAGGAGCAGCGGTTCTCCACCTCGTACAGCCAGCAGTGCTGGATCCTCACCGCCGAGAGGAAGGCGGACCCGCTGCTGGCAGAGCTCCACTCGCAGTCGGGGCAGGAGATCCTCCACCGGCTCGACAGGGCGTTCGAGGCGTTCTTCGAGCACCGCTCCAGATGCCCGAGGTTCAAGAAGTTCCCCGCGTCGGGGTCGTTCACCTATCCCCAGGCGTACAACGGGTCGGTGAATCTCGACGTGCCTCGGAAGAGGCTCTTCCTCTCCAAGGCCGGGAACGTGAAGGCTGTGTTCCACAGGCCGTTGCCAAGAGACTCTTGGCTGAAGACGTGCACGATGGGGTTGTGCCGCTGCAGAACGCTTCGTCGGCCGTGACGAGGGCGCCAGCCGGGTCGCCCGTCGGCGTCGACCTCGGCCTCCTCTCTCTGATAGCCACATCTGATGGAGAGAAGGTCGAACATCCGAAGTTTCTCAGGCGCGCGGAGAAGAGGCTGAAGCGCCTCCAGCGTTCCCTCTCCCGCAGGAAGAAGGGCTCAAACAACCGGTCCAGGGCGAGACAGAGGGCCGCCTCCCGGCATGCAACGGTGAGGCGCCAGAGGGAAGACTTCAACCACAAGCTGAGCGCCGACCTGGTGCGGAAGCACGACCTCGTCGCCTTCGAGGACCTGAAGGTCAGGAACATGGTCAGGAACCACGCCCTGGCGAAGTCGATACACGACGCTGGCTGGTCCCGGCTCGTCAGGTTCGCCGAGTACAAGGCGTCGAGGGCAGGCAAGCTTGTGGTCAGGGTTCCGCCGGCGTACTCGACGCAGGAATGCTCCTTCTGCGGAGATCGGGACCAGATCCCACTGTCGGTGAGGCAGTTCGAGTGCAGGGGGTGAAGGACGCTTGACCGCGACTTCAACGCTGCCAAGATCGTGCTGAAGCGAGGACTCGCTCAGGCAGGGCAGGGCATGCCCGAACTCAAGCCTGCGAGACAGGGCCTCTGCCCGTCCCGACAACGGGACGCGCAAGCCAGGTCGAGGAGGCAGGAACTACACGCCATGGAACAGGGGCTGGAAGCCCACGGCTTCAGTCGTGGGAGGATGTCACTTCGAGTATCCTAGCGGATACCCTGACGTCCTGATAAAGAGCTCAGACGGCTCTGTCACAGCGCTTAGCATGCTCTGCACCCACACCTGCTGCCAGCTCTCCTTCGACCAGTCGGCGGGCGCTTTCGTCTGCTACTGCCATGGCTCGGTGTTCGACATTTCGGGGAAGGTAGTCAGAGGCCCGGCTACCATTGACCTCCCGCAGATCCAGTATCGGGTGGACTCCTCAGGGAACCTGTTCCCCACGGGGATAAGCAACCCAGGACCGTGCGGCGCCTAGCCCCTGGGGCCCCGGCCGTCAGGTTGGTTCGGCCGGCTCTGCAAGCGTCGTTCGAAGGGCGCCTGGACGCCACCGTCGGACTCCCCTGGAGCTCCGCTTCGGTCGTGGGCTTGCGAACACGCTTGGATGCCCGCGCCCGGCGGTTTGCAGGAGCGCTCAACACGGTAAGGCGCAGCGAAGCCATCGCTCTTCGAAACCGAAGGGCGGTGAAACCGGGGGGTCTCGTCGGTCTTTCGGCTTCCACTTTGCGGAGAACAGCGCTGGTCGGTGGCTCGCCGTCGCGCGTCGGGGAGGCGGTTCAGGACCGGGAGGGGGTCCGAATGACCGTCCCGCAGGTCGGAACCTCAGGGCCTTGCGGCCCCTTTGAGCCGACGACACTCCGGTGACTGTGGCCTGAGTAGGCTGAACGGGTCAGCCGATGGCCGACCTCTACAGCCGGAAGCTTTCTGCCCCTTTCGGGTCTACCAGGCTGAGCTACTGCGGGACGCGAGGCCGACCCGCCGCAGATTTCTTAAGGGTTTTCAGCCGGCAGGTAACTCAAAATACACGCCGAGGGGGCGTCGTCCAGAACCAAATGAGCCTGTCAGACTATCTCGCGCTTACCAAACCGAAGATAACCCCGCTGCTCCTCATGGCAGCTCTCGGTTCTTCGGTCGTTGCTGCGAGGGGGATCCCCTCTGCCCAGGTGCTCGTCGGCGTGCTCGTCGGAGGGGCCCTGGCGTCCAGCGGGGCGCTCGCCCTGAACAGCTACCTGGAGATGGGGATGGACGCGAAGATGAAGAGGACGATGGGGAGGCCCTTGCCCTCAGGGAAGATAGTCCAGTCTTCTCGCGCGCTTGTCCTTGGTGCGAGCCTCCTTGCGGCCGGCGTGCTGGTGGCCCTTTTCACCATCGACCATCTGGCGACTTTCTTCATCGTCCTCGGCGCGTTCGTCTATGTCCCTGTGTACACGCTGTTCCTCAAGCCTAGGACGAGCTGGAACATCGTACTCGGCGGATTCGCCGGGAGCTGCGCAGCCTTGGCAGGGTGGTACGCCGTGACCTCGGAAAGCGCGGTCGTAGGATGGCTCCTCGGGGCGCTCGTCTTTGTCTGGACCCCCAGCCACTTCTGGTCCCTTGCGGTCATCACCGAAGAGGATTACTCCGCGGTAAACGTCCCAATGCTCCCCTCGGTCGTGGGACCGGTGGTGGCGTCCAGGTACATCGTGGTGAACACGCTGCTCCTGATCCCGGTTAGCCTTCTCTATATCTTCTATTTCCTTGGGCCGGGGTTCTACGTTTACCTGGCGGTTGCACTCGTTTTCGACCTGTTCCTGCTGGCTACCAACATCAAGCTGTTCAGGTCTCCGACGAAGGACAACGCGTGGCTGGCGTTCAAGTTCTCGAGCCCTTATCTAGCAGTGATATTTCTCGTGGCCATGGTCGCGGCCGTCCTCCGCTGACGCGGCTCCCCCCAACTGCTTTATCCGAGGGTGAGGAACGGCCGTCCGGCCGCCATGAAACAGACGTACGTGGTCCACTATTCCGAGGTGGCCCTGAAGGGGAGGAACAGGCCCGAGTTCGTCCGCGCCCTGAGGAGGAACCTCGTCCGGGCGTTGAACGGCCTGGGACCCGTGGTCGAGTTGAGGGAGGGGCGGTTCCTGGTCACAGCAGAAGGGGCGGAAGAGGCGGTATCGGAGCGTCTAGGCAGGACCTTCGGCGTCGCCTGGTACTCCAGCGTCACAGCAGTCGAACCCGAGTATGCCGGCATCCTGGCGGCGGTCCTCGACGCGGCGAAGAAGGCATCCGGGAAGACCTTCAAGGTCGAGCCGAGGCGCTCAGACAAGGGGTTCGGGCTTTCATCGCACGACCTCGCGGTCAAGCTCGGGGCGGCCGTCGAGAGCGAGACCGGGCTGAAGGTCGACCTGTCAGCGCCTGACGTGTCCATCAGGGTCGACGTCACCAAGACGAAAGCCCTCGTCTATTCGAACAAGACTAGGGGCCCCGGGGGCCTGCCCGTAGGGACCGCGGGTCGGGTCCTTCACCTCTTCTCCGGGGGGATCGACTCCCCTGTTGCCGCCTGGCTCCTGATGAAGAGGGGGTGCGTACCGGTGTACCTCCACTTCTACCTGGCTCCGACCCCCTCTTCAGCGGTAGAGAGCAAGGTGACCAGGCTGGTCAGGGTCCTCTCCGACTACTGCGGGAAGAGCACCATGGTCCTAGCCCCATTCGCGGAGTACCAGATCGCCGCCGCCGGCGCCCCCATGGAGCTCGAGCCTTCCCTCTTCAGGAGGTTCATGAGGATGACCGCCGAGGCGCTCGCTCCCCGGTTCGGCGCCGTCGCCCTTTCGACAGGCGACTCGCTGTCCCAGGCCGCTTCCCAGACGCTGTGGAACCTCGCCGTCTTCGACAGGGGCTCTGGCCTCCCCATCCTGAGGCCGCTGCTCTCATACGACAAGGAGGAGGTCATAGCCCTGGCGCGGCGGATCTCCACCTACGAGCCTTCACTGGAAGAGTACAAGGACTGCTGCGCCATCGTCACCCGCCACCCTCGGACCCGGGTGAAGGGAGGGCTGATTGACGAGTACGTGACGCGGCTCCGCTTCCAGGACCTCGTCTTGAAGACGGTCGAGAACGCCACCCTTTACACCTACAACCCCGTGGGGGGCGTCGCAAAGGTCTCCCGGCTCCCGAACGTCCCGCTGGAAGGCGGACCGCGGTCCGGTCCAAGGCAGATTTATGAACAGGGAGGCGGGGGCGAAGCACATGACTGATTCAGTGGCCGCTGTGCACGGGAGCAGCTTCCAGGAGGAAGTGGTAAGGTCGTCACAACCCGTCGTCGTGGACTTCTATGCCGACTGGTGCGGGCCCTGCAAGATGATGGCGCCTATCATCCACCAGCTCTCCAAGGAGTACGAGGGGAAGGTGAAGTTCGTGAAGGTAGACACGGACGCCAACCAGGAGCTGGCGACGCAGTTCGGCATCATGAGCATCCCGACCGTGATGTTCTTCTCGAAGGGCAAGGTCGAAGACATAGTCGTCGGAGCCGTTCCTTCGGCCGTCCTGAAGACGAAGGTCGACTCTCTGGTCGGGCACCCGTAGAACCATAAATCCCCCGGTATGGAGTGGCACGACATGCAATCCAAGTACATCTTACTCCTTCTCTCGATGTTCTCCCTGTTCACGGTGATCGTCGTCGGAGCCTATGTGACCGTCGCGGGCTTCGGGGGCGCCTGCGGCTCGAGCGTCCCCCAGGACTGGCCCACTTGCCTGGGAGGCCTGTTCCCGCCGCTCCAGCTCGCACCTGTCATGGAATACACCCACAGGATCTTCGCCGCCCTCTCGACGCTCTTCCTCCTCCTGACGACCATCGCCTTCTGGAGGGCGAAAGACGCCGACAGGGGGGTGAAGACGGCAGTCTACGTGGCCATGGGGCTGATCATCGCGCAGGTGCTGCTGGGAGGGCTCGTGATCGCCCAGTCGGAGGCCCCGCTCACTACTACGGCGCATCAGGCCGTGGCGATACTCACCTTCGGTGTGACCGTCGCCGCCTTCGCAAGGTCGCGCGGGCCTCCAAGCCTTTAACAGCGGTGCGCACGCCCGAGGGACGCGTTGGACCTAGAGGAGAGGCTGAGGCTCGTCCGCGGCGTCGGTGAGGAGATAATCACCGAGCCTGAACTGCGCCAGCTGCTTGAAACCACGCAGCACCCGACCGCCTACGACGGGTTCGAGCCCAGCGGCCTCGCCCATCTCCCCTTCGGCGTGCTCCGCCCCATCCTGGTTGAAGACATGCAGAGGGCGGGGGTGAAGATGAAGCTCTGGATTGCAGACTGGTTCGCCTGGGTGAACAGCAAAATGGGCGGGGACCTGGACAGGATACAGGACGTGGGCCGGTACTTCGTAGAAGTATGGAAGGCGGCCGGGGTCGACATGAGCAAGGTCGACATACTCTGGACCAGCGACGCGGCGAGGAACGACGAGTACTGGAAGAAGGTTGTCACCGTCGCCCAGAACTTCACCCTGACCAGAGCGCAGAGGGCCCTGACCATCGCTGGGCGGACCTCGAAGGAGTCGATACAGGCCGCCCAGTTGCTCTATCCTATGATGCAGGTGGCCGACATATTCTGGCTGGATGTCGACATATGTCAGCTCGGGCTGGACCAGCGTAGGGCCGACATCCTGGCGAGGGAGGTCGCGGAGAAGCTGAAGTGGAAGAAGCCTGTCGCGGTTCACCACCACATGCTGATGGGGCTGCAAGGCAAGAAGGAGCCCGACGGCCTGTTCGATGAAAACGCCGCGCTGGACGCGGAGATAGCCAGCAAGATGAGCAAGAGCAAGCCCGAGACGTCGATATTCGTCCATGACTCACAGGGAGAGATCGCCGGCAAGATCAACTCGGCGTACTGTCCTCCGAAGGTCTTGGAGGGGAACGCCCTCGTAGAATACTGCAGGTACATCATATTCAGGAAGATGAAGTCGCTCAAGATCGAGAGGCCGGAGAAGTACGGCGGGAACGTGGAGTTTCACTCCGTCAGGGAGCTGGAGGAGACCTACGCAGCAGGGGGACTGCACCCGGCCGACCTGAAGAAGGGGGTGGCTGCCGCCCTGGACGAGATAATCTCACCAATCAGGGAGCACTTCATCAAAGACCCCGCCGCGCGGAGGCTCTACGGCCTTGTCAGGGCAGCCGAGACCACCAGATAGCCGGCATCCTCTGGCTCCGCACCTGTATGGAGGGAAGGCGCGCTTCATCGCCGACGCCATGCTCGGATCGCTGTCGCGGAAGTTGAGGGCTCTTGGTTTCGACACGGCCTACTTCAGGAGCGGGGAAGACACGGCGCTCATCGAGCTCGCCGGTGCGGAAGGAAGGGTCATACTGACCTCAGACCGCGAGCTCGCGCTGCGGGCTCGAGGGAGGGGGTTGTCGGTCATCCTGACCAGGGGGTCGGACGACCCAACCAGGATAGCCTCCCTGGCGGAGGCGGCTTTCGAACTCGGGATTGCCCTGGTCAGAGGCCCGCCGCTCTGCTCCATCTGCGGAGGAGGGCTCGAAACGGTGCCGAATAGCGCCGTAGCCGGCAGGGTGCCCCGAACGGTAGGAGCGAGGCACAGGCTCTTCTTCAGGTGCTCCTGCTGCGGGCACCTGTACTGGCGGGGGAGCCACTGGAAAAAGTTAAGGTCGCTGGCCCGCCGCCTCGGGCAGAATCGCGTTGACTGTGAGCCTCGAAGACGGAAGGAGAGCGGTGGCCCTAGCGCGCGACACCCTCGAAGCACACGTGAAGCACGCAAAGCCGTCGAGGCAAGGCGGCGACGCCGGTCTCCTGGCGGAAAAACGAGGGGTGTTCGTCACGTTGAACGTCGAGGAGGCCGGGGCGAGACGCCTCAGGGGGTGCATCGGCTATCCTGAGCCGGTCAAGCCCCTCGGGGAGGCAATCAGGGACGTGACAGTGTATGCCTCCGAGGACCCCCGTTTCCCCTCCCCTGTGGACCCGAGGGAGCTCGACCGGATAACAGTCGAAGTCAGCATCCTGACCCTCCCCGAAGTCCTCTCAGCTCCGAGGCGGCAGGACCTCCCTTCGATGATCAGGATAGGCACAGACGGTATCATCGTCTCAAACCGAAAATGCAGCGGCCTCCTGCTCCCTCAAGTGGCCACCGAGCAAGGGTGGGACCAACACACCTTCCTCGCCGAGGCATGCGAGAAGGCGGGGCTCCCCATGGACGCCTGGCTGGACGGCGCCACCAAGGTCCAGGCCTTCCAGGCGGACATCTTCTCAGAGTCCAGGCCGAGGGGAGACGTTACGAGGGCGGATCCAGCGACCCGGAATTGAAGGTCTACATCGGCTGCTTCGGCTCAGGGCTCGGCCACGCGAGCAGGATGCTGGTGATCGCAAGATTGCTTACCGCCGGGGGCGCCGAGCTCGAGTTCTCTTCTTCGGGAGAGGTCGCGTCGTACGTCTCGCGAAGAGGGTACAGGTGCAACAGCCTCCCCCTGGCCGACGTGAGTTACTCAGAAAACGGGGAGTTCCAGGTGAAGGAGACCCTCCTGGGGTCGCCCATGATCCTGGCGAGGACCTACCGCCAGCTCGCCCTGGAGGTGCGGAACATCGCGACGTTCGGTGCGGACGCGGTCCTGAGCGACTCCTCCCTCTCCACTGTCCTAGCTGGGAAGGTCCTCAGGCTCCCAGTGTTCACCGTCCTGAACCAGCTCAACCTCACGAGCTCGACCGCAAAGACCGGAACGCTTCGCAAGCTCCTCTCCATGGGGACCTCGGAGGTCATGGGGCGGTCCTGGGAGTTCAGCGACGCCATCCTCATCCCAGACCTCCCGCCCCCTTACACCATCAGCGAGAGGAACCTCTGGGGGAGCAGGGTGGGGAAGGTGCGGTATGTGGGTTTCCTGAGCTCGACCGAGGACCACGCTCCGGACGCTGCGGCAGGAGAGTTTGCGGGCGACCCCCGTCCGAAGGTCTTCTGGCAGGTCTCCGGACCTCCGAGGACTAGGTCGCCGCTGCTGAAGGCCGGGCTCAGGATCGCAGAGGAGCTCAAGGACAGATATGTCTTCGTCGTCTCGGGGGGAGATCCGCAGGGCGCCCAGGAGCCGCAACGCATCGGAGGGGGATGGTATTACGAATGGTGCCCGCTGACCAACTTCTACTTCAAGGCCTGTGACGCAGTCGTCTCCAGGGCGGGGCACGGGACCGTAGGGCAGTCGATAACCTCGATGAAGCCGTCTCTTCTGGTCCCCATTCCCAATCAGCCTGAGCAGGAGGGGAACGCCGAGAAGGCGTCCAAGCTCGGGATCTCCATCATGATCAGCCAGGACCAGCTCACCACAGAGGCGCTTTCGGGGTCCCTCGCGGCGCTCCTGGACGGCGGATACAAGCAGAACGCCTCGAGCCTGGGGAGTTACGCACGCCGTTTCGACGCCAGGTCAGCCATAGTGGCCGCCCTCCAGGCCTCTACTCTAGCCGGTCGAGGACCTCGCTGACGTCAGCGGTGACGCCCCCGAACTCCTTACGCAGGTATTCATCCTTCCCTCTGACGTCCCAGTCTGTGGTCCCGCCGACGCTTCCGACCCCTAGAGCGACGAATCGAGGCTCGAGCTCCTCCTCGGGGAGGAGGAACAGGGGGCTCCGCTGGGCGCCACCAGCCCACTCGGGAGGCTCGTTGCCCGAGGCGGTGAACCCTCCGAAAACCGGGGTTTCAGCATGAGAAACGTACGCCTTCACCACTGGGGCTACCGGGCCCCCCTCTAGTACCACCAGCTTCAGGCCCCTGGGGTCGGCGCGGTGCGAAAGCTCAGAGTAGAGCCTCGCGGCTGCTAGCACGCCTTCGTCGTTTGACTTCGCGTGCACGAGGGTGACCGCGTACCCCATGAGCACGGAGTACCACGCCAGGACAGCGCTGTGCTTCCCTCCCGAGACGAGGCAGGCGACCTTCTTCCTGCCTGTGGGGACCCCTCCCGGTCCCCGGAAGACCTCCACCCCGACAACCCCTCCGGCCCGATCCATCGCGGTCCTGAACGTGGTCTCGGGAGACTCAGTGGAAACCCTCACGCCTGGAACAGCGTCTAGGATCTTCGCCGTGACCGCCCCCGCCAGGTCGGCGGAAGAGACGGCTCCCCCCTGAGCCTCCACGACGAAGCGGCTCCCTTTGCGGAGGTACCTGCGGGCGAGCGTTCCCGCTTCCTCCGCGGCCTCGCCCACGGTCTGGACCGCGTATCCGGCCGCGAGCCATGCCACCCCTGGTAACTGCTGGCAGAGGGAGCAGACCCGGATCGGCTCGGGACCGGACACCAACAGCGAGGACCCGGCGGCACGGACGCCGCCCCTCACGCGTTCCGCCTTCAGTTTGAACTCAGCCGTTGAAATCAGATCGGCTAGGCGCCCCGATCCCGTCCACCGCAGCACAGCGGCCCTTCGCTCCAACCTCTGCCCGGCGTCCTCTATGCCCGCTTTAACGTTGAGCCTTTCCCGCATCACGCTTTTAGCACGTGTCGCACACCCCTCAAATATGGAAAACCCCCGATATGTACGATCGGATGCCATTGACATCCTCGCCGGCTTTGCCGGCGGCGAGGTCGAAGTCAGGGGGTGGGTCGCCCGGAAGCACACCGTCGGAGGGCTCGTATTCGCGCTGATACGGGACGGCACGGGGTACATCCAGGTGTCCGCCAGGAAGGGCTCACCGGCGGGGGCGTTCGAAGCAGCCAGGGGAGCGACTCTAGAGACCGCCGTGGTTGTCAGAGGACAAGCGAGAGAGGACGGCAGGGCTCCCGGAGGGAAGGAGGTCTCTGCGAGGGAGTTCGAGGTAGTCGCTACGGCCGAGACCTGGCCCATAACCCGCACCGCGGCGAAGTCGGCCTCGTACCTTTTCGACAAGCGTCACCTCAGCATCAGAGGTCCCAAGGCCATCGCGACCATGAGGATAAGGGCGGAAGTGATCGGAGCAGCCTTCGACTTTTTCAGGGAGCACAGGTTCCAGCTGATCAGCGCACCGACCTTCGTACAGGCTGCGGTCGAGGGCGGGTCCACCCTCTTTTCGCTGGACTACTTCGGCAAGAAGGCGAACCTCAGCCAGAGCGCGCAGTTCTACGAGGAGGCCGCGCTCCCGGCGCTGCAGAAGGTCTGGATCTTCCAGCCAGCGTTCAGGGCCGAGAAGTCGAAGACGGCCAAGCACCTTACCGAGTTCTGGATGATCGAAGCCGAGCAGGCGTTCGCAGACCAAAAGGAAAACATGGAAGTCCAGGAAGGGCTGCTGTCCAGGATGGTAGAACGGGTCATCGCCAACAGGCAGGCGGAGCTCAAGACCCTGGGACGGACCCTAAAGCAGCCAGAGATACCCTTCCAGAGGATGACCTACGACGAGGCCAGGTCAGTGGCTGAGAAGAAGGGGTTCCCGTTCGAGTGGGGGGATGACCTCCCTACGGAGGCGGAGAGAGCGATCAGTCTGACGCAGGACTCGCCGTTCTTCGTGACCGACTACCCTCTGACCGCCCGCTCCTTCTACCACATGACATATGAGGACAGGCCAAAGGTGACGAAGTCGGCCGACCTGATAGCCCCGGAGGGGATCGGCGAGCTTGCCACGGGCGGCCAGAGGATCCACGACTATCAACAGTTGATGGACAGGATAGCGAAACAGGACCTCCCGACCGAGTCCTTCTCCTGGTACCTAGAGCTCAGGAAGTTCGGGATGCCGCCACACTCTGGATTCGGCATCGGGGTCGAGCGTACCACGAGGTGGATTGCAGGCCTCAGGCACATCAGGTCTGCGAGCCTGTTCCCCAGAACACTTTCACGTATCTCCCCCTAGTGCAGACTTATCTACCTGACGACGCTCGCGAATCAAGTTGGCCGGGGCGAAGGTGGAGAAGAAGGACGGAGCCGAGGAGGACGCGAAGACAGCCGAGGAGGATCTCGAGCTTGACACCCTTCCGGGGGTCGGACCCGCCACGAAGCAGAAGCTGAAGGACGCGGGCATCGAGACCGTGCTCGACCTGGCCACCGCGGGTCCCATGGACGTAGCGGACGCGGTAGACATAGACGTCTCGAAGGCGGTGGAACTCAACAACAAGGCGAGGAAGAGGCTCGTCGAGTTGAACCGCCTGGAGCCAGACTTCATCAACGCCGCCGACCTGCTCACGAAGAGAAAGGCCATCGACAGGGTCTCGACGGGCTCGAAGAACCTAGACGACCTGCTCGGCGGGGGGATAGAGACCTGGGCCATGACGGAGTTCTTCGGGGAGTTCGGCAGCGGAAAGTGCGTCGCAGGGGACACACGGGTCTTCTACAGCAACGACGCCAACATCCATTTCGAACCGATCTCCGCGACCTACGAGAAGTACAGGTCGATGTACGGGGAGAAGCCGCTGGATGCGGGTTCCGTCGTCCCGCTGACAGGGGTCAATGTCGTGGGTCTCGACTCCCGGCTGACTCCGGCTTCGTATCTCTATCGCGAACGCGTACGATCGATCTTGGCCGTCAAGACCGAACAGGGTAGGCTGCTGAGGCTCGCGAAGCCCCACATGGCGATGGTCCTCTCTGGGGACGGGATCCGGTGGGTCCCTTCAGGGGCTCTGTCAGTGGGCGACAGAATAGCGACGCCGAAGCGCCTCGTCTTATCAGGCAGGACAGATGTGACCAACGACGACGCGTTCTTCTTAGGGCTATACGCCGCCCGGGGGACCAAGAGCCCTCTATCGGTCACCAGTACAGATGCGAGACTGACCAAGTGGACAAAGGAGTACCTGGAGCGCGAATTCGGGTTCCGCCCGACGATGTCACGGGGAGACGACCGCTCGGCCATGGTCTTGCTCCAGAGCCCCGTGAAAGCCCTCCTCGGCAGGTTGGCGGAGTGCGACTCCTCCACAAAGTTCGTCCCGGACTGCATCCTCAACGGTGCTGACGAAACCATTCGCCATTTCCTCTCCGGGTATTTCGGAGGAGGCGGGCGCGTCAGAGGAGGCAGCATCGAGACGTCGTCAAGCAGCAAGGAGCTTGTCGAAGGGGCCTCTTATCTGCTGTCAAGGCTCGGCATCGCATCGACCTTCGGCGCCAAGCAGACGGCTACGGGGCCGCGCTACCGACTCCGGGTTGCAGGCTCCGCCACGGGGAAGATGCTCCGGTTCCCGCTCAGAAACAAATGGACTCCTGGCTCAAGGAAGAGAGGGAGCGAGCAAGGCGTCCCCGCGGGCGATCTGCTCCGCGCCTGCGTGAAGTCGGCGGTCTCCTTCAGGCACCTGAAACGGACAGCCGTCTTCCGAAGGAACAGCGCCTTGCACGATGCCTTGACCAGGTCGGCGTACGGCAAGGAAGGGTCGAGTCCGGAGCGGGCGAGGTCGGTGACGGCTTTCCTAAGGCAGATGTCTGGCGTAATGGTTCTGGTTCTGCAGGGCGTCAAGAAGGCAGACCTGACGTCGAAGGCAGAGTTCAGAAGGTACGCCCTTTCTCTTCCCTTTCCGGCAAACTCCATCGCTTCGCAGATGGGAATGTCGAAGGGGGGCTTCGGCGGCTACCTCAGCCGTGGACTACCCATGGAGAGGGCGGAAGCGTTCAGAGACGCAGTCGCCAAGGAAGCCGAACGTAGGATCCGGGTCCTGAACGACACCATCGCTACGGTCGAACGGGCGATGGAGTTCAACTGGGACGCGGTGACGGAGATCAAGGAGGAGAGATACGACGACTACGTATACGACTTCGAGGTCCCTGGGGGCCACGCTTTTGTCAGCGGCAACATGCCTACTATCCTCCACAACAGCCAGATCTGTCACACCCTGTGCGTGATGGCTCAGCAGCCTAGGGGTGAGGGAGGTCTCGACGCGGGGTCGGTCTACATCGACACGGAAGGGACGTTCCGCCCTGAGAGGATTCAGGAGATAGCAGAGGCTAGGGGACTGGACTCGGAGAAGATCCTGTCGCGGATAACAGTCGCCAGGGCGTACAACAGCGCCCACCAGGAGCTCATAGTCAAAGACCTAGGCAGGATCATCGAGCCCAACAAGGTGAAGCTGGTCATACTCGACAGCGCCGTGGCGCACTACAGGGCAGAGTTCCTGGGGCGCGGGACGCTCGCCGAGAGGCAGCAGAGGCTCAACCGATTCATGCACCAGCTTCTCAGGACAGCGGAGATATACAACATCGCCGTGGTGGTCACGAACCAGGTCCAGGCGGCTCCAGACTCGTTCTTCGGGGACCCCACCAGGCCGACGGGGGGACACGTGGTGGCCCATACCAGCACCTACAGGATCTACTTGAGGAAGGCCGCCAAGAACCGCATCGCCCGGATGGTTGACAGTCCTTACCACCCAGAGAGGGACACGGTGTTCGTCCTGAACGACAGGGGGGTAGACGATCCTGCAGAAGAAAGCACCAGAAAGAAGTGAGAAACCGCCCAACGGTTTTATATGGTGAACCGGGCGCCCACCCCTGTCTCGTTTGAAGCGTTACCGGCTGCTTGCCTTCGCCATCGTTGCCTTAATGTTGCTGTCTGCCCTGCCGCTCCAGCAGGTTTACGCCCAGACCCCTTACTCCGAGAAGCTCAACGTCTACGTCGCAGGGTCTGACGCCCTCTGGTACCTCTCCTTCGGAGGCATCAACGGAACGGCGCACCTTTCAGCGCTCGAATCCACCCCAGGGATAGGCTGGTACAACATATCAGCGATCGACTCCGCCGGGTGGCTGTCTGACTATCAGGTCTTTGGGCCGAGCGGGTACAACCTGACGGGCCGCGCCCTCGGGCTCCCATACGTCCCGTCGCAGGGGATGTTCTTCACCGTGGGCGCTGACACCTATGCGCACGCGTCCGCGGCGGCAGCAGCCGTGGACTCCTACCTGCTCACCGACTTCGTCTCGATGAACAACGCCTCTGGGGTCTACTCGTTCTACAGCCCTGTGTCGTTCGCCAGCCTGATGCCGGCCACCCTCCTCCGCCTCCTTCCCACTTCCGAGGGGGGGTTCGCGTCCGACATAGCCACGTCATCTTGGCTCTCGAGCAGCTCTCCCTTCGTCATTCTGGAAGGGAACGCCACTTCGTCCGGGTTTAGCCACACGCTGCTGGTCGGCTCCATCAGCAACTCCGCTCTGACCTCGGCGGGCGCCCCTGACATCCTGGCTTATTTCGGGAGCTCGGCAACGTTTCTGGAAGCTTCCAACAAAAGCACCTCCTCGACGATCCAGATAGCGACCTTGGCGGGGTCCATCAGCGCGACGGGAGCGGCTTCGGTCGCCAATGACGCAGCGTCACACTTCGGGTCCTACTCTCTCTCCCTCAGTCCGGGGGAGAGGGTCTTCGGGCTCAACGCGACGGTGGCTGAGCAGCCCGCGCCCCTGCTCGCGACGAGAGCCGTAGACGCCGGCGTGCTGGACAGCGGAGGGGATCTGGCCGTCACCCTCACATTCAGAGACCTCTCCTCCTCTACGGCCGTCACAGGACTGACCTTCTCTGACAACTGGTGGAACTCCACTTCAGGGTTCGCCTATCTTGGCGGGAACTATTCGGTGACCAACTCCACCATTTCACCTGGGCAGACCATCACCCCGGTGTACAGGCTCGGGTTCTCCGGGTCGTCCACCGGTCAGGTCACGATACCCGCATCGACGGTGAAGTATCAGTACAAGTTGGGGAAGGCCACCTTCAACGCGACCGCCACCCTCAATCCGATCCGCCTCTCGCTTAACCAGGCTGACGCGGTTGTCTATGCCATCGTCGTCCCGTCCGGGCCCCTAGGAAAGGCGGTTGGGACGCCCCAGAGTCTGACGCTGAAGCTCGTCAACGTCGGGACGCTGCCGGCTTCGTCGGTGGTGGCAGGGGGCCAGTCTGTTGCCGGACTCGCGGCGGACGGAGGGGCGGCCAACGTGACCGTGACCCAGAATGCCTCGGGCCTCACCGGGGTTTTCGTCGCGAAAAGCTACGGGGTGACCTACCAGGACCCGAGCGGGACTGCTCTGAACGCCACGTCGAACGTGTTCACCGACTACTTCTCGCAGACGAGCATGCAAATCGGCTTCCCGCGGATGACGTCGGGGATTGACCTTTACCAGCTCTCGAACGGCCAGATGAACCTGACGCTGACATTCGCGGCGTCTGACTTCTCCCCCGTAAAAGTGGAGAACTTCACGGCGACCCTCGACGTTCCGCCGAGCCTGGGGTGCGGGAAAGCGCTGGACAACGCAACATCATGTAGCGGGGACGTCATCACGGTAGACTTCCCGGCCATAATCCCTTCCACCACCGTGAGGTCGTCTATGACGTACAACCTCACCGCGGGACTCAATTTCGTCCTCCCTCCGGCTCAATTCGCCTCTGTCGCGGCCGGAACAGGGATCACGGGGTACTCCAACCCCGTCGCCGTGGCCGCGGGGCTGAGGCTAGAGAAGCTCTATGCCCCCGCCCAGTTGTTCGGAGGGACGTCGACCCTCGTCACGGTGCTCGCAACCAACCAGGGGTCTGCGCCGCTGTTCAACGCCTCGGTGAAAGCCTCTGCCGACGCCTTCGACGTGGTAAGCAACTCGCCTTCCCTGGTACAGACGGCTCACTCCATTCCCAGCTCAGGGAACGTCACCTTCTCCTATCGGGTCACGACCTCGCAGCTATACGGGAACCTCTCCGGGACGCCGGTGACAGCGACCTTCTACTACGGTGGTACGCAGTTCACCTTGGACAGTCCTGCCCCGCATGTCTACGTCTACCCGCCCCTCTCGGTCACTGTAACCTCTAATCCGACAACCCCAGAAGAAGGGAAACCCTTCAAGATCCTGGTCCAGATCATCAACCCTTCGGGGCTGCAGGTGTCCGACGTCAACTTCACTCTTCCTCTGCCCTCGGGGATAACCTTGTCAGATCTGCAGAGCGCCCAAGCAACGTCAGGGGACATGACGGTGTACGTCGGGTCTCTGGCCCCCCACGGCAGCGCGTCGGCAAACGCCACCGCGGTGGCGAGCTCCGGGATCAGCGTGCCGTTCAGCGGCGCGAAGCTGACTTTTGTCTATGGCGGGAGCACCGTGAACGGAGTCGTCCCTGCGAACTCTGGGATAGTGATATCAGAGAACGTACTCCTCAGATACATCATCCCGAGCGGGTTTATCCTTCTCGTGACGTTGGGGGTCGCCTTCTACCTCAGAAGGATGGCTACCGCTCCAGCTTCCCCGAAGTGAACTCTTCGAAAGCCGCTTTGGCGGCAGGATAGGGCATCTGCTTGGGAGGGTGCTTGAAACAGAACGCCGACAGGCTCTCGAGCTGGCCGCCGACCCCTCTATCAAGGGCGAGCTTCGTCCCGCGTATCGCGTCCACCATGACCCCGCCGCTGTCGTAGGCGTCGACCACATGGAGCTTGACGTCCATCTTCACCACAGTCCCCCCGAAATACCGTCCTTTCAGCCAGATGTAACAGACCTTGTCGTTGTCTAGGAAGGGGACGTAGTCGCTTGGGCCGATCCTGGTAGGGACCTCGTAGGGAGACATCGCCCTCACGGCGCTCGTCTTGCTCTCTCTCTTGTCCTTCAGCCGGCTCTCCTCGAGCATGTTGAGGAAGTCGGTGTCTCCTCCTATGTTGAGCTGATACGTCTCGTCGACCTTCACCCCTCTGTCGACAGCCATCTTGACGAGGGTCTTGTGCAGGACGGTAGCCCCCACCTGGCTCATGACGTCGTCCCCGGCCACCGGGAGCCCCGCGGCCGCGAACCTGTCTGCCCACTTCTTCTCAGACGCGATGAACACCGGGATCGCGTTCACGAAGGCGACCTCAGCCTTGAGGGCTGCTTCGGCGTACGCTCCTGTCGCCGCCGTGCTCCCGACGGGGAGGTAGTTCAGAAGTATCTGAGCCCCGCTGTCCTTGAGCTCCCTGGCCACGTCCTGGTCTGGCTGGCCCGAGACGGCGACCACATCCTTCAGGTACTTCCCTATCCCGTCGAGGACGGGTCCCTTCTTCACTCGGACGTCGAGCTTGGGCACGTCCACGATCTTCTCTGTGTTGTTCGGATGTTCGAAGATGGCCTGAGACAGATCCTTCCCCACCTTCTTCGAGTTGACGTCGAACGCGGCCACGAACTCGATGTCCCTTGGCGTGTACCCTCCGACGTCCCAGTAGGTCAGCCCCTCACTCGCCCCCTTCTTCGAATAGTATTGGACCCCCTGGATGAGCGCCGACGCGCAGTTCCCGACTCCGGCTATGGCGACCTTGATCTTTGCCAGCCTCGAATCACCTGGTCCCCGGGGTGGCTCTCTCCACTATTTTACCGTTGTAAAACAAACTGTTGTCTTGCCGGTCGGGGCGCTTCATCTCCCAGCCTCCCAGGGATGATCGGCTGTCAGGGTCGTCGGAAACTCTTTGTCCT
>JAKACC010000031.1 GCA_021796515.1 archaeon | reverse complement strand
GTTCAAGACCAACGAGCACTTCGTCGCCCTGAGGACTGGGAAGGGGCAGGCCCGATGCTCTCGGAACAGGTTGGACCGACGCTGCCAGCGCTCCGAATGAGGATGTCGAAACCTCTCCTACGATGGGGCGATCGGAGCGCAATCCTAAATAGGTAAGGATTTCCTTACAACACCAAGATGGCCGCGCCTACCGACCTCACCTTCAAGAAAGTCAAGGTCACGGACAAGGGACAGATCTCAATCCCTGTTGAAGTTCAAAGGAAGATGGGAATATCCAGGGGAGATGAACTCCTCCTGATAGCCAAGGGTGAGAGGATTGTCCTGGAGAAGCCAGAGAGATTGACCGAACTCCTGGAGGACGAGTTCTCCGACCTGCAGGCGGCAACCGAGGAAGCGCTCAGGGGCCTTTGGCTGAACGAAGCGGACGACGTCTGGGACCGATACCTCTCGCAGGTGGAGAATTGATATCTCAACGCGACATCGTCTTGCTATCGTTTCCCTTCTCTGACATGCAGACTTCCAAGGTACGGCCGGCCGTCGTCTTGTCGAAGGACAGCTACAACAGGCGCTCAGATGATCTTGTCGCCGTCCCCCTGACTTCGAATCTGAAGGTGAGAGGCTGCACCGCATTGATCACCAACGACGAACTGGAGAGCGGAAGATTGGTGGCAGACAGCAAAGCGAAGGTCGACAGGATATTCAGCGTCAGCCAGTCGCTGGTCCGAATGACGGTGGGGAGGGTAAATCCAGAGACTCATCAAAACCTTGTCATGATTCTTGAGGGCCTGGTGAGCGCGGAGAAAAAGTTCGCACGGATGTAACGGACGAGCCGTCTTTGTGCCTCTGCCCCCACAAGCTTCCCCGACAAGCGGCGACCTGACCCTCCCGTTCCTCCTTTTGGGGCTCGTCCCGGCCATCCCGACGCTCTCTGTGCGCGGCCGAATAGAGAGACCGCAGGGCGGGGCGCCGACCCCGCAGAACCCAGAGGGAGGAGGGAAGGCGGCCGATGAGCCGAGCTACCCGGTCCGTGCATCCTCCCTGCTCACCGCTGGTGCGACCGGATTCGCTCTGGCCGACAAAGACGGTGCTGGGGCACGGCAGGCACGACGCAAGGCTGGGCTTGACCGCGGTTCATCTCGGCATCGGAACGCAACCCCGGCGTGGTCCGGCAGACCCGCGCCTTCTTCGGGCCCGCGTGATTCGCATTCCCACGACTAGGTATTTATACTGGAAGATGCGTTAACTGGCGAGCGTGTCCAAGGGAAAGGACGTCCCGGTCTACCAAAGGGAGAAGGGGAAGAAACTCTTCTTGGTGGCCCTCATGCTCGAGAACAAGGTCGGGGCCATCGCCGACGTGGCTACGAGGCTGGAGAAGGCGAAGCTGAGCATAGAGTCGGGGTTCATCAGCTCGGCCGGTGAAGAGAGGTACGGCCGGTGCAGCTTCTATATCGTCGCTACCGAACGGCGCCCTTCGACGGAGGACGTGGCGGAGGTCCTGGAAGGGTCCCCCTTCGCGAAGGAGGTCGAGGTGAAGGAGGCGCACAACGGGGTGCTGGTGGAGTCCCTCAGCTTCCCCCTGAGGTGGAATTCGGGGGACAGGGCCATGCTCGTCCGTACCCACTTCTTCACTGTCATGGAGCAGGGGATACGCTCCATCCTTTCGTCGGGGGCGGACGTCGTCCTCTATCAGATGGGATACAGCCACGGCAGGCCCTCGTGGAAAGCGCTCCTCTCCAACTACAAGGTCGACAGCGCCGACGACCTCCAGGAGATCTCCTACATCTACTCGGCCGCGGGGTGGGGGAGGATCGAGGTCCTGTCCTTCGACAAGGGGGCGAAGAAGGCGTCCGTGAAGGTCTGGGACAACTTCGAGGGGCTCGTAAAGCCAAACGAGGTGAAGTCGGGGTGCAACTTCGTCAGGGGACACCTGTCGGGGCTCTTCTCGACCGTGTTCGACAAAGAGAACGTGAAGGTGTCTGAGGTGAAGTGCCTCTCCCGCGGCGACCCGGCGTGCGAGTTCTCAGTCGCGGGGTGAAGCCAGGGGCCGCCGGTCGCCAGGGCGAGAGGGGCCCCCGACGTCGCGGCGAAGGGGGCGCTCTCCGGGGTGCCTTCGTAGGGCCCGCGGCTTATGCCAGCTGCATCTGGATGAACGCCGCCACGTCCGCGAGCTCCTTGACCCTGACCCGAGGGGTTGAGCCGCCGTGCCCCCCCTTGGCCTGGACCCTCAGCAGAGGGCGGGACCCTCCCCTTTCCATGGCGGCGGCGAACTTGAAGGCGTGGCCGGGGTGGACCCTGTCGTCGTAGAGGCTGGTGTAGACCAGCGTGGGAGGGTAGCGGACCTTCTTCAGGTTGTGGTATGGGGAGTATCTGCGGAGGAACCTCCTGTCCCCCGGGGCGTCGGGGTCCCCGTACTCGTCCACCCAGTACCTGCCGACGGACAGCTTGTGGAACCTCAGCATGTCGAGGACAGGGTAGCCGATGACCGCGCCGTCGAGCAGCTCGGGGTGCTGCGTCAGGGTGGCCCCCACCAGGAGGCCCCCGTTGCTCCTCCCGTAGGCCACGACCTTCTTCCCCTCCCCTCTGAACTTCGAGATCACGGCGGCGAAGTCGTCGAAGACGTTCTGCTTCCTGTCACGCTTCGCCGCCTCGTGCCACCGCTCTCCGTATTCGTTCCCTCCCCGGAGGTTCGCTATCACGCAGGGGACCCCGCTCTCCGCCAGGAAGGCGAGCACAGGGTCGAAGCTAGGCATGAGGGGGATGGAGAAGCCGCCGTAGCCGTAGACGAGCGCCCCCTTGGGACCCTCCCTCCCGACCTCGAAGTAGTGGACCTTCGTGCCGTCCTTCGAGACGGCGGACCCCTCCCTCACCGGGAGGTCGGCCACGACGCTCCTCCCTACCTCCTCGAACTTCCCCCCGGAGTACTGATAGATGGCGTAGGGGGTCCCGAAGGACGTTGCCGTGAGGACCGCCCTGTCCCGGTCGGAGTCGATCGACAGGACGTGGGACTTCGGGAGCCCGAGGGCCCTCCTCAGGCGGCCGTCCAGCCCGAACACCTTCACCCGCGAGGAGCAGTCCGCTATGAAGCTGACAACCACCTCGTCCCCGACGACCTCGGCGTGCTCGACCACCTCCTCCCCTTCGGGGACCACGACCTCCCCGTCGTCCCGCACCACCCGGCCGAAGCCGCGCCCTTCGTACGAGAGGAGGTACACGTGGCCGTCCGCGTACGTCATCGGGAAGGAGAGGAAGTCGCCGCCGTAGACCCTCCTCCACCTCTGAGGGGCGTCGAGGTCGCCGGAGAACACCTCGGTCTTGTTCCACTTGAACACTGTCACGAGCGCTTTGCCCTGAGCCCCTTTGACGCCTATCACATGTCCGGGAGGGACCCCCTCGCCGAAGACCACCCTCCCGTCCCGGACGACCCTGCTTGCGGGCGGGGCGGAACCGTCCGGGGCCTTCTCCTTCCGAAAGTCTCTGACGTAGAGGAACCCTTCAGGGAGGAAGACGACCGAGGATATCACCCCCTTCAGCTCCGCCTCGACCTTCTTGGACGGAAGGTCGACGATCCTGGTGGTCCCTTCGTCCTCCCCCTTTGAAAACGAGAAAGCCATCCTCCCCCCCTCGTCGTCTGCGTATGCCCCCTGGATGACGGCGTCTCGCCCGAGCTCGGCCGAGGACAGCACCGGCCTTTCGTCCAGGAGCACGCTGTAGGCCCCTCCTTTCCGCTCGATGTAGAATATCCCCCGGGCCGTCACCCTGGAGACGGTCCTCACGGGGGCGTCGTAGATCTCCGCTAGACGGGGCTCGATCTTCCTCGCCCAGGGGCGGAGGTATCTCCTGCACCTGGCGCTCCGCGAAAGGGCCCATCTGCGTACCCTCTTGCCGTCTGTCTCCTCGAGCCACTGGAGGGGGTCCTCTGCCAACTCCGCAGGCGCGGGCCGCCCGGCCATAAAAGCCGCTCCGTGCCGACCGAGGACGGCGGGAGTTTCGGAAGGGCGCCGGCACGGCGGGCCCGTCGCGGAAGCGCTCGCGGGAGACTTCGTCGCGTCCGCATCCCCGCACCTTATATCGCGACCCGTTGCAGGGGCTCCTGAAACCAGCCGGGCGCCATGGCTCAACCCGAGAGAACTGAAGGCGGAGACAGGACCAAGAACATCGTCAGGGGGATCGGCTCCCTGGCGGCCCAGGGGGTGCTCACCTCCCTCCTCGGCTTCGTCCTCCTCGCCTCGCTGCTAAGGTTCCTCCCCTCGCACGAATACGGCGCCTACTCGGCGGTCTCCGTGTCGGTCGGGCTCGCCTCGGTGGTGGGAGGGTTCGGCCTGACGGCGTCCCTCGTGAAGTTCCTCGCCCCCAGGTCGTCGGCCGAGGGGGGCGATGGGTGGGGGGCTGCCAAGGCGTCCGTCATGTTGACCCTCGCCTTCACCGCCGCGTCGTCCGCCGGGCTCGTCCTGCTCGCCCCCTACCTCTCCGACTACTTCCTGAAGGGGCCCTCGTCCGCGTGGCTCTTCGACCTCGGCGCCCTCTGGCTCTTCTCGGCTTCCGTCTCGTCCGTCCTCCTGGGGGTCCTCCAGGCCGCGCGGAGGTACTCGCTCATGGCCAGGCTGACCGTGGTCGCCCGGTTCGCCGGGGTCGGGGTCGCCGTCGCGGGGCTCGTCGCCTTCCACAGCCTGGCCGTCGCCATAGCGTCGTGGGCCCTCTACTACGCGATCGTCGGCTCCGTCGCCTTCCTCAGGTACAGGAAGCCCCTGGCGTCGGGGGACGCGAGGCCGTACTACTCCCCCGTGCTCAGGTACGCCGCCCCCCTCGCCCTGGCGGGGGTCGTCGCCGCGGTCGCGAGCAACGCTGACATAGTCGTCGTCGGGGGATATCTTAGCCCCACTTCCCTGGGGGTGTACAACGCGACCGTGGTCATCGCCAGCCTGGTCTCGGCCCTCTTCGTAGCCCCCCTCACCACGGCCCTGTTCGCAGAGACGTCCTTCAGCGCCGAGACGTCGGCCGAGGTCTCAAGAGGGACCGGCCTCGCGCTCAGGTTCACCTTCCTCACGGTCCTCCCCGCCTCCTTCTTCGCGGCGGCCATGGCCCCCCAGCTCTTCGACCTCTTCTCGGGGGGCGGAGCCTACGCGGGCGGGGTCCCGTACCTCCAGCTCATCACCCTGTTCTACGGGTTCCAGTCGGTGGAGACGGTCGCCATCTACGTCCTCCAGGGGGTCGGGCTGACCCGCCGGGTCCTCGTCATCGGCGCCGTCACGGCCATAGGAGAGGTCATCCTTTCAGCCTCCCTGGTCCCCGGCATCGGCCTGGCGGGGGCCGCCTACAGCCGCGTGGGGATGTTCGCGGGCGGGTGCGCCCTCTCGCTCTACTACATCCGGCGCTACCTCCCGCGCCCCTTCGACTACCGCTTCCTCGGCAAGGCCCTGGCCTCCTCGGCGGTCCCCGCCTTCGCGGTGTACCTCCCCTCGGAGCTGGTCTCCTCCAAGGTGGTCACCATCGTCCCCTACACCGTCCTCGGCCTCGTCCTCTTCGCCGCCTGCGCCAGGGCCCTGAAGCTCATCAGCGACGAGGACAGGTCGTTCCTCTCCCACCTCCTCCCCGGCGCCATGCGGTGGGTCCTCCGCCTGCTCTGACGGGCCGGCGCCGCGCCTGCAGGTTCAAAAGCCCCGCCCCCCATGAGCGGCCCCGCTTGCTCCTCCCCAAGCCCGTCCGCGTCGCGATGGCCGTCCCTTCGATGCTGGGCCGCGGGCCGAGCGCCACGTCCATCGACATCACCAACAGGTGCAACCTCGCGTGCGCGCACTGCTACTACTACGCCAAGCCGTTCGAGCAGGACAACCTGACCGACGACCAGTGGGTGGCCTTCGTCCGGGACCACCTGCTCAGGGAGCACCCTTCCATCAAGATGGCCACCTACGTGGGCGGGGAGCCCATGCTGAGGAGCCGCCTCATCGAACGGCTGCACGGCTTCTTCCTCTTCAACGGCGTCGTGACGAACGGGACCCTCCCCCTCCCGCGCTGGCCCTGGGCCACCTTCTTCTTCTCCATCGACGGCAACAGGGCCGACCACGACAGGACGAGGGGGAAGGGGACGTTCGCCAGGACGACCGGGAACATCGCGTCCTCGAGGAACAGGAACTTCGTCCACACCACCGTCACCCGGCTCAACATCGGGGGGCTCGACGAGATGGTCGGGGACCTCTCCGCCCTCCCGGTCAGGGGGGTCAGGTTCTCCTCCTACACCCCCATGTCAGGCTTCGTGGACGACCCCCTCCTCCCGTCGAGGGACGAGGTCTCCGGCGCGCTAAGGCGGCTGAGGTCGAAGTACGGCGACTTCATCCTCCACCCAGACGGCGAGATAGAGAACTTCAGGACCGGTGCGGCCTGGGGGGAGAACTGCATCCTCAGGGACAAGCTCCCCTCCTACTCGTCGAAGGGGGAGGTCAAGGGGAAGTGCGTCATGGGGGACGAGATGGACTGCGCCCGGTGCGGGTGCACCGTCCCGTCCTACCTCTACTCCCTCCAGGTCGAAAGGTCCCTCCCCATGGCGAGGATGCTCTGGGGGATGCTCGCCTGAGCCCTCCGCCCTGGCGGCGCGCCGGCCCCCGGCGCGGGCCCAGGAAACACGTAAATCCGCCCGACTTTCCGCTGGGCTCGTGAGAAGATACGGATTCACAGAAAGGGACGTGAAGCCCGCCGATGTCTATGAGAACATCAAGTCGCTCCTGCAGGGCGAGGGCTTCAAGGTCACGTCCGAGGAGAAGAGAGATGGGTATCTGGACCTCCACGCCAGGAAGTCGAGCACGGAAAAGATCATCCTGGGGAAGGTGAGGGACGTGGACGCCGTCGTCGCGGGGACGGTCGGGAAGTTCGAGGTCCAGCTGCACGCCGGGTTCTGGGGGAGGGACCTGATGGTCCCGGCCATAGAGGGGGTCGCCACCCTGGGCGCCGCCCCCGCTGTGCAGCTCCACGAGGCCCACGAGTTCGAGGAGAGGCTCTGGGAGCAGGTGGTGGCCAAGATCGACCCGTCCCTCAAGGTCTGCAAGCTCGACGGGATGCTCTTCAAGACCCAGGAGGAGCTGGACAAGCACCTCCAGGCGATACAGCTGGCCCAGCAGCAGGCGGCGAACAGCACGATGATGTACGGAGGGCTGGGGATGATGGGCCTGATGGGCATTGGGATGATGGGCGGGCTCTGGATCTGACGAGAGCGAGCCAGCTAGCCGGAGTCGCCTAGGGCGCGCCTCCGAGGGCGCGTCGGACCGACCCCGTCTCAGGCGCAGGCACCCCGCCGCAGAGGCCGGGGCGGAGATCGGGAAGGTGGCCGGGGCGCAGAGGTCCGCGTGGCAGGGCCTAGGCTGCCTGTCCGCCGGCCTGATCGGTCAGGGCGCCTTTCCGGACCCTCCCTCGAAAGCCCCTACGCTCCTCTTCTCCGAGTCCGACAACCTTTCCCAGCAGCCGCCTCCGACCACTTCCACGTCTCTCCCTGCGAAGCTCCTTGCGTCGAAGCCGAGAATGGACTTCGCCCCGACGACCCCCATCAGGAGCACGCTCGAAGCGTCAGTCAGGCTGAGCCTCTCGTCCCGGCTGAACAGGTCGACGGCCTTCGCGTGAGTCGGCTCGTCGACGAGCAGCTCCTTGAACCCGCTCTTGGAAAGGAACGAGGGGACGGCCCTGGCCGCGGAAGGGCCGAGCCTGGAGCCCAGGAGGAGCGTGGCCTCGATCTCCACGTAGTTGCTCGTGTACACCCCCCCCACCTGCCCTTCAACGCCTGGTAGACGAGCGATACGGCGTCCAGGTGGTGCTCGTCCGACCTGTCCAGGGTGCCGTACAGCGCTCCCGTGTCTAGGAACGCGGTCATCTCTCCGGAGACTCCTTGGCGAGGGCCCGGGCGAGCTCTTCGTCGACATGCTCCGTCACGCGCACCTTCCCGGCGCTTGAGCGCCCGGCCGCGCTCAGGAGCTCGCCCAATGCGTCGACGTTCCCGACGAACCTTTCGTCTTCGGCCTCTGCCGTCGCGATGGCGTACCTGAGCGTCTCGGCCATGGTCCTGGCGCCGATGCGTCTCCGCAGCGTCTCGAGTGCTTCTTTGTCCTTCTCGCTCACCCTTATCGTGGTGCTCATCACCTGCGCTTGTAGACGTGTAAACGTATAAACATGTCTTCGAAGAGCCGCATCCGCGAAGCCAGGGGCTGGATGAGCGGAGACGCGGTACGACAGCTCGTCGACGGGGGGCTGGCACAGGCGAAGACGGACATCGCAGTCGAACGCCACGTCAAGGGCAGGGCCTAGGCTGCCTTTCTGTCCGCCGGGGTTGGGCGCCCCCCACAGAGGGGAGCCCGCGAGGGGCCGCGTCGCGCACATCCCTGGGATACAGGATCATGCCAACTGGAGATGCTTTGGACGACGCAGCCGGACCCAGAGGCGCCTTGCCGACGTCCTCCGACGATATGCGACGCTGCTGCAAACGGGTATGCATAATGACGTGCGATTGTCCCCGTCTTACTCGGCTCGTTAACCGTGAGCCGACATAGCGCCCGGTCGTGCAGCCTGCTCCCAGGCTCGACGGCCTTTCGCAAGCCCACCCGGGGATATCTGCGGCGTCAGGCGACCCGTCGGCCGGCATGCAATAGAAAGACTTAAGACTATTTAGGAAAAACATAGTTGAAATTGACATTCATTGAGAGGACCCTGCTGGGCGACCTCAAGACTCGGGTAGACAGGAGGGAGATACTCGCGGTAAAAGGGCCCAGGCAGTCCGGGAAGACGACTCTCCTGAAGAGGCTCGCCGAATGGCTCCGGGACGAAAAAGGGGTGGACGAGGCGCACGTCGTCTACGTCACCCTCGAAGACAGGGAGCAGCTGGACGACATGTCCCAGAACCCCAAGGACTTTGTGAGCCGGCGGCTCGTCGACGGGAGGAGACACTACCTCCTGGTGGACGAGGCGCAGTACCTCCCTGAGCTGGGCCAGAGGCTCAAGCTCGTCTACGACCTCTTCGACAACGTGAAGATGGTCGTCACGGGGTCTTCGTCCCTCGAACTGAAGAGGCAGACAGGGAGGTTCCTCGTGGGGAGGATGCTCGAGTTCGAGCTCCTGCCTCTCAGCTTCTTCGAGTTCCTCAGCTACAAGGACAAGGGCCTCTCGAGGATGTACGCGGAGTGGAACGGCAGGGTTGTCTCTCTCCTCACCGAGGGGACCCGCCTGGACGTGAAGGAGGACGAGGACGTCTTTACAAGGGACCTGCTCGTCCATCTTGACGAATATTCGAAGTTCGGGGGGTACCCGGCCGTGGTCCTGGCGCGGGAAGAGGAAGAAAAGAAGAAGCTGTTGAAGGGGATCATCAGCACCTACATGGACAGGGACATCGTCTCCTTCCTGCAGGTCACAGACACGATAAAGTTCAGGAACCTGATGACGGCGCTCGCGGCCACAGCAGGGAGCATGGTCAAGGTGGACCGGCTGGCGAACGAGGTCGGAAGCTACTTCAAAGAGCTGACCTGGCTCCTGGACGTCCTCGAGCAGACCTACGTCATCAGGAGGGTGAGGCCTTTCCACAGGAGCCTTGTGACGGAGCTGAAGAAGGCCCCCAAGGCGTACTTCGTGGACGCAGGGCTGCGGAACTCCCTCGTGGACAACTTTGCGGACCTCGGCAAAAGGGCCGACGGAGGCGCGATGGTGGAGGGCTTCGTGGCGAACCAGCTCTCGAGCCACGTCAGGATGGGCTACTGGCGGACGACCGCGAAGACGGAGGTCGACTTCGTCGCCTACGGGAGGACCGCGACCCCGGTCGAGGTCAAGTTCCAGCGCTTCAAAAAGCCGGAGCTGAGCAGGAGCCTGGGGGGGTTCCTCAGGAGCTACTACCCCGACCGTTGCCTCGTGGTGACCAGGGACTTCTGGGGGCGGAGGAAGGTGGGGAAGACGGAGGTCGCCTACGTCCCCGTAGGCTACATGTGACACCCTTCCGCGGCTGAAGCGCCGTGGGCCCTCTCGCGCCGTCTGGCAGATGGCCTATGCCGACCCGGCCGGCGTCGGGAGCGTCGCCTCGCGTCTCTCGCGCATCATCCTCCCGTACCTCCTGGCCAGGATCGTGATAGTGAACGCGGCCAGGGCCGTCGGGATCCAGAGGGTCAGCCCGAGGAGGGGATAGAAGGTGACAGTCGTCTCCATGGCGGCGGCGGTAAGGAGCACCCCTGCGACTGCGGCCAGCTCGAGGGCGAAGACCCTCGCCTCCAGGTGCAGCCTCTTCCTCCTCCAGGCGACGAGGAGCATCACGCCGGACCCCGCCGCGATCGCGTACCCCGAAAGCTCGACGATCGTGTCCGGGAACGCGAAGAGGAACATCGCCCACGGCCCCGGGAGCCCCTGGGAGACCATCAGCGCCTGGCCCACGAGCCCCGTGCTGTATATCGAGAAGAGGAGGAAGAGCGCCCCCAGCAGGGGGACCGTCTCCCCCAGCGCTATCGTCAGGTTGTGGCTGAAGATGAAGTATATCGTCTGGGCGAACCCCGCTGTCTTCAGGGGGCTGAACTCTGTGTTCGCCTGCTGGGCGAGGCTCTGCTGCGTCGAGGCGGACAGGGGGATGAAGAGCCCCGCCGTGAAGGCCGCCACCTCGACGACGAGCACGGCGAGCGCCACCCTGACGCGCCGGCGGTCGAAGAGCTCCTCCAGCGCCCCCTTCTGCGGCGGGGGCTGCGCGGCGGGGGCCGGGTCCGACATGTCAGGATCGCACCCTCTCGCGGCTGTTAATGAACCTAGGCGTTTTCGGCGGGGCGGGTCACGCCAGGTACAACAGGACGACCATTATGATGAGCGGGAGGAGCTGTATGATCAGCCTGGCGACCGCCTTCCATGTCCGCTTCTGCCTGGTCCTCCTCTCGAAGATCTGGTCGACCGTCTCGTACCCCTCCCCGCTGCGGGGGGCGGCGCGTCCCTCCCTCTTGCCAAGGAGGTCGAAGATCCAGGCGAAGTCGTCCCGTTTCTCGGCCATGAGCTCCCCGTCACCCTCCCGTGGTATTTACGAATTGGCCGCTCATGGGGTCACTTCGACGTAGTACGCCGTGACCACCCCGGAGACGCTCGTGATGACGCCGAAGTACGTGTCGCTCCCGGACGTCCACTCGTACACTGTGCTGGCGTGGAGGGGGGCCGCGTACCCCGCCAGGAACCCGGAGACGGTGGCGTCGAGCGACGTAGAGGTGGCGTTGGCGAGCGAGATGGTCCCCTCCAGGTATCCCACGTTGACGTTCACCGACGCGGGGAGGGTCACGGTGTACCCGTCAGAGGAGAAGGCGTGCGCCACGTCGTTCACCCCGAGGCTTGTGGTCGAGGGAGCGGTGACGTTCTCGCTGCTGAGGAGGCTGGAGAACGCCTGGGCCGACGACGGCCCGTAGGCCGAGACCCCGTTGCTGGCGTCGACGACGGCCATGAAAGCGAGCTTGGTTATCACGTTGGCCGAAGACCCCGACCCCACGTAGTACGGGATGAAGTAGTACAGCTGCCCTCCTATCAGGTACGGGAGGACGTTCCCCTGCGTGGGGTTGTTCAGGAGCGTCATCTGCTCCCTGATCTGCGGGTTGGTGGTGACGGCTGCCAGCGCAGCCGAGGGGCCGAACAGCTTCTCCGTGGAGAGGTTGGACGGGTTGACCTCGTAGAGGTACATCTGCCCTAGCCTCGAGCCGCCGTAGACGATATAGATCCCCCCGAGGTTGCGCCCCGGGGAGTTGCGGAACTCGGCCAGCTGGATTCCGACGTACGAGACCTTGTTCCCCGAGTTGACCAGGACGTAGTAGACGTACGTCCCTGTCGGCCTTTCGTAGAAGTCCGACCCCGACCTCCAGACCTGCTGGGTGCTGACGTGGTAGTAGAAGTCGGCGTCGAGCTGCCCCGGAGCGCTCTGCGTCCCCAGGAGCTGGTCGGGGTACCGGATCTGGGGGACGAGCCAGCTCGGGGGGGCCCGGTTCCAGCTCGGATAGTACTGCTTGAAGAAGGTGCAGAGGAACGAGGAGCAGTTGTTGACCAGGTACGGCTGCATGCTCCCGTCGTTGACGTTGACCAGGACCACCGCGAAGTTCCTGAGGAAGCTCGACTGCGCGAACCCCGTCATGAGCGGGTAGTCGATGTATACCATCACGGCGTAGTAGAGCTGGGACCCGTTGGTCACGAGGTACGTCTGGGGGTCGACCACCAGCCCGGGGACCAGGGTCTGCGACACCCTGGAGAAGACGTCCCTGCTGACGAGGGTGTCGATGCTGTTCTGCGGAGGGGTGAACGCGAACCCCCATGTGGTCGGCCCGCCCATGAAGAACCAGAGGGCCCGCTGGGCGCCGGAGAGGACGTAGTCAGGCTGCCACGTGTAGCTGGCCCCTCCGACCTGGGCCGGCTCCCCCGTCACGTTGACGTAGACGTCGTTGTTGAACCCGGCGCCCTCCCCGTAGTAGATGAGTGGGTTGTCTATCGTCCCGTTCGCCGGGAGCCCCAGGGCCTGGTCCAGAGACGTGTACCCCCCGGTGTGGGCGTTGATGACTATGACCCTGTCGGCGTGGGTGTAGATCAGGTGCTCGCTGATCCAGTCGGTGTGCCCGGGAGGGTACGATATCGTCGTCGGCTGGACCCAGTACTGCTGCCCGTTGAGGTATACTATCTCGGAGTTGGGGATCGAGAGGTAGTTCACCCCTATCTGCGCCTGGCTCCTGATGAGCGAGGCGTTCTGGTCCCACTGCCTGACCAGCCCCAGTATCTGGGAGACGTTGCCCTGCGGCACGCTGGAGACGTCGCTCGTGGTGACGTTGGTGAGCCCCGCGGACCACCTCGTCACGTTGATCTGCTTCTGGACCTGCGGGGCCCAGCCGTAGGTCGGCCAGCTGTTGTTCCAGTTGAACCCGATGAAGGCCACGTTCACCGCGTTGAAGCCGATGGCGACGACGACGGCCACCGCCACGACCCTCGTCAGGGTGCGCCTCCGCTTGTTTATCGGGACGAGCCCCTTCCCCGAAAGCCGGAGGTATAGCAGGCCGTAGAAGAGCCCGAACATCGCGGACAGGAGGAGGCCGTAAAGGTACGGCGTGAACGCGTTCATCAGCCAGTAGGGAGCCCCCAGCCAGGCGGTGACGGTGATGAGCACCCCTATCACGAGGAGGTCGACGACCCAGGCGTTAGTCTTCCGGTAGAGGAAGTCGGTGATGAACCGGAGGAAGTACCTGATTCCGAGGACGAGCAGGACGGACCCTACCGCGGCCATCACGAGGTAGTACTGGGTCTCCATGGTCGGGACAAGCGAGATGAGCCCGCTCCCAGACGCCGGAAAGAGGGGGAGGGCGAAGAGCCTTGGGACCTGGGCCCAGGAGCCGATGCCGTGGAAGTCGAACTCCAGCGTTTCAGTGACGTTCGGGTAGAGGATGAACCCCTGCGCCAGATACGCTATGTAGTACGCGACCAGCCACTTGACCCCCTGCCAGGCCAGCCAGGCGTTCCGCGAGGCGTTCCCCCCGGCCGCCGGCCTGTCGGGCTCCAGGCCGCTGAACT
Source organism: archaeon (assembly GCA_021796515.1). Classification (GTDB taxonomy): domain Archaea; phylum Thermoproteota; class Nitrososphaeria; order Nitrososphaerales; family Gagatemarchaeaceae; genus UBA183. The sequence goes on along the minus strand of JAKACC010000031.1, from coordinate 4,234 downwards.
CGATGCGCCTCCCGTTCACCGCCTTCAGGAAGGCGAACAGGTCGCTCCCCCGGGGGACAGGGTACACGACAGCGAACGCGAAGACCGCCGGGACGACGAAGGCCCAGCCGCCGTAGAAGACGGTCCCCCACCAGTCCATCCCGAACTTCGCGGCGTACATCTGCTCGAAGACCTGCCAGAGGAGGAGGCGGTACGAGACGTAGACCCCCACCGCCGCGGCCACTATGGCCCCCACGGACGCCCCTGCGATCAGGGCGACGTTGCGCGACCCGATCCTGGACCCTTCTACCTCAGCCAACAAGCAATCGCTCCTAGAACGGGCCTGCCGACGCACGTCACTATTTACGCCCTGTCCGGGCGGGGGATAATCTAGGAACCTGCAGAATAACCCCGCGGGGTCTGGCGCTTCTTCCCGAGTGCCTCCCATAGCACGTGGCTCGCCTCACGGACCAGCGACCCGCCCCTGTATCCGTCCTCGAACCCCTCCACGAACATCGCCATGGTGTACGCGTACCCCTCCCCCCAGACGACACCGACGTCGGCCCGGAGGTCGTCGAGCCCCCCGGTCTTGTTCGCGCACCTGACCCACTCCCCGGGGAGCCCGCCAGGTATCATGTCGAGGTGCTGCTGGAACCTCAGCACCCGGACGACCTGCGACGAAACCCATCGTGACACCATCTCCCTCCGGTGGATCAGCCCCATCAACCTGGACATCGCCTCCGGTGTCGCGGTGTTCGGGCGCTTCTTGGGGCGCATCAGCCTCCCGGAGAGGCGTATGTCCAGGGAATAGGACCTCATCAGCCTGTTGACGCTCGGCTTCCCCACGAGGTCGATCAGCCAGTTGGTGGCCGAGTTGTCGCTCACGTCAAGCATCAGCTTCAGCATGGCGGAAGGGGTCGGCTTCACCTCGTCGTTCATCAGGCGGAGGAGCCCCGACCCGCCGACCAGCGCCCCGCGCCTGAGCGGATGGTCCATCCTGAACGCCCCCGCCTCCGCCTGCCGGAGGACCTCGCACGCGACGGCGACCTTGATGGTGCTCGCGGCCCTGAACTCCCTCTTGGGGTCGTACGCGAAGGCGACCTCGCCCCTGGTCAGGTCTATGCAGTGGGCGCCCGCCTCTTTGACCCACCCTTCCGCCTTGTAGCGGTCGATCAGCCCCGCGACGTCGGATGGGTCCCCCATGCCTGCCTCTCCGACCCGGAGATGAGTATTAAGCTGAGCGAGGGGCGTCTCCCGAAGATTTTTACTCCGGCTCCGTCGCTGCCTCCTCAGTTCGGCATGGCCAGCGCGGAGTTCGACGAAGAGGACCCGGAGGAGCGGTTCGTCCGCGGCCGGGGGAGGTACGTGGACGACCTGAAGCTGGAGGGGATGCTCCACCTCCACGTCGTCAGGAGCCCCTACGCCAGGGCACGCGTGCTCTCCGTGAGCGGCGGGATCACGGGGAAGGAGCTCAAGGCGACGATGGAGTCTGTCGGAGAGGACGCCGGAGGGAGGTCCCGGGTCCCCTTCCCTGCGCTGTCGGCGGACCGCGTCAACTATGTCGGGCAGCCGGTGGCGGCCGTCCTCGGGGCGGACAGGTACGAGGCGGAGGACAGGGCGGACGAAGTGGACGTCCAGTACGAGGCGCTGAAGCCCGTCATGGACCCGGAGAAGGCGCTGCAGTCCGAGCCCATCCACCCGGGGATGGAGAGCAACCTGGTCGCGTCGGCGGAGCTCGGGAAGGACTTCCGCCTCGACGCCCCCGTCGAGGTCGAGGAGACCCTCAGGATGGCGCGGGTCGCCACGAACCCGCTCGAGACGAGGGGGGCCGTGGTCGTCTACGACGGCTCGGTCCTGACGGTGTACGCCTCGTCCCAGTCGGTCTTCTCCTGGCGCGAGGGGCTGGCCGGAGCGCTGGGGCTGAAGGCGGACGCGGTCAGGGTCGTGCAGCTGGACACGGGGGGAGCCTTCGGTGTGAAGGGAGGGATCTATCCCGAGTACGTGGTCGCGGCGTATGCGGCCATGAAGACGAAGAAGCCGGTGAAGTGGGTAGAGAGCAGGTACGAGCACCAGGTGGCCTCGAACCAGGGTCGGGGGGTCAGGGGGAAGGTGAAGCTCTACGCGGACAGGAAGGGGAAGCTCATGGGGGTGAAGGCCGACATCCTCGTCGACTCGGGGGCGTACCCGATGGGGGGCGGGGCGTGGACCCCCAGGTGGATCGCTTCCCAGGTCGTCGGGCCGTACGCGGTCCCGCGGGCGTACGCGACAGCGAAGGGGGTGCTGACGAACAAGGTGAACATGGGCCCCTACCGCGGAGCGGGGAGGCCGGAGGCCGCCTTCTTCATGGAGCGCGCGATGGACAGGCTCGCGGACGCCACGGGGGTCGACGCCGCCGAGCTCAGGCTGAGGAACGCCACGGTCCGCAGGACGACGTCCCCGCTGGGGACCGAGGCGCCGCCGTCGAAGCGCTTCTTCGCGGAGGCATTGGAGGCGTTCGACTACAAGAGGAGGAAGAAGGGGGAGAAGCTCGGGCTGTCCTTCTTCATGCTGATACCCGCCGCCGCCGCAGGGGAGTCGGGGAAGGTGGCAGTGAAGGGAGGCAAGGTCCTCGTCTGGATAGGGGGGAGCACCACCGGCCAGGGGCACGCGACGTGGGTCAGGACCCTCGTGGCCAGGGAGCTCGGGGTCCCCGCCGGGTCGATAGAGCTCCGGCGCTCTGACACCGGGGCGATCTCCGGAGGGGTCGGGAGCTGGGGGAGCAGGACAGCGATAGTGGGAGGAGGGGCGGTGGTCGAGGCGAGCCGGAAGCTGAAGGCGATGGCGAAGAAGAAGCTCGGGAGACGCTACTCCGCCGCGGCGCTCCTGGAAGGGGAGTACGAGGCGGAGGTCTTCTTCAAGCCGGCGGCGCTGATGAACTCGCTCGGGGCCAACCTGGCGACCGCCCGGCTGACGGAGGACGGCAACGCGCTGGTCGACGCGGTGGAGACGTTCTACGACGTCGGGGTCCCTCTGAACCCGGCCATGATAGAGAGCCAGGTCGCCGGAGGGATAGCCCAGGCGATCGGAGAGGTGATGTACGAGCAGGCCCTCTACAGCGAGGACGGGCAGATGCTGACCGCCACCATAGCCGACGCAGGACTGCTGCACTCGACGGAGATGCCCAGGATGAAGGTGATGACCTCACACCACAGGTCCCCGCTCCCGCACGGGGCGAAGGGGGTCGGGGAGAGCCCCACCATCGGGGTCCCTCCGGCCGCGACGAGGGCGCTCGAGCTCCTTCTGGGGAGGAAGTTCACCGACCTCCCGATAGCCCCGGAGAGGCTCTGGAGGAGCGGTCTGCTGGGGGAGGAGACCCGATGACCCTCCCTCCCAGGTTCGGATATGCGGCTCCCAGGAGCCTCGACGAAGCCGTCCGGGTGCTGCAGGCGAGGGGGGACGAGGCGAAGGTCCTGGCCGGGGGGCAGAGCATGATCCCCCTCCTGAAGCTGAGGGTCGGGGCCCCGGCGCTCCTGGTCGACATACAGAAGCTCCCGGGGCTCGACTACGTGGAAGAGTCGGGCGGGTTCCTGAGGGTCGGGGCGCTGACGAGGGTCGCCGCGCTCTGCAGGTCGGACCTCGTGCGGAGGAAGTACCAGGCGCTCCACGACGCCTCCCTGACGGTCGCCGACCCGCTCGTCCGCAACCTCGGGACCGTGGGGGGGAACCTCTGCCACGGGGACCCTGCCAACGACCTCCCGGCCGTGATGCTCGCGATGGGGGGCGAGCTCGTCGCCACCGGTCCCGCCGGGGCGAGGACGGTCAGGGCGGACGGGTTCTTCGTCGACACCTTCACGACTGCCCTGGCGCGCGACGAGATACTCACCGAAGCGCGTGTCCCGTCCCCGCCGCCTCGCAGCGGAGGGGTCTACCTGAAGGTCGAGCAGAAGGTGGCGGACTTCGCGACCGCCGCGGCAGCGGTCCAGGTCACCCTGGACAGAGGGTCGGGGTGCGCCTACGTGGGGATCGGCCTGGCGGGGGTCGGGGCGACTGCGATAAAGGCGAAGAAGGCGGAGGAGGCCATGGCAGGGAGGGAGCCCACGGACAGGAAGGCGGTCGCGGAAGCCGCCGGCCTCGCTGCGGAGGCGTCCTCCCCCGTGTCTGACATCAGGGGGACCGCCGAGTACAAGAAGAGGCTGGTCAGGCTGCTGGTGGCGAGGGGGCTGGAGAAGGCGGGCGAGCGGGCGAGGAGGGGAGCCAGATGACGAAGGCTGACATC
>JAKACC010000104.1 GCA_021796515.1 archaeon | reverse complement strand
GGGACCAACGCCAACTCCTACCTGGTGGAAGAAGAAGGCGGCGCCCTGACGCTTGTGGACGCGACCATGCAGGGAGACGGGAAGAAGATCCTGGAGTTCCTCGAAGCGGCAGATCGGAAGCCTTCAGACGTGAAGACGATAGTCATCACTCACTGCCATATCGACCACGTCAGGGGGCTGGCTGCCCTGAAGGCGGCGACCGGGGCGAGCGTAGCAGTCCATGAGGCAGACGCAGACTTCGTTTCAGGGAAGGCAAAGTACCCCTCGCCCGGCGGGGCGGTCGGGCTCGCGTTCAAGGTGGCGTCGTCGATGATGAGCGTCAAACCAGTGGAGCCCGAAAGGAGGCTGAAGGACGGAGACGCCGTGGGCCGGCTTTCGGTCATCCATACCCCCGGTCACACCCCAGGGAGCATCTCGCTCCTCGACAGGGAGTCGAAGGTCCTTTTCGTCGGGGACACGGCCAGATACATGAAGGGTAAGCTAGAGGGGCCCCCTCCGCAGTTCACAAAGGACATGCAGCAGGCGAAAGTTTCCATAGAACGGCTCGCCGCCCTTGACTTCCAGGTCATGTTGAGCGGCCACGGCGAGCCGCTGAAGTCGGCCGAGGGTCCCAAAATGCTGGGAGAGCTTTCGAAGAGGCTCTGACCCAGCCTAGCTCTTGCGGGAGCCGAACCATTGGAAGCCGCCTGCGCAGCTTTTGCCTCATCCTAGCCAAATTTGCGAAACGCCGGGAAAGGCAATGGGTGTTCTGAATGACCCCTCTCCGGAACCGTTCCGGTTCTACAGGGCCATTGATGGCCTCTTGACCGAACGATCATAGACGCGGGTTCACGGACAGGTCACCAAATCTCTTGAAGACAGATGCAGGCTTGCCACTCATTCCGGACGAGTCTCCCTTAAATCCGCAGGCCCGGCTTGCGAGACCATGAGACGGGCGTGGCTTGTACTTCTCCTCATCCTCGTCATCTCGACCCAGTTCGCAATCCTCTCCGCATTTCATGACGTAGAGTTCAGCGGGTACGCCACTGGGAACTCGGTCGTCGTCATCGGGAAGTGGGACTACGCCCACGGGTCTGTGCGTGTCACCGTAACGCCCGCGCTGCTGCATAACGGTACCTTCAGCGCCGAGGTCGTTTTCCCCAACGGGACCAGGGTAGACGTGCCATCGAGCCAACCGTTCTCGTTCACCTACCGACTCCCCAGGACTGGGGACTGCTTCTGCAGCGGAGGGACCTATGGAGGACCGGGAGCCGGCCTGGCTCTAACGCCCAGCAAGCCGCTCAACGTGACCATGACCCAGAACGTCGCCGATGTCCCCAGCTTCCTCAACGCCGTATCGGCAGCATACGGAGGGATGCAGCCAGCCGTCGACACCTATGCCTTCGTGATCTACGGGGACGCCCAGGTCTACGTCTCCGGGTATGTGGTTGCGATATGAGCGAAGTCCAGGTGTTGACCAAGGTCGAGGAACTGATGGGGGCCCTCGACCAGGTCAAGAGATACAAGGCCCTGACGAGGCTGCTGGTCGACTTCGCCGTCATCTTCCTCGCCGCCATCGCGGTCCTGCTGGGGTGGGAGTTGGGTTTCGACTTTTACAGGCTGGGGAGCGCGACCGGGTGCTACTATGCGCCCTTCGGTGAGTTCACCTGCACCGCTTCATCCGCCGCTTTGCCCCTGGCCGTGCAGCTCTTCTCCGGCCTCGCGATACTCCTGATACCGATGGCTGGGCTACTAGGAGGGATAGTCTGGGTCGACAGGGGGCTCAAGAAGGTCGAGGTCGAAGGATGGAAAGGAGTGTTAGGAGAAGGGATCCCCGGGGCGATCAAGCTGCTTCAGGAGCTGAACTGGGACTTGGTTCTCGACGACATCAGGGCGTCGAAGTCAGGGTACTCGGTATATTTTACTGTGAAGGTCGCGGGGTACTGGATGTTAGCGCTCGTAGTGCTGTTCTTCCCCTACGACGTGGGGATGTCCGCGCTCCATCTCGCCCCGAACATGTATGCCCTGGCGCTAGTCTCATTCGTCTTGGTCGTCTTGGTTGCCAGGGGGGACCTTCAGAAGAAGTACAGACAGGTCGTGTCGCTTGACAATCTGATGTGGGAGTTGCGGTGGTTCAGCGGTGAGTTCAAGGCAGCCAAGTTCGAAGCCTGACCTCTACGTCGTAGCGAGGATAGTGAAGGAGTTGAGCGACAATGGCTCGATGAAAAGGACCCAGCTGGCCACGGCGACCAGGCTCTCCTATGACATCCTGGTGAGGTACCTGGGATGGATGAACGAGAAGGGGTTCGTGCGCATGGATGGCGAAGAGAACGTCGTTCTTACGGAGGAAGGGCACGATGTCTACGAAAGGCTGGTCGAATGGATACTCGAATATGTGGGGAAGCTCAGGTTCCCGAGGTTCTGAGAGGAGCCAATGGTTAGCCATGTTCTCAGGGAAAGAGGTCTTGGTCCGCTACGACCGGACCCTGAACCCAGAGAAGAACGTCGCCATGGAGCAGGAGGTCTTCGCGAAGGTCGAAGCCAGTGAGCTCCCGGAGTCGGTCAGGTTCTGGGTGGACACCGAGTGTCTTGTGAGGGGGAAGGTGAAGAACGTCAGATACGGCTGGTATCACGAGGGGCTGGCGCGGAGGCTCGGGGTGAGGGTCGTCCAGAGAGAGACAGGGGGCGGGGTGGTCTATCACGACCGCGGGAACCTGAACTGGAGCATATTCGTCAGGTCGGCGGGCCCCTTTCACTCTCCAGCCAAGCTCTTCGGCCAGGCTTCTGGTTACATCGTCAGGGCGCTCGAGAGGCTCGGCGTCCCCGCCCGGTTCGCGCCCCCAAACAGGGTCGACGTGGGAGGGTACAAGGTGTCAGGGATGGCAGCGAGGGCCACCCCCAGGGCCCTGCTGGTCCATGGTACCCTCCTCCTGAACACCGACCTTGACAGGCTCAACTTGCTCTGCATCCCGCCGCCGGGGTGCCCGCCGGTAGCAAACGTCAGCAGATGGGTGGGAGACGTCAGGGCAAGGAGCCTCGTCGACGCGACCGTCCAGGTCCTGAAGGACTCCGGGATGAAGGTCCGCCTGCGAACGCCTTCGGTCGCATGAGCGACGCTGCGGTCAGCGTCGCGCGTCGCCTTTTAGCCCGCCGGCCGGTACCGGGCGGACATGACGACGTCTGGATACCGCGCCGCGGGCATGGCGAGCTTCTTCGCGCCCCGGAGCATAGCCGTAGCGGGGGTCTCGTCAGACCCCGGGAAGATGGGGTCGATAATATTCGCCAATCTCCTCGAGAACCGTCAGAGGGGAGTCCTTGGGGCGAGCGTCTACGCCCTCAATCCGACGCATGGTTCTGTGATGGGCCAGCGGGCATACGCGTCGGTCGGCTCCCTCCCTGAGGTCCCCGAACTGCTTGTGGTAGCTGTCCCCGGGCCGCAGGCT
>JAKACC010000030.1 GCA_021796515.1 archaeon | reverse complement strand
CCTTGGAGACAGAATCCAGGACTTGGTTGGCGGGAGGATATCGTACTAACTTGCTTCTGGAGGTCAAGGGACTCCGCGTAACCTATCGTACCGTCTACGGCTACCTTGAGGCTGTAAAGGGACTGGACCTCTCGATAGAGAAGGGAGAGACGGTGGCTGTGGTCGGGGAGAGCGGTTGCGGGAAGTCGACGGTCGGGCACTCCCTAGTGAGGCTCCTCCCCCCAAACGCGAGGTATGAGGGTTCCGTGAACTTCGACGGGAAGGAGGTCTTCAGTCTGACGGGCAGGGAGTTGAGGGCGTTCCGCGGGAACGACGTCTTCATGATTTTCCAGGACCCTCTGAACAGCCTCAACCCTGTCAAGAGGGTAGACAACCAGATGCTCGAGGCAGTGATGATGAGAGAAAAGGTCGCAGCGAAGGAGTTCGACCGAGAAGAAGCATACAAGGAGATAATCAAGGGGCTCACCGAGGTCAGGATGCCTGACCCGGACGTGATAGTGCGGCGCTACCCGCACCAGCTTTCCGGAGGTCAGATCCAGAGGGTGGTGATCGCCATGGCACTTTTGATGAAACCTAAGCTCCTGGTAGCGGACGAACCCACCTCCGCCCTAGACGTGACCATCCAGGCGCAAGTGATGAAGCTCATCAAGGACCTGAAGAAAGAGTACGGCATGTCCGTCCTCTTCATAACCCACGACATGGCTGTTGCCTACACGATCGCAGACAGGTTCCTTGTCATGTATGCAGGCGAACTCTCGGAGCTCGGTCCGGTAGACATGGTGGTATCCAATCCGCTGCACCCCTATACAATCGCACTCGTCAACAGCATCCCGACAAAATCCCATAGGGAAGGAGAGCTGGTGGCCATCCCAGGCTCGCCGCCGAACATGCTGGCTCCCCCGTCCGGATGCAGGTTCAACCCGCGGTGCCCCAAGGTCATGGAGATATGCCGAACCGTAGACCCCCTGACCAAGAGAGTAGACCAGCGGTTGCTCAGGTGCCATTTATTTGACTGAAGAGAAGTCTGTGGTCAAGACGGTGGCGGCCACGAGATGGTTCGAGGCCTCCAAGAGAGGGTTCATCCAGTCTGTCATCTCTAGGTCGCCCAAGGTCTGGGTGAGGGCTGTGGACGGCGTGGACATCGAGATAAAGCAGGGGGAGATTCTCGCGCTGGTTGGGGAGAGCGGAAGCGGGAAGACGACCCTTGGGAGGATGCTCGCGACCCTCGAAACGACCTCCAAAGGGGACATTTACTTCATGGAGGAGAAGGTCTCCAAGAAGACCTGGAAGAAGGTCAGGCGGCGGGTGCAGATGGTCTTCCAGAACCCCACTGACAGCCTAGACCCGAGGATGCCCATCAAGGACATCGTGATAGAGCCCCTCCACAAGTCGGGGGTCAGCAAGGGCGACAAGCAAGCCCAGTTCGCCAACGCCCTCGAGCTCGTGGGCCTGGACGCGAAGACTTTCGCCCAGAGGAGAATCCGCGACCTTTCTGGCGGTCAAAGGCAGAGGATAGCCGTTGCGAGAGCCATCATCGGAAACCCGACCTTCGTGGTCTTGGACGAGCCGACTTCGGCGCTAGACGCCTCCGTCCAGGCCCAGGTCCTGAACCTCCTCGCCAAGATACATGCTGAACTCGAGCTGACCTACCTCTTCATAACTCACAACATCGCGGTGGCGCGCTTCATCTCTGACAGGATCGCGGTGATGTACGCAGGAAAGGTGGTCGAGACGGGCCCGACCGAGCGGGTGATCAGCGACCCCAAGCACCCATACACCCAGGCCCTGCTGAAGTCAGTCCCCACAGTCAAGTCGCACGAAGTAGTTCCTCCGACCGGAGAGGTCCCCAGCCTCGTCGTTCTCCCCACGGGGTGTAGGTTCCACCCTCGTTGCCCCTATGTCATGGACGTCTGCAGGGAAAAGGAACCTGACCTGAAAGGGATAGGGGAGGTCCAAGCCGCCTGCTGGCTTTACTGATTCCTTTTGCAGCCTGCCAAAGTCCTAAGGTCTAACACGACGAAGAGCCTGGTCAAGGGGACAATAGCCTTGGCCCTGTTCACTCCGTTCTTGAGCCTCAGCTGGGCGCACCTGCCGGACTACCTGCTCTTCGTCGGGGTGTACTATCTGAGCGTGGGGCTGTACATGCTCCACAAGGAATCGACGGCGCACTGGATAGGCGATGACGGAATCCACGTAAAGCGGCTGTGGCAAAGGGAGATCGTCGTGCCCTATGACAACATCAGGGACCTAGGGCACTCGCAGGGGATGCTCGCCAGGCGGTTCGACTGCGGGACGATCTACGTCGAACTCAGGCAGGGGAAGGGGACGCACAGATCCATGACTGGGGTGTCCGTCGTCCAGCTCAGAGACCTCCCCGACCCCTTCGGACTGATGGATGAGATAGCGGAAAAGCTCGGTCCGTTCGCGGGGGCGCAGTCACCCCCCTCCTGACCCCCAGCCAGGTTCCAGGTAGCCCAGACGGGCACCGATGTCGTGCAGGAAATCGGTGAAGGCGAGGATCCGGACGACCGCCCCCTGCGACAGACCGCTCGCCCGGATCGAGAACCGCGTCGCCTTCCCCGGTGAAGCCTGCGGAGCCATGGGCGTGCACGTGCTGAACAAGTGGTCCAGCGCGTACACCCGGGGAGTCGCGGGGCTGCGGATCAAGCGCTTCCACGGGAAAGAAATCGGGGGTCGACACGCCAGCGTCCCGCGGCCGCCTACTACCAGGGGATGCTGACGAAGCGTTTCAAGGCGGGGACCGCGTACGTCGAGCTGGGACAGAGGGAGGGAGCCACCGTTATCCGGAGGGTCTCGGGGTCGGTCCTGAGTCCCTGACCCTACAGAGGCGACGGAGGAGACCGAGGACGGGGCGAGCCCATTCGGCAGTGCGCCCAGAGAGGCTAGACGAGATCCAGCATCTCCCTGTGGGACTCGACGGTGTCGAGGAAGTCTCCTAGCGCAGACACCGGGACGACGGCACCACCCTCAACGAACCTCTCGCCCGGGTCGGTCAGGACGAGTATCACGGTGGCTATCGGCCCTATGGGTTCGAGGGTGTCGTGCAGCCTCTCCGCCCTCGCCCGCTGGGCGGCGACCAGACTCGCGAGCGTCGCCCTCCCCGGGGTCCTCTGCCAGTGCTTGCAGTCCACCGCCAGGCAGATCCGGGCCGATACCCCGAGGATGTCTATCTGAGCTCGTGGCCCCCTCAGGTGCAGGTTCTCCCTGACGCGGTATCCCTTGGCACGGAGGACCATGGAGCAGAACTTCTCAAAGTCCTTCCAGTTCAGGTGTTTCGAGACCGACTCGGGCGGCTCCCCCCGGGCGCAAAGCGCGAGCCCCGCCATCACCTCGTCGGTTGACCCATCGCCAGGAGTCCCCAGCCGCTCCGCGACTCCTGCGAGCGCTTCGCGCGCCCTCTGGGGGGTCCCCGCCTTCCTCTCAAGGAGCTGGAGGAGCGGACCCATGAAGGCACGGATGGAGGCTCGCCTTTTGAACCTGAGCCGGGCCGCACGAGCCTACGCCGGAGGGCTCGGAGGAACTGATTCAGAAGGGCGGGACATGCCCGTCGACCTCCTCCCCTTCCAGAGCGCGACGTAAACGAACCAGGCATTCACGGCCACGAGTATCACGGAAAGCACCTGCACCCAGTCGAGGGTCAGGGGGCTGGTTAGGCGCACCGAGGCGCTCGACCTCAGAGCCGGGTTCCCGGCCATCGTGAAGAGCCGCGTCAGGAACGAGTAGCTGAAGGACGGCGTGTAGCCGCATAGGTTGGGGCAGGCCGTATGGAGAGAGGCCGCATAGGAGGTCCTCCAGTCCAGGTCCAGGACCACGTAGTATAGGGCCACTAGCAGGAGGGCGTCTGCCGCGAGGACCTTCAGCAGGTTCCTGAACACGATGTCATCGTCGGTGGGGGGCGATAAAAAGCATCCAGTCTGCTCAAACATTTAACCGGTTCAGGCGCGGAGGCGTCTCAATGCAGATGGTCCGCAGGAGCACGGTCATCTACGTCGCCATCTTCGTGGCCCTGATCTTCTGGGCGTACTTCGTCCAGACGGACACCAGGAGAGTCGACGGCGTCAGCATGCTCCCGACGCTCGAAGGGGGAGACCTCGTGGTGATCCAGAGCGTCCCGATCAGCGACATCCATGTCGGGAACATCATAGTGTACAACGGCCTCTGCTCGACAGGAGGAGAGTCGGTGGTGCACCGGGTGGTGAACATCACCTCTGCCGGTCTGATCACGAAAGGGGACAACAACCCCCGCACGGACCAGGCGTCAGGGATAGCCTCCAGGCCGATCACTCAGAACTGCCTTGAAGGAGAGGTGGTGTTCGTGATACCATACGTCGAACTCCTCGCTTACTATGTCGACCTATACAACCTGCCTCAGTGGTACAACTACATCCCGTCCCTCCTGATCCTCCTGGTCGTCATCATCTCGACCTTGTTACAACCCGCGGAGAAGGAAAAGGAGGAGCCTGAACCGGAGACCGCGACAGGACGGAAATCTGGGTAGAAGCGACCGGGCTTCGACTTCTCGGGAATCAGCTGCTTAAATACTCCTTTAAATACTCAGAGAATTCGCCCCGGCTCGGAATGCCGCAGACAAAAGCAATAATCAGCATCGAGAACGTAGTCGCATCAGCGTCAATCAACCAGACCGTCGACCTGAACCTCATAACCAAGAACTTCGTCACCGTCGAGTACCACCCCGACCAGTTCCCCGGCCTGGTGTTCAGGCTGCGGAACCCCAAGACGGCCACCCTGATCTTCAGCTCCGGGAAGATGGTCTGCACGGGCGCGAAGTCCGAGGAGCAGGCCCGGAAGGCTGTAGAGGAGGTGGTCCGCCAGCTCAAGAAGGGGAAGATACCCATCAAAAACGAGGCTGTCGTCGAGATCCAGAACATCGTGGCATCGGCGAGCTTGGGAGGGAAGGTCCACCTCGAAGAGGCGGCGCGCGTCCTCCCGAAGTCCATGTACGAGCCAGAGCAGTTCCCAGGCCTCATCCACAGGATGGCCGACCCCAAGACAGTCATCCTCCTGTTCGCGTCAGGGAAGCTCGTCTGCACCGGCGCGAAGAAGGAGAGCGAAGTCTACAGGGCGGTCAACAACCTCCACATCACCCTCGAAGAGAAGAACCTCATGGTGTACTGAAGAGGTTTCTTCTCCCCGATTTTGTCCGCTAGGGCTTCCTGATCTCCTTCTCCATGTACAGCATGTCGAAGAAGGCCTTGCCGACCCTGAGCTCGTTCCTCGCCTTCCCTGTCACCTCGAATCCGAACTTCTTGTAGAGTCGGAGCGCGGGCCGGAACTCCGGGTTCACGCTGAGCTGCACCTTGACGACCCCGCGCTTCTTCCGCACGTCGCTGAGGGCCCGCTCCATCAGGAGGCTCCCCACGCCCCTTCCTCTATGCGCGGGAGTCACGTAGACACCGTATATGGCGGCTATGTGCCCCGTCCTGACCCGGTCGTTGAACACCCTCGACGCCATCCCCACGGGCTTCCCCCCGGATAGGGCGTAGAGCGTCCCCTCCATCCTCTTGCGCCACTCTTGTTCCGGCCTGCCCACCTCTTCCTCATAGGAGCTGCCGAACGCCCCCGGGTCGGTCCTGAGAGCTTCGAGCCGGAGCGCCCTCGCCTCCTTCCACCTGTCGCCAGGGAGCTTCGCTACCCTGATCGGACCAGGCGACTTGCCGCTCAACCCGGCCGGCGCCCGACAGACTTTGTAATCGCCTTCATGTTGTCCTTGGTGATCAGCTCCATGGACAAGAGCGTGTCTGCGAGCTCCACCACGTCGGTAACGGCGTGCAGGGCCACCTTCTTCTTCCCAAGCTCTTCCCTCGCCCCCTCCAGCCTGTCGATGAGGACCACAGCAGAAGATACCCTTCCCCCTTCGTCTTCGATGGCCTCGGCCGCGGACATTATCGTCTTCCCCGAAGTGGCGAGGTCCCCGACCACGACGACGTTCCACCCTGGCCTGACCTCCCCCTCCACCAGCCTGTCGTTTTCGTGTCTCTCCGTCCTGATGTACACCAGCGGCTTCTCCAGCGCCACCGCGACCGGGACGGCGAGGATGAGTCCCATGGTCGGGACGGCGCATATCGCGTCGGCCTTCGGCACCTTCTTGGAGACCTGTTCCGCGAGGGCCTCCGAGACTAGCCTGTATGTCCCCGGATAGCTCGGGAGCGCCCGGAGGTTAACGTAGTACGAGCTGTCGCTCCCGTCTGGGAGCGTGAACGTCCCGAACTGGAGCGCGCCTGCCTTCGCCAGCCCCTCCGCCATGGCGCCGAGCTTGCTGTTCCGTCTCTTCCAGGCCATAGGCCAGAGCTTCCCTCATTTGCTTAAAAAGCAACCTCGCGACATCCCGGCAGATTGCCTGAACTCTGGATCCCGTATGGGACCGTAGAGACACTCGTCACGATCCAGGCGGAGAACCTGGGGGCGGTCTCTGGGGCGCCCGCAGGGGCGCCAGCCTTGGACATCGAAAGGCTGGTCGAGCTAGCCAAGGGTTCGACGTCAGTGTTCGTCTGCGACGCGGCTCCCGCCACCCTGGAGGTGCTGAAAGGGATCGTCGCCCCGCTTGGAGAGACGCCCCGTGTCTTCTACTCCCCGGCCCCGAAGGGGATAGAGGCGTCGATCCCGGAACTGAAGGGGAGGGTAGCGACCCTGCCGCCGCCGCTCCCAGTCGAAGGGGACGACGTTTCGGTAGCCCCCGAGCTCAAGGCGGCGGGGGCCAAGCTCTTCATCGGCACCGCGAGGCCCGACCCGTTCTTCGGGCTCCTCGACGCCAAGGTCGAGGCGTGCCTCGACTGGGTGGCCCGGGCCCGCGCGAAGGCCGCGGAGGGAGGGAAGGCGATGGAGCCTGCGCCGTTCAGGAAGGGGACCCCGTATGAGGCCATCGAGGGGATGGCCGAGAAGATAACGGAGCCAAAGTTCGTGACCGTCGTCCCAAGGGGCGGGAAGGCCCATGCGACCCTCGAGGACCCTCCCTTCGACGCCATCAAGAACGCCTTCGCCAGGACGCAGATGCCGCAGGCAAAGGGGCTTGTCGTCGGCGCCGGGGGTCGCGGATACGACGACACGCTCTCGTCATCCGTCCGCGGCTTGTGGAACGTCGTCGACGCGGTCAGGAAGACAGGGACCATCCTCCTCATCGCGCAGTGCTCCGAAGGGGTGGGCTCGACAGCCCTGGAGATGATGGTGACCGGGAGGCTGTCCGACGAAAAGAGGAGGCGCGAGGCCTACGTGGACGGGCTCGAAGAGGTCTTTTACCTCAACAAGCTGAAGGACGAGTACGACGTCCTGCTCCTCTCCGGGCTGCCCGAGACCTACGCGCGGGCAAAGCTCGGCCTCGCCACGGCCAAGGGGTCCGGGGAAGCGGTGGGGAGGCTCCTCAACAAGGTCGGCCGGAGCGGCAAGGTGAACGTGGTTCCTCGGGCTCCCGAGTGCCTGGTCGAGTCAGCCTAGCGGAAAGGTGGCGATGTTCTGCGGGACGGGTATGCAGAGGATGGCGACCACTATCAACGCAATAACGAGCAACCGACGGGCGTTCGACAGCCCTGAGACCTCGTCCAGGAGCTTGGGCTGAAAGGGTCGCCCCACGAGTATCAGGGCGATTATCGCCACCGCCCAGTAGTTCGGGGTGTCGATGGCCAGCAGCGCCAGGACGCTGAGGTACCCGGCTATCCTCGCCGACCTCTGCCCCCAGGCGGCAGACGCGAGCACCCCCCCGTCATAGAACGCCACGGGGAGGAGAGAAAGGAAGACCAGGATGAACCCTATCGCCGCCGCATCGGCCATGGGGGAGACCAGGACGTAGCCCGCGGGGACGGCGCGGGTCAGGGGGGAGAGCAGGAAGCCGAGCCCCATCTGGATCGCGTTCGGAGGGACGGTCACGGTTGTGTTCGCGAGCTGGGTCGAGGCGAAGGGGACGGTCGACTGGGAGGCAGTCACGTCCCCGATGGCATAGAGCAGGATCGAAAGAAACAGCATGGCGAGCGGCCCGGCCACCACGGCGTCGAAGAGGCTGTCCCTGTTCAGCGCTGGCTCTCTCTGGGAGGTGGCGAACCCTAGGGACGGCAGGTAAGGAGGGATGATGGGGATCCCCGGTATGACGTAACTGCTCGCATGGCCGGCGTCCCTGCTCTTGGCCATGAGTCGCTGGCCCAGCTCATGGGCGGCGAGGATCGCGGCCACGCAGACCCAGAATGCGAAGAAGCCCAGGTAGCTCGCGAAGCTCGGAAGGAGCTGCCTGTTCACCTCGAACTCTTCTATTGACGATACGACCAAGGCAGCGAGGGTGAAGAGGAGGAAGAAGACGGGAAGGCGCGGCGCCTTCCCCGGGGCCTGCTCTGCCTTCTTCAGCGTCAGCACGCACTCCTCCCTGCCTCCAGTGAGCCCGGGCTTGTACCCCAGTCCGGCCGCTTTCTCCTTCAGCCTGGCGAACTTCGACTTCGTCCCTTCGTCGTACTCCACCTGGAACTCGTACTCCCCGTCTGGGAGGGAGAAGGACTGCTTTACCACGAAGAGGTCGCTGACCATCTGCTCCACTCCCTGGGGCTGCCCCGACATTGGGGGACGGGCCGACCAGAGTTCCGATAAAGGCTTTGGACGGTCAGGAAAGTTTAATCGCCCACCGGTGGCGCGCACCGCGGGACTTGCAGAAGTCTGTGGTCGCGAGGGTCGGAGACTACCAGGTGAGGCAGTGCGAGCGGGAAGACATCCCGGGGGTCATCCAGATCAACGAGGACACCCTCCCGGAGCACTATTCTGACTTCTTCTACTACGAGATCCTCACGGAGTTCCCTGAGCCTTTCCTCGTTGCAGAGCTTGAAGGGAAGGTGGTCGGATATGTGATGGGGAGGATAGAGTACGGGTTCTCGCACCTCAGACGGCTGGGGCTCTCGAGGAAGGGACACATCGTGTCGGTGGCGGTCAAGGAGGAGCACAGAGGGAAGGGGGTGGGCACCCAGCTCCTCAAGGCCTCGCAGGCGGCGATGGCTGCGAAGGGGGCAACCGAGTGCTATCTGGAGGTCCGGGTCTCGAACAACGAAGCCATCCTCCTCTACCAGAAGCTCGGCTACAAGACTTCCGGGAGGCTCGAGGGGTACTACAAGGACGGCGAGGCGGCCCTCGTCATGGCGGTACCGCTCGCCCAATGAAAAGCACGAAGTTCATCGCGCTGGCCGAAGCGCTCGAACGGGTGAGGGGGACCGCCAGCAAGAACGAGAAAGTCAGCATCCTGTCGGCGTACCTCAAAGGCCTCGGCCCGGAGGACGCCAGGGTAGCCTCCCGTATCGCATCCGGGAGGTCCTCTCAGAGGGGGAGCAGGGACGAGGCCCAGGTGGGGTACTCCACCCTCCTGGACGTCATACGCGAAGTCACCGGGGCGACGGAAGAGGAGATCTCGAAGGTCTACCTGAAGCGGGGCGACCTCGGCGAGGTCGCCGAAGTCCTCCTGGGCGACAAGAAGGAGCAGCCCCTCTTCAGGGAGGACCTGACCCTGGCCGCCCTCGACGACGCGTTCGCGAGACTGAGGGCGACGAAGGGGCAGGGGTCTTCAGGGGCCAAGCGCGGGACTGTGAAGTCCCTCCTGCTGGCTGCGACCCCGCTCGAGGGGAAGTACATAGTCAAGGTTCTCACAGGGGAGATGAGGACGGGGCTGGTCTCCGGGCTTCTGAAGGAGGCGATAGCCGGCGCCTACGGGCTTTCTGACGAGGAAGCGGAAAGGGCCTACATGGTGCTGGGGGACATCGGGACATTCGCGGAGTCTGCGGCGAAGGGGGACACGCGGTCCGCCAGGATCCAGCCGTTCAGACCGGTGAACTTCATGCTCGCCGAGCCCTTCGCGACCCCCGGAGAGATCGCCGAGCATTTCGGCCGGACTGTGTACGCCGAGTACAAGTACGACGGCGTCAGGGCGCAGGTCCACAGGTCCAGGGGGGCGGTCCGCGTCTACTCGAGGAGGCTCGAGGACGTCACGGAAGGATTCCCCGAGGTCGTCTCTGCCTTCGAAGGGTCGACGAGAGAGTTCGTGCTCGACGGAGAGGTGGTCCCTTTCGCCGACGGCCGCCCGCTCCCGTTCCAGCTGCTGCAGAGGCGGCTCAGGAGGCAGGAAGACTTCGAAGAGGCCAGGAAGAAAGCCCCTGTGACCTACTTCGCGTTCGACATCCTGGCCCTGGACGGCGAGGAGACGACAGAGCTCCCTCTCTCGGAAAGAAGGATGCTCCTTGCGGCGGTGGTCGCCGGGTCACCCGTGAGAGTTGCGGAGTCCGTGGACGTGACGACTGAAGGAGAAGTGATGGCGGCGTTCAGACGGAGCAAGGAACTGGGGTACGAAGGCCTTGTGGTGAAGGACCCTGGGGGTGCCTACGCCATGGGGAAGAGAGGGTCGGGATGGGCGAAGCTGAAGGAGGAACTCGACACGTTGGACGTCGTCATCGTCGGCGCCGAGTACGGCCACGGGAAGAGGGCCGGAGTGATCTCTGACTACACCTTCGCCGTCAGGGACGGGGACGCGCTGAAGACGGTAGGGAAGGCATACAGCGGGTTGACCGACAAGGAGATCGGAGAGATGACAAAGCGGCTGAAGGAGACGACCTTGAAGGACTTCGGATACAGGCGGCAGGTCAGGCCGGAGATAGTCGTCGAGGTCGCGTTCGACAGCATCCAGCGGAGCGGGAGGCACGACTCGGGGTTCGCGCTCAGGTTCCCCAGGATAAAGAGGATAAGGACAGACAAAGGGCCCTCCGAGATCGACGACATCGCCAAAGTGGAGCGCATCTTCGCAGGGCAGAAGCTGAAGGTGGACGAAGCGGCGCGCTGACTCCCTGCTTCTTATATCGTCGGCCGGGACAGGCGGGACGGTTGTACGCACAACTCCTCATCCTGGCGTCGTTCGTGATTGCCTCGTACCAGGACGTGAAGGACAGGGCAGTCAGCGACCTGGTCTGGATCCCGGCGGCGGCAGGGGCCGGGTACGTCCTCTACTCGTTTTACGCGAGCGGGTTCTTCGGGTTCGAGTTCTTTCTCGTGAAGTTCGCCCTCGTAGGAGGGGTCGCTCTCGCCTTCACCCTTCTCGGGGGGATCGGGCAGGCCGACGGGATAGCGATCGCCTTCATAGCGGCTGACCCCTATGTCCTCTCACCGCTCGCCCCGCTCGTCGGGACCGCTGTCGTGGCATTGGGTCACATAGGGTACGAGTTCTCTAGAGGGAACGTAAAAGAGAAGACGATACCGATGGCGCAGTTCCTCCGCGAGCAGAGGTGGATCCCGAAGGCCATCGTCTCAGACGGCGCCACAACCCAGGTGAGCACGGACGTCAACGTGGCCAGGGACGAAGTCGAGAAGGCGGACAAGCCAGACGCGTCGGTCGTCGTGCGCTACGGCGTCCCGACGGTCGCGTACCTGGGGATAGGATACGCGGCTTACCTGCTTTACCTCGCGCTGTTCAACTACGGGGTCTTCGCCGCGCTTCCGTAACGCTCGGCTTACAGGTTAAATCCGGAAAACCGAAGGCGCAGGCGCCTTGACGTTCATAGTCCTCGAGGGTTTCTCGGGGACAGGCAAGACCACCCTGGCAGCGGGCTTAGAGCGGACAGGATGGTTCCGGTTGCAGGAGTCCGCCCATGCGGTCCCCCACGACGTTCCCGTCGCAGACAGGGCAGACACCGCGGCCGACTTCAGCCTCCTCGGGGCGACGCTTGTCTACAGCTCAGTGATACGTGCACTCAGGACGACCAGGGACGTGGTCTCGGAGGGGTACCTCCTGTCTGACCTCGCCTACGCCAAGATAAGGTATGAGCTGAAGAAGAGCGACGCGTATCCTTCCATGATGGAAATGGTCAGGCGCGTGCTCAAGGAGCCGGCCCTGAGGCCCGACCTCTACATCCGCCTGAGGGCGGGGAACGAGACCATCTCCAGGAGGCAGTTGGGGAAGGACGAGAGGGAGAAAAACGTCTCGGATTACTTCAGGACGAGGTACTACACCGCGCTGGAGGAGGTCCACAGTGACCTGGAGGAAGGAGAGGTGGAGGAAGTCCGGACCGACTCCGATACGAGCGCGACCCTCGGCGAGATCCTCGCCATAGTCGACAGGCGCAGGGCGATGGCGCCATGAAGGAAGACGAGTGGGAGACACTCCTCCTCTCCTCGACCGAGGAGGTCATGCGCCTGTTGGCGCCCCTGGCCAGGCGCGGAGGAAGGGGGACCGTGGTCGGCCTAGGCGCGGCCGGCGACAAGACCATCTACGCAGACAAGAAGGCGGAAGACCTCCTCCTGAAGCGCATCCTCGGAGCGGGAGGAGCGAGGGTCCTGACGGAGGAGGCCGGGTCGGTGGGGGACGACGGCGCGGCGGTCCTGGCGATTGTCGACCCCCTCGACGGGTCCTCCAACTTCGAGCACGGCATACCGTTCTACTGCACCTCGGTGGCCCTGGCCGACGGAAGGACGATGGACGACGTCAGGGTGGGGGTGGTCAGGGACCTCGTGAGGGGCGACGTCTACGCCGCCCGGAGGGGGAAGGGGGCGACGAAGAACGGCAGGACCATCAGGACTAGCCGGACCGCAGACCCGTCGACCGCGGTGGTGGGGGTCGACCTGAGCGGGACCCGAAGGGGGATGGCGGCGCGCCAGGCCCCGCTCATCGAAGGGGTCAAGCGGCAGGTGCACTTGGGCGCCAACGCCCTCGAGCTCTGCTACCTCGCGGAGGGGAAGACCGACGCCTTCGTCGACCTCAGAGGGAAGATGAGGGTGACGGACTTCGCGGCAGCCGCCCTCATAGCCCTGGAGGCGGGGGCGGTGCTGACGGACCCGAGAGGGAGGAAGCTGTCGCCTGGTTTCGACCTGGAGCACAGGTTCGACTTCGTGGCTTCCGCGAACGGCGAGCTGCACAAGAAGATCCTTGGGCTCTGCCGCGCCGCAGTCAGGTGAAGACTGGTCCGCCGCGGGTCAGATTATCGGCGTCAGCCCTGCGGGGTCTTCCGAGTAGTAGTCGGCCCCCCATCCGGGGCTCGCGCGCCTCCCGACCAGCGCCACCTTGGCTCCGGCGGCCCTTCCGTCTTCCAGGTCGCTCCTCTTGTCCCCCACGAACAGGGTGCGCGGAGGGAGCGCGCCAAGAGTGCGGCAGGCCGACAGGATCTGGGCCGCCCGGCTCAGCGAGTCCTCGCGCGTAAGCACCGCGGCGAAGAAGTCGACCAGCCCGAAGCGAGCCAGCACCCTCGCGGTCGCCTTCCTCCCCTGCATGGTGACCAGCGCGAGGGGGTGCCTCGAGCGCGCCCCTGAGAGGAGAGCCAGAGACCCCGCCACGGGGGACGCGTCCTCGGCCGCCTTCACCTCGTACGAGTCTATCACCGCGAAGAGCCCCGGCAGGGCCCCGGGCTCCGACCTGGACAGCTCCCCGAGTCTGACGAAGATCGGCGCGTCCCCGAAGCCGGAGCCGTGCGAAGCTTCCAGGTCGCGCCTCACCGCCTTCCAGTCCACAGGGAGGTGGAACAGGGTCCCGTCGAGGTCGAAGACCACGGCGTCTATGTCACCGCTATCTGGCCCCAAGGCGCGCGACCACCCTCGTCCCCCTCTTTAGGAGTGACCTGCGCTGGGACCCTTTCACCCAGGGGGCGACGTCCAGGCGGCTGACCCCCCTGTGGTCTATGTACCCCCGGAGCATCTGCAGGGCGCTCCATGGGGAACGCGGGAGGAAGACCAGGCACCTCCCCACGGCGTAGGGCCAGTAGTACCCCAGGGCGTACATCGCCCTCCCGTAAAGGACCCCCTTCGAAAGGGCGGTCGGGCGCGAGATCGCGCTGACTATGTCCGGGAACGACCTGGTCTCGTACCCCGATGCCTGGGCCTTCAGATACAGCCAGCTCTCCCAGCCGTATTCGAGGGGGAAGCGCATCCCGTTCGCGTCCCGCCAGAAGTCGGCCCTGACCACCATCCCGGACCCCCTGGGCGACCTTTCCGCGTGGCGCTCCCCGGAGATGCAGCCGCTGGCCACCGCGAGGCGAGAATCTGCGGCCATCTTCGCCAGCACACGACCCAGGTAGTCTGGCGGGAGGGCGTGGTCGCCGTCGAGCTTCATGACGAAATCTGGCGGGGGGGTCCGCCGGGAGAGCACTTCCAATCCGGAGTTGAGCACCCTGGCGAGCTCGGGCTTCCCGACGTAGCTCCCAGGATGGGGCGGACGGTGGACGACTTCGAGGTCGAAGGAAAACCTCCCCTTCGCGGAGTCGAGGAACGCCCCGGTCCCGTCCGTAGACCCGTCGTCCACGACGACCACCGCGCGGGGCCTGACCTCCTGCGCCTCGAGCGAGTCCAGGACCCGTCCGACCCCCTTTTCGTTGCGGACGGCCATGAAGACCCCCACCCCGCTCCGTTTCAACTTGTCCAAGATGAGCCCCGGCGCACTGGGCGCCGCTGCGCGACAAATCATAATAAAGTGCACCGATTGCCGCGGGCCAGTATCTAGTTGGCTCCCGAGAAGACCGAGCAGCTCATGGTCCCCCCCGGGACCGCCGCCCGGAGGCTGAAGCAGGGGGCCGTGAAGATAACCGTCGTGGGCCTTGGGAGGATCGGGCTCCCGACCGCCGCTCTCTTTGCAGAGGCCGGGGCGAAGGTCACAGGGTTCGACGTCGACCCCTCGGTGGTCGCGGACACGAACGCGGGGAGGTGCAAGTTCGTCGACGAGCCCGGCCTGGGAGACCTTGTGAGAAAGCACGCCAAGAGCGGGACCATAAAGGCGACCGGGTCCCCCGAAGGGGCATTCGACTCCGACTTCGTCGTCATATGCGTCCCCACCCCCGTGGACCAGGGGAAGACCCCAGACTACTCCGCCGTCAGGCACGCGTCCGAAGACATCGGAAGGGGGCTCAGAAGGGGGACGGTGGTGATCACCGAGAGCACCGTGGGGCCAGGGATAGTGGAGGGCCTGATAGGTCCCACGTTGGAGTCGTCGGGGCTCCGGGCGACGCACGACTTCGGGCTCGCGGCCTGCCCGGAGAGGTCTGACCCTGGCAGGATACTCAGAGACATGAGGTCCCTGCCGAGGATCATAGGTGCCACCGGGCCTGAGTGCGCCTCCGTCGTCGTCGAGCTCTACAGGGCGGCTCTCGGGGTGGAGCCGATCCGGGTGACGTCTCCGCGCACGGCCAACGCGGTCAAACTCACCGAGAACATATTCAGGGACGTGAACATAGCGTTGTCGAACGAGTTCGCGCTCCTCTTCGAGGGGCTCGGGATCGACGCGAAAGAGGTCATAGACGCCTGCGCCACGAAGTACAACTTCGTCCCCCATTATCCGGGGATCGGCGTGGGGGGGCCGTGCCTCCCGAGCAACTCATACTACATGATAGCAGAGGCACTCAAAGCAGGGGACATCCCCTATCTGGTGAGGATGGCGAGGGAGATCAACGACAGGATGCCAGAGCACGTGGTGGAGCTCACTTCCGAGGCCCTGAACAGGGTCGGGAAGACCGTCAGGGGGTCGAAGGTCGCGGTCTTCGGGGTCGCTTACAAGCCCGACGTCAAGGACGTGCAGCTGACCCCGGTAGAGAGGACGATGAAGAGGCTCTCCGCGATGGGGGCCGAGATCTCCGTCTACGATCCGATGTACAGAGGGGAGGAGGTCCTGGGTTATCGCGGGTCTAAGAGCGCGCTCGAGGCGTCCAGGGGCGCCGACTGCATCCTCCTCGGCACCGCCCACTCCGAGTTCAAGGAGCTCGACCTCGTTTCGCTTTCGAAGGCCGCCAGCGCCAAGGCCGCCCTCGTGGACGCCAGGAACGCGGTCGACCCGGAGGCGGCGACGGCCGCAGGGTTCGTCTACTGCGGGGTGGGCCGCGCCTTCAGGGTCCCGACCAGGTGAGTCGGTCCGCACCTCCGGTCGTGAGACGCTCTGGCCGGCAGAGGTCAGCCGAGCCGAGGAGCGGAGGCCATCACCCTCTCCTTTCCCTTCTCCACGAAGAGCTCGTGCCAGATATGGAAAGCGTAGACGTGCCAGAGGAGCGAGACCGTGCTGTATGACTCACTGGCCGAGGGCATCAGCCTCTTCAGGGCGCCGACGTCGAAGTACTGCTTCACCGTCTGGGAGTCTAAGACGACCCTCCTGATCTCTTCGCCGAACTCCCCCGGCCACCATTTCACGATGTCCAGGCTGAACCCATGTTTCGGCTTCTTGAAACACTCCTTGGGGAGGACGCCCGCCATCGCCTCCCTGAGGAGAGCCTTCCCCATCCCGTTCCCGTAGTTGTGCCGATACGGCACGGGGAGCATCAGGTCCATCAGCTGGTTGTCCAGGAGGGGGACCCTCACTTCGAGGGAGTGCGCCATCGAGGTCGCATCCTCCATGGCGAGGAAGTCGTCCGGTAGCTTGGTGCTGAACTCGGCGAACACCGCCTGCTGCACGAAGTTGGCACCCGGCGCGCTGAAGAACGACGCCCGCATCCTGTCGGTCAGCCGTGCCCGCTCTGCGGAGACCGGCCCGGAGAAGACGGCGTCGTCGATGGAGCCGTACACGGGGGACACTATGGTCAGATATGAGGAGGTCCTGTCCTTGACGCTGGCGAGGACCTTCTTCCGCTTCCCGGTCGCGAAAGCCGACAGCAGCGAAGCCCCGGGGACGTTCATCAGGCGCTGCGCCTTCTGGAAGGCGGTGAACCTTGACGACGTCGGGTACCCGAAGAAGAGCTCGTCGCCTCCCAGTCCGCTCAGGCAGACCTTCACGTACCTGCTGGCGAACTCGTCGACGAACCAGTAGTAGGTGTTCAGCTTCGGCTGCTCCGAGTGCCAGATCATCTCGGGGTAGAGGTCCAGGGCCGCCCTGTCCGTGGCGATAAGCTCGTGGTGGTCCGTCCCGAAGTGCTCCGCCACCAGCCTGGCGTCAGACAGCTCGTCGTCTTCGTGCCCGAAGCCGAGGCAGAAGGTCTTCAGCTTGCGAGGGTAGTGCTTCGAAGCGAACGCCGTGACCGTAGAGCTGTCCAGCCCCCCCGAGAGGAAAGAGCTCACCTCGACGTCGGAGACCAGCTGCCGCTTCACAGACCGCTCCAGGACGTCCCTGATCACCTTGGGGTCCGGGGGCGGGGTCGGGCTCATCCCCCGCGGGTCCCAGTATGCCGTCACCGTCCCGGCCGAGGAGTCATAGAAGGAGCCCGGTGGGACCTTGTAGACTCCTGAGAAGAGGGTGAGCCCGAACGGGATGTAGTAGAGCGAGACCAGGTAGTACAGCCCTTCACGGCTGACCTCCGCCTCGACGTCTGGATGAGCTAGGAGCCCTTTGACCTCGCTGCAGAACAGGACATCCCCCTTTCCCGTCCTGGCATAGTAGAGGGGTTTCACCCCCGCGCGGTCTCGGGCCAGGGTCAGCCTCCTCTGCTTGAGGTCCCAGAGGGCGACGGCGAACATGCCGTCGAGCATGGCGAAGACCTTCGCCCCGAACTCCTCGAAACCGTGGAGGATGACCTCGGTGTCGGTTCTCGTCCTGAACTTGTGCCCCTTCGACTCGAGGCCGGCCCTGATCTCCTCGAAGTTGTATATCTCGCCGTTGAAGACTATGGCAAGGGTCCCGTCCTCGTTGAGGATCGGCTGGTGGCCTCCCTCCACGTCTATGATGCTAAGCCTGTTCGAGAAGAGCGCCACCCCCCGGTCGATGTAGTCGCCGTAGTCGTCCGGGCCCCTGTGCCTCGTCACCGTCGACATCCGTCTCACGAGCTCTTTCGTGGCTTGCTCTCCTATGCACCCGCCAATGCCGCACAAGTAACGGTCGTGGGCCGTCGCATGGTCGGACTACTAAAGGATGAAGCGGCGGCGTTCAGGGTCTCGGCCTGGTCGAGGCGACGGGGGCCAGAGGCAGCTTAAATTCCAGCCCCGGGCCCAGCCTTGAAAGAGCAGAATGAACTCCGCCTCATGCGTCCGAGGGCCGGCAGACCCGCGGGTCGGAGCGCTCCTGGGGCCGGCGGCGAGTCGTGCGTCGAGAAGGACGGCGCCGTCTGGGAGGGGTCAGCGATGAAGATAGACGTCTGCGTCCCCTCCCTGAAACCGCTTTCCGAAGAGTTCGCCCGTCATC
>JAKACC010000029.1 GCA_021796515.1 archaeon | reverse complement strand
ACCACGACGACTACCAGCACGGCGCGTCCGATGATCTTGGTTCCAGGAGCCCTGGGTGAGGAAGGTGCGGCTCCCTCATCCCTCGAGCTACGAGAATGCCCTCTGACTGATCCGGTCAGAGGGCGTCCCCTGTAATGTCGTCCGTGTCGTTCCAAACCGCCTAGAGAGTACGCAGGCCTGAACAACGGGAGGGCGCCTAGGGGCCTTTTCAAAAAGCTCTTGGTTTCGATGGAGCTCTGCCAGTGATCCCGGACCGCTCCCCGCCGACGGCGCCCCCCTCGTCGGACTGGCGCCTCCGACCCCCCCATGTCTACACGAGGTTGACCGTGAAACCCAGCATGAACCCGACGAAGACACCGGCATAGGTGATCCCGGGGCTCCACTCGTAAGGCTGAGCGAGCAGGTGTCTCAGCATCGGGAGGATGACGTACAGCATCGTCCCGATCGCGAGGCCGTAGAAGACCAGGTCGAAAGCAGTCGCGTTGTAGAAGTACCCGATGGCCCCTCCCAAAATGGTCGGTAGCCCTCCTATGAGCAGGGCCGCGGCGATGGTACCTCTCTTCCCTTCCGTCGAGCCGAGGAAGGGGGACGCTATTGGGAACCCTTCTGTGGAGTTCTGGAGGACGAACCCCACGAGCACCACCAGAGCGGTGCCCGTCAGACCTATGCCCACGCTCAAGGCGCCGAAGAGGAGTCCTTCGGCCAAGTTCTGGAACGCGATCCCCAGGGCGATGAAAAGTGCCAGGTGGGTGGGACTGTGAACCATCTTGTTCCGATTTCCGGCAGCGAAGAGGAGCAGGAACCCTGACGCCAGCGACAGCGCGAACACAAGGTCATAGACGGGGGACGAGCCGTAGCCGTAAAGCGAACCGTTGTAGAGAGAACCAGCCGCGTCGAGGAAGACGTCGCTTATCAGGAAAACAAGTATGCCGACCGCCACGGCGCTCAGGAAGCTCGCCGTCTTCAGGTCCTGGTTCCTACGGAGGATGAGAGGGAGGGAAAGGTAGATCGAGAGACCCATGACCGCCGAGAGCGCGAGAGACTCGACGAGGCTGGCCATCCTGGGCCGCGAAATAACATATGTTATAACCGTTTACTCGGCTGTTCTCAACTCGGCCCGTCCCATGCAACCCTTAATGGTAAGAGACAGACTTGATGGAGATGGTATGTCTTTCAGGCCCCGCCTGGCCGACCCCTCCGGGAAAGCCGCCGAGCTGTATCGCGAGCTCCCGAACGGCAGGGTCCAGTGCACAGCCTGCGCCAGGCGGTGCCAGATAGGCGAGGGACAGGTCGGATTCTGCGGCGTACGCGGGGTCGTAGGAGGGAGACTCTACCTCCTCGTCTATGGCAGGGTGATGGCTGGCCACATCGACCCCATAGAGAAGAAGCCCGTGGTGCACTACCGGCCCGGGTCCAAGATCTTCTCCATCGCCACGAGCGGGTGTTCCTGGGCTTGCTCTTACTGCCAGAACAGCGACATCAGCCAGCTGAGGAAGATAGAGGGGATCGAAGCTGCCCCCGAAGAGCTGGTAGACGACGCCCTTCGGTACGGCTGCGACGGGATGGCTTACACCTACAACCAGCCGACGATCTTCATGGAGTACGCCAGGGACGTCGGGAGGGTCGCGAGGTCGAAGGGCCTCTTCAATATCTTCGTCTCCAACGGCTACGACACCCCCGAGACCGTCGCGATGATGGACGACTTCCTGGATTGCGTGACTGTCGACTTCAAGGGGAGCGGGGAGACCGGGTTCGTCAGGCGGTACATATCCATCCCCGACGCCGACCCCATCTTCCAGAGCCTCTTGGAGATCAAACGCCGGGCGAAGGTCCACATCGAAATAACAGACCTGGTCATCCCCAGGGTCGGAGAGTCCCTGGATGCCGCTGAGAAGCTCTGCCGTTTCGTCTATGATAACCTTGGGCCTGACACCCCAGTCCACTTCCTCAGGTTCCACCCAGACTACAAGATGATGGACCTCCCTTGGACCCCCGTCGAGACCCTGGAGCGGCACGTCGCCATCGGGAGGAAGGCGGGGCTCAACTACGTCTACGTGGGGAACGTCCCCGGGCACCCCGACGAGAGCACCTACTGTCCCGGGTGTAAGGCGATCCTAGTCAAGCGCCACGGGTATGAGATCCTTGGGTACAATCTGGACGGGAAGAGCAGGTGCGCGTCATGCGGTTACCAGACCCCTATCGTCGGGCCGCTGAGCAAGTCCTTCGCGGAAGACAGGTTCGTCTCGGTTATCGGATAGATATCGCCGTTTCCAGCTTCTGCTTGACGAACCTCTCAGCGTCCAGGAGCGCCTTGCACCCGTCAGCCGCGGCTGTGATGGCCTGCCTGTAGCGGAAGTCGTGCACGTCTCCAGCGACGAAGACCCCAGGCACGCTGCTTTCCGTATGGTTCTTCACGACAATGTACCCCTTCGGGTCGAGTTCCAGTTGCCCCCTGAACACGTCTGTGTTGGGCTCGTACCCGATCGCCACAAAGAGCCCGTCCACCGTGAGCTCGTTCTCGGCGCCCGTCTTCAGGTTCCTGACCTTGACCCCCTGCACCTTCCCGCTCCCTATCACTTCAGTGACGGCAGAGTTCCAGATGAAGCTGATCTTTGGATTCTCGTCGGCCTCCTTCTTCAGGGCGGCGCTTGCCCTGAGCTCGTCTCTCCGGTGTATGACCTGGACAGTAGAAGCGAATTTGGTAAGGAACGTCGCCTCTTCCATGGCGGTGTCCCCCCCGCCCACCACGGCGACCTTCTTCCCACGGAAGAAGAAGCCGTCGCAGACGGCGCAGTTGGAGACCCCCTTCCCCATGAGCCTCATCTCTGACTCGAGGTTCAGGCGCCTTGGGTTCGCGCCCGTGGCGACTACCACGGAGAGCGCCCTGGTGACGCCAGTGCCGGTACGAATCTCGAACGGATACTTCTTGAAGTCGACCTCGACGACGTCCTCCTGGACGAGTCGGGCGCCCAAACGCTCCGCCTGGGCTCTCATCTTGCCGATGAGGTCGGGGCCGAGGACGGGGTCAGGGAAACCCGGGAAGTTCTCAACTTCGCTCGTGACCATGAGCTGCCCTCCATACTTAGTCCCCGTGAACACGAGGGGTTGGAGGTCGGCCCGGCAGCCGTAGATGGCTGCGGTGAGCCCAGCCGGCCCGGATCCGATTATCACCAGCTTCTCTGCATTGCCTTCCAAATCTGTGGGTTAGTCACTCCTCTGCCTCATAAATCTGCCCCCGGCGGGCGCCGGTATCTAGAGGAGCTTGGCTTCGCGCTGGACTGTGTGGAGTTCGTCTGAAAGCTGGTTGAGGGCCCTTTCCAGCCTCTTCGAGTACTGAGGGAGTAGCCTGTCGAAGACCTCCTTCCTCATCTGTCGCAGGTGGTACTGCTGGTAGAGGTTTAGTTTGTCCTTGGCTGCTCTGTCCACCTCTCTCTCCGTCGCCTGTATCTGGTTGACCACCTCGGAGAACTTCTGGCTCGCCGACTTCTGCCTCGTCTCGTTCAGCCTCTGAAGGGCTTTGCTCCTCAGGGAGTCCAGGCGCCCCCGCAGCTCGTCGAAGTATGCCCTGTCAAACTCGTTGGGGTCTTTCCCGTCTATCTCGGGCCAGAGGCCGTTGATGACGTTGGTCTTCTCGTCGAAGGCCGTGATCATCCCCGATGCCAGCTCGGACGATGTCTCCTCTTCTTCCTCTTCCTCCTCGCCGGGAGATGCGGTGGTCCGTACCGCAAAGAGCCCTATCAAAAGAAGGATGAACACCACAGACGCCATAGGGACGCCCCCGTCCAGGAACCATCCCGCTGTGATGGCGTAGGATATGGTGGCCTCTCCCCCCTGCCAGGGGGTCACGGCTCCAAGGCCCCCTGGAGGAGCCGCTGCCTGCCTCGCGCCTTGAGGCAGAGACAGCAGAATCGAGTATGAGCCGATGAATGCCTTCACTGGAGGAGCTTCGGGGATACTGAGGGTCACCTCACCCCCTTTTACCGAGTAGTAAGCCGCCCCCAGGGGATACTGGAACCTGAGGGTGAAGTTAGCTCCTGACTGCACTCCGTTGGACGGGTATCCCAGGGCGAAAGGCGTCAGGTCTATGGCGCCGTTCGACAGGGGCTCCGTCGTCGGGCTCAGGAGCACGGGCTCGTTCCCCTTGACCGTGAGTATCGTCACTTGGGTGCTGGCCGGACCGAGGATGGAGACTGAGAGGCTCGTGAGAGGCTGTATTCCTAGGTTCTCGAACTGGATCTCGTCCGTGATGAGCGGGTCTCCGCTAGGGAGGGCGGTGACTGTCCTGTTGACGTAGAACACCCGGAGCGGGTTGAAGGATCCCTCTGACCCCTTGGGGATGTATGCCACCGTAGTATTGGCGGCCTGGGTCGGCACGTTGGTCTCCGTGAACGAATACGTCGTGTTCGTGGGGTTGTTGGTTTCGCCGAAGCCCTTCGGCGTCGCCTCGAAGTAGGTGGACTGAGGGAGCTGTATCTGGTTCACCAGGCTCGCGACTTTCGTGCTCACGGAGGGGGACGTCAGGGCAGAGACCTGGAGGGTGCCGTTCTCGTTGGTGACTACGTTATTGAGGAGCACAGACACCTTCACGCTCGTCGAGTTTCCCGGCGGTATCGAACCGGAGTAGGCCACGGCGTACGGACCTCCTGACGGACCGGAGCACGCCTCCTGCTGCGGAACATACATGGAGCAGGCGGCTACAAGCGAGGAAAGGCTTCCAATTCCTACCTCGACCGACGGCGGCGTCAGGGGCGATGTCGAGTTGTTCGTGTAGATCACCGTCTCATTTACCACCGCGAACCCGTACGTGTTGAGAGTGTAGACGCTCTTGACTTCGATGGAAGGGGCTCCCTGTGCATGGACCGCCCCCATGGCGGGGACGAACGCCAGGACGAGCAAAAGCAGGAGAGCCGCCGACGCCAGACGCTTCATTGGAATTACTCCGTCGCCGCTACGTTCTTATTTTAAGCGTTTTTCGACCCTGAGAAATGCAAGGAGGTCGAAAGCATCATCCCTTCCTCCCCAACCTCGACGAGGGGCTCGTCAGGAAGATGCTCCAGAAGGTGGGGGCTGCCGACATAGAAGACCTGTTCTCGGACATCCCAGAGAACGTGAAACTGAGACGGAAGCTGAGGGTCCCAGAAGCGGAGTCGGAATACATGGTCAGACGGGAGACCCTGTCCCGGCTGTCAGAGAATGTAACGCCTCCCCACGCGCTGTGCTTCCTTGGCGGCGGGGTATGGCCGCACTATATCCCGGCGGCTGTGGAGTCGATAACCTCGCGCCAGGAGTTCTATACCGCCTACACGCCTTACCAGGCCGAGATCAGCCAGGGGATGCTGCAGGCGCTCTTCGAGTACCAGAGTCTGATGAGCGACCTGCTGGGGATGGAGGCCTGCAACAGCTCGCTCTACGACTGGGCTTCCGCCGCCGGAGAGGCAGTGAGGATGGCCGTGAGGGTCACGGGGAGGAAGAGGGCGATCCTCGCTGCCAGCTCTGGGCCCCGCAGGAAGGATGTGATACGAACATACACCAGCCCGATGGGACTTGCCCTTGACACCGTCGGGTTCAGCAAGTCGGGAGGGACGCTCGACTTGGATGCTCTCGGGCGCAAGATCTCCGACGACGTCGCGTGCCTCTACGTGGAGTGCCCCAACTATTTCGGGATTATAGAGGAGGGTATTGCCGAGGCTGCGGCCAAGGTCCACGCTGCAGGCGGACTCGTCATAGTCGGGGTCGACCCGATCTCCCTGTCCCTGGTAAAGGAGCCCGGCTCCTATGGGGCAGACATAGTCGTAGGAGAGGGTCAGCCTCTCGGCATCCCCATGAATTACGGGGGCCCCCACCTGGGCATCTTCGCCGTCAAAGACATCAAACTGGCGAGGAGTATGCCGGGGCGACTTATCGGGCTCACGAGCCCTATCTCCGACCCGGGCCGCAAGGCGTTCGCCATGGTCCTACAGGCGAGGGAGCAACACATCAGAAGAGAAGCCGCGATGTCCAACGTCTGCACCAACCAGTCCCTCATGGCGGTTGCAGCCGCCAGCTACCTCTCTCTTCTCGGGAAAGAGGGCTTCCGGAGCCTGGGGGAGAGTGTCATCTCGAATTCACACTTCGCGGCGAAGAGGCTCTCGGACGTCAAGGGGATCAGGTCCCCTCACTTCGATGGAGCCTACTTCAAGGAGTTCGTCGTCTCCTACCCGAGGTCGAAGGCCGAGACAGTCTACCGGAGGCTCGCGAGGAACGGGATTCTGGCCGGATATCCCATCGGTAGTGAATTCGGGCTCAGAGCGGAGGCGGGGCTCTTCTGCGTCACAGAGGTCCACACCAGGGACGACATCGAGCGGCTGGCCGGGGCACTGCAGGGGGCGCTATAGGATGAAGTTCAGGCAGGCCGAATGGGACGAGCCCCTCATAAGGGACCTGAGCACCCCTGGCAGGGTAGGGAGCTCGGTCCCTGTCGACCCGACGATCCGGTCAAGGTTCAGAGACCCTTCGTCCCTTGTCCCCGCGGCCATGAGGAGGGAGTCCCCCAGGCTCCCGGAGCTCTCGGAAATCCAGGTTCTGAGACACTTCAACCGACTCTCCCAGATGAACTTCTCCGTTGAGCTGGGGATGTACCCTCTAGGGAGCTGCACGATGAAGTACAACCCAAAGGTCTCTGAGATGATCGCTTCCTCCGACGGGATGAAGAACGCTCACCCGCTCCAGCCGGATGAGACCGTCCAGGGGCTCCTCTCGATCTTCTACGAGCTCGAGCGAGGGCTCTGCGAAGTCACGGGGATGGACCGTTTCTCCCTTTCCACCGCTGCGGGCGCCCAGGGCGAGCTGGCAGGAGTCCTGATGATCCGCAGCTTCCTCTCGGACCACGGGGGAGAGGCGAGAGACGAGATACTGGTCCCTGACTCCGCCCACGGGACGAACCCGGCGAGCGCAGCCATGGCAGGCTTCAGGGTGGTCAAGGTCCCCTCTGACGCCAGCGGTCAGGTGAGGGCCAGCGCGGTGAAGCGTCTCTGCTCAGACAAGACGGCGGGGATGATGTTTACCGTCCCCAACACCCTGGGACTCTTCGAGTCGGAGGTGGCCGAGGTGTGCGACTCCGTCCATGACGCCGGCGGGCTCATGTACTACGACGGTGCGAACATGAACGCCCTCCTCGGCAGGGCGCGCCCCGCGGACTTCGGTTTCGACGTAGCTCACCTCAACCTCCACAAGACTTTCGCCACCCCCCACGGCGGCGGCGGCCCGGGGGCCGGACCGGTAGGAGCGACGGGGCGCCTGGCCGAATATCTTCCCGTGCCTGTCGTGTCGAAGGGGAAGAAGGGGTATTCACTCGACTACGGACTCGGACACTCCATAGGCCCCCTCAAGGGGTTCGTCGGGAACTCGGCTGTCCTCCTCCGCGCGTACGTGTACATGCGCCTGCTCGGCGCCACGGGGCTGAAGGACGTGTCCTCCCTGGCGGTGCTCGCAGCCAACTACCTCTGGAAGAGCCTCGACCCGGACGCCTTCCCTGTCTCGCACGGGGCAGGCCTCCGCAGAAAGCACGAAGCCGTCGTGTCAGTCAAGAGCGAGCTCCCTGGCGCGGCCATGACCATGGCCAAAGCTATCCTCGACTATGGCATGCACGCTCCCACGGTGTACTTCCCTCTGATCGTCCATGAGGCGCTGATGATCGAGCCCACCGAGTCAGAGCCGGTGGAGGCACTCGACGAGTACGCCGCCGCTCTTAACGAGATTTACGGGAAGCTGAAGGCAGGCACCCTGGGAGAGGTCCCGCGGAGGACAAGCGTAGGGAAGGTCGACGATGTGAAAGCTTCCCATCCGCTTACCCTGAAGGTCCACTGGTGACCCGAAGGCCTTATAGGCTCGGAAAGGCGATAGCGGCAGATTGCCCAGCGAACTCTCCAGGCGCGTAGAAGCAAAGCTCGACGAGCTCGTGGACGAAGAGACCAAGAGGAAGTTCGGCGAGCTGAACATAGTGACAGAGGTCTCGGAGATGGCCACAGGATCCATCAGGGTCGGGTTCCAGCCCCTCTCGGCCTACAGCCCCATCGCTGTTGACACCGGCAGGAGCATCAGGGCAGCAGCTCTCTCCGTCGACGGGGTCCTGACGGTCAGGGTGGAGTGTTCAGGGCACATGTTGGACGAGCTGGTCAACAGGCTCGTCAACGAGGAACAGCTCGCCCCGCGGGCCGGAAAGTGACCTGAACCTATCAACGGACGCGGGGTAAACAAAAACTACTTTGTCGTCAACAATATTGAGTGGTGGCCTTGTTTATTCGCGCCACTATCTAGGTCTGCGCTCCGGATATGGTCGCCCAAAACATCAGAGGTGTCGCCGCGGTAGGTATTGGAAGTGCAGGGACTAGGATCGTCTCCCTGCTGAGCAGAAAGACGTTGGTGGTCGACCGATACGCCTACATTTCCTGCGATAAGGAGGACTTCTCGCCTTTGGAGTCCGCGGACTCCATCCTCATAGAGTCTCCCATTGACCAGAAGATGACCCCTTCGATGGTGCGCGGGCTCTCGATGCGTTACAAGCAGAGAATCAAAGACTCCATAGAGGGGTCCAAGGTGGTCTTGGTTGTCGCGGGGCTGGGGGGCGCCACGGGGAGCGGCCTCGCTCCGGTGGTGGCGGCTGCGGCGGCCGAGTGTGGGGCGACCGCGATCGGGGTGGCGGTGATGCCGTTCGACTTTGAGAAGAAGATGAAGTTCTACGCGGGTGTCTCCCTGAGGCGCCTGAGGGCCGCCTCGAAGGGGGTGGTGGTCGTCGACAACGACACCCTGATGCACTCCTCGCCCGAGGACTCGACCCTAGCGGACCTCTACGACTCAGCTAACAAGGCGGCAGTCAAGGCCCTCGGCTCGCTGCTCGCCGCGTCGGGAGAAGGCTCTCGTCCTGTCGGTCTCAACAAGTTCCTGGGCGCTGTAGTACAGGACGGCTATTCCCTGTTGGGGGTGTCCAGCAGCGGAGGGGACGAGAAGGCCGAGGACGCGCTGGCGGGCGCCGCTGTTTCCCTTGGAAGGATAGCGGAGACGAGGGACGCCAGCAGAGCGGTCGTGAGCCTGAACTCGAATGACTCTCTTTCGGCGCGCGAGGTCGGCCTCGCCGTCGGCAGGCTCGGGTCCATAATGGACAGCGAGGCGCTGGACGTCGAGTATGGTGTCGACTACACCGGCACCGCCCAGCTCCAGGTCAGCGTCCTCGCCTCCGGGTTCAAGTCTACGAAGTATGACACCTACGACCCTCTGGCTGCGGTGCTCGGCGGGCGGGTGCTGGACGACGAGATGGACACAGCGCTCCCCGAGGGGCTAGAGTCCATCCAACCCTGCGACTGAACCAGGGCCCTTTCGGGCTGCGAAGTAATCTTTCATTGGCCTGCTCCGGGTCGCGAGAGCCTTCGCCTTCTGGACCTGGTCCTCGTCCAGCCTCTTGAACGGGACTTGGGGAGCCGCCGCGATTTTGAAAGCTCTGCGCGGTTTCCTGGCCTTTGCCAGACTCCTGTCGTCGGTGCCGAGCAGGTCTAGGACCTTCTTTGCCGAGCCGGGGAGGAACGGCTGCAGCAGCACCCCGATCTGCTCGGCGACTAGGAGGCAGGTGTGTATCACTTCCTCGCAGTCGCTCCTGTTCTCATTGATCATCTTCCACGGCTGCTTCCGCTGGAAGAACTCGTTACCGAGGTCGGCCACCGCGAGCACCCTGGAGAGGGCGTCCCTGAAGTGGACGCTCTCGAGGAGCCCCTCGGCTTCCCTGGCGAGTGCCGAAGCGCGGCGCAGCAGCTCCCGCTCCTCCGCGGTCCACCTCTTCCTGGTGACCTCTCCTCCGAAGTTGTTCCAGGCGAAGGTGGTCGTCCGATGGACGAAATTCCCTATGTTGGCCACGAGCTCGTTGTTGACCCTGCTCTTGAACTCCTCCCACTTAAAGTCGGTGTCTCGAGTCTCGGGTATGATGTGGATCAGGTAGTACCGCCATATGTCCGGGTCCAGGCCTGCCTCAGGGACGCTCTCGCAGAACACCCCCTGGTTCCTGCTCTTCGAGATCTTGTCCCCTTCATAGTTGCAGAACTGCAATCCCACGACGTCATAGGGGAGGTTGAAGCCGCCGTGGGCGAACAGCATTCCTGGCCAGAAGATGGTGTGGAACGGTATGTTGTCCTTCCCGAGGAAGTTATAGACCCTGGTTCTCTTGTCCAGCCAGAATCCCTTCCATTCATCCTCCTTGCCGGACGCCACAGCCCACTCTTTTGTCGCCGAGATGTACCCGATGGGGGCGTCGAACCAGACGTAGAACACCTTCCCCTCGAATCCCTTCAGGGGGACAGGGACCCCCCACCTCAGGTCTCGCGTGATAGACCTCTTCTTCAGGCCCTCCTTGAGCCACCCTTCGGCAAGCGCCACGACCTGGCTCCGCCAAGCCTTCCTGGTGGAGATCCACTCTTCGAGCCTCTTCTGCACCTTCCCCAGCTCCAGGAAGAGCTGGCCGCTGTCCTTGAACACGGGGGCGCTCCCGTCGACCTTGCACCTGGGGTTGACCAGTTGCACAGGGTCTAGGAGAGTCGAACAGTTTTCGCACTGGTCGCCCCTGGCAAACTGGTAACCGCATACAGGGCAGGTCCCTTCGACATACCTGTCCGGGAGAAAGATCCTGTCCTTCTCGCAGTAGGGGAGCCGCTGAACCCCCTCGCTGACGTATCCTTTCCTGTAGATGACCCTGAAGAAGTCCTGAGTCGTGCTGTGGTGGGTCGGGTTCGACGTCCTCGAGAAGTTGTCATAGGATATCCCAAACCACTCGTAGATCGACCTGTGGACCTCGTAGAGCTCATCCGTCAGCTCCTTCGGGGTTATCTTCAGCTCCAGCGCAGAGACCTCTGTGGGCGTCCCATTCTCGTCCGTCCCCCCGATGAAGGCCGTTTCCACCCCCTTCAGCCTGCAGTACCTGGCGAAGATGTCTGCCGGGAGGTGCGAGCCGACGAGGTTTCCGATGTGGGGCACCCCGTTCGTATAAGGCAGGGCGCACAGAACAAGCACTCGGCCCTTTTTCGCTCTCCTGGCCACGGCTCGTTTCGTCCCTTCGCGTTTCAGTATAAAGATTGGTCTAGATGTTCCAGCTCTTCGCGTACGCCTTCTGCTCGGTCGTCTGCTTCCCGATCGATATCCCCATCGATTTCAGGGCGGCCCTGGCGACCTCGTCCTCGAGTTCAGACGGGACCCCGTACACCTTCCGCTCCATCTTCCCGTGGTCCGAGTGGATCCGGATGGCTGCCATCATCTGGTTCGCGAACGACATCTGCATCACTTCGGGGGGATGCCCCTCGGCCGCGACCAGGTTCGCGATCCTCCCCTTGGCGACGAGGTAGACCTTCTTCCCCGACGGCAGAGTGACCTCGTCGACGTTCGGTCTCACCGCCTTGACTCCCTTCGCCTTCGCCATCAGGGTCTTGACGTCTATCTCGACGTCGAAGTGCCCTGCGTTGGCCAGGACGGCTCCCTCTTTCATCTTAGCGATAGCGCTGTAGGGGATCACGTGCTTCATCCCGGTCGTGGTGACGTAGAGTTCTCCTTCCTTTGCCGCCTTCCCGATGCTCATCACGTCAAAGCCGTCCAGGTGCGCCTCTAGGGCCCTGATGGGGTCGACTTCCACCACGGTGACCCTTCCTCCCATGCCGTGCGCCCGCATGGCGACCCCCCTCCCGACCCACCCGTACCCGACCACGACGACCTTCTTCCCTGCCAGTAACAGCGCGGTGGCCCTCATTATCCCGTCGATGGTGCTCTGGCCCGTCCCGTACCTGTTATCGAACATGTGTTTCGTCTTCGCGTCGTTCACCGCTATGACGGGGTATGACAGCTTCCCTTCGGCTTCGAGTGCCTTCAGCCTGATTACCCCTGTGGTCGTCTCTTCTGAGCCCCCCACGATCCCCTTGGCCTTGGCCACGTGGGCCGCCACATGGAGGTCTGCCCCATCGTCGATTATCTGCTCCGGGCGGGTCTCCAGCACCTCCTTGATGCACCATTCGTACTCCTCCGCTGATTGCCCCCTCCAGGCCCACACGTCTGTCCTAGTGGACAGGTATGCTGCGATGTCGTCCTGGGTGGAGAGCGGGTTGGCTGCAGCCAACTTCACCTCCGCCCCGCCGTTGAGAAGCGCATCGATCAACACGGACGTCTCCTTTGTGATGTGGAGGCAGACCCCGATCCTTACCCCCTCGAGTGGTTTCGCTTTTGCATACTTTTCAGCGAGCGCGGCGACTGTCCCCATGTGGGCTTTGGCCCACAGGAAGTTCCTTTCCCCTTCCTTGGCCAGCTTTCCATCGGCTATTTTGGTCGTCTTTGTTCTCCCCTCATGCCCAAAATCGCCCCCTCTATCAACTGTTTCACCCGCTTCCCCGACCGCCTCATCACCTCGAGTACCTCGTCGTGGCTCACCTTGGGCTGGATTCCGGCGGCCCAGTTGGTGGCTACCACCACCGACGCGTACTCCATCCCCATCTCGTTGGCCAGGACCACCTCGGGGACCCCTGTCATCCCGACCACGTCACCGCCAAGCATCCTGTACATCCTGATCTCCGCAGCGGTCTCGAATCTGGGTCCTTCAGCGCAGACATAGACTAGCGCAGGCTTTAGCCCGATCCCGAGTTCCCTCGAGACCCCTAGGAGCTCTCTGTTGAGGCGCTCGCTGTATGGGTTCGTCATATCAGTGTGCACGACTTGGTGCTCGTAGAACGTTGTCTGCCTCCTCTTGGTGAAGTCGAGGAACTGGCCGACCAGCCCGAGTCCCCCCACCTTCAGCCCCGGGTCCATGGACCCGACGGCGCTGCTCGTAATCACCTCCCTCACGCCCATCTGGTGGAGGGCGGCGATGTTGGCCCTGTAGTTGATGCCGTGGGGGGGATTCTTGTGGGCCGCGCCGTGCCTGGGGATCACGACATAGTAGTCACCAGACTCGTACACCGTAGCGCGCCCGTAGCGCGTATCGACCGCCTTGGGGTTCCGGAGGTCAAAGTGCTGCGTGACTCCCGTCCCGGTGATTACCCCGATCGGCGCCCTTTCCCTAGTCATACTTTGAAATCGAGTGGACCTCGTATCCCGTCAGCTTTTCCCTGCCGTTCAGGAACCCGAGCTCTGTGACGAAGGAAAACCCCACCACCCTCCCTCCGAGCTTCTCTACGAGGGTCCCTGCCGCCTTTGAAGTCCCCCCGGTGGCCAGGAGGTCGTCGACCACCAGCACCCTGTCCCCCTTCTTTATCGAATCCGCGTGCATCTCCAGTCCCTGCCTGCCGTACTCCAGCTCGTAGTTCACGCTCACTTTCTTGGCCGGGAGCTTGCCCACCTTCCTCGCGGGCACGAATCCGATCCCGAGCCTGTCCGCAAGGGGGGCCCCGACGATGAACCCCCTGGCTTCGACCCCCACTATCTTGTCCAGTCTCGCGCCCTTCCACTTCCGCTCTAGGGCGTCGGTGACCCTCTTCGAAAGCTTCCCGTCCCCCCAGAGGGTGGTCAGGTCCTTGAACCCAATCCCCTTCTTGGGGTAGTCTGGGATGTTCCTGATCGCTTTCTTTACGTCGTCTTCCAGCTTCGCCATCAGACGCTCAGCCTCGCGTGCTCCAGAGCGGACCCGCATTCGCAGCTGCGATTCTCGGGAACATGCCTGACTATCTCGACGATCAGCTTCCGGAGGTTTTCGATGTTCCTGTTGAAGACCTGGATGACCTCACCATGGGATACCGGCTTCACCGTCGGGTCCCCTTCTAGACCGGCGTCGTAGTCTGTCACCAGAGATATGTTCAGGAAGCACATCTCCTGCTCCCGGGCGAGCGCCGCTTCGGGGTACTGGGTCATGTTGATGACATCCCATCCCTGGCGCGAGAAGAACCTGCTCTCGGACTTTGTCGAGAACCTCGGCCCTTGGATGACCACGACCGTCCCCATGCGGTGATACTTGAGGCCCAGCGTTTCGGCCGCCTCCGCCGCGACCTTCCTCATCTCGGGGCAGTAGGGTGACGCGGTGCTAACGTGAGTGGTCTCGGGGCCGTCGTAGTACGTGTCCTTCCTCCCCGTAGTGAAGTTGACGAACTGGTCGCAGAAAACGAGATCGCCGGGGGCTACTTCAGCCTTCAGGCTCCCCACCGCATTCGGTGCGATCACCCTGGTCACACCTAGCTTCTTGAATGCGAACACGTTCGCCCTGTAAGGCACCATGTGAGGCGGGAACTCGTGATGCAACCCGTGCCTCGGGATGAATGCTATCCTCTTCCCCTCTATCTCGGAGAGCGTGACGCCTGCGCTAGGCTTCCCGTATGGCGTCCCAACGGTGACCCCCCTCGACTTCTTCGCGAACCGATAAAACCCAGAACCGCCAAAGACCCCGAATTCAGCCTTCGGCTTCACGGTCGGCCCTTCTCTGTTTCCGATTTAATCTTTTGAACCCGTCAGCTGGCGCAGGGTTCATGGCTACTCCGGCCCCACGCTCGAGAATCTCCTCCCCTAGGGTGCCCTTTCAGGCCTGCTGGGACCTGCCATTGCCATGCGTCTGACCCATAGGACCGTCGTGGGCGTGTTCCCCCGGGGGCTTCTGATCGGCTGGGCCCGCTGGCTTGACTCTCTGCTCGCTGGCCCCTGCCTCTCCAGATCCTGCTTCGGAGCATCGCGGAGGCGAGGCTCTCGGAGATATGGGTGGCGGTAGGCGCGGCAGGGCAATCAGCTTTCGTGCTCGGCGTGCTGCTCTAGTCGTGGGCGTAGTTCGCCGCCTGTAAAGACGGTGTCATGCCGACAGAACTCCTTTCCATGGCGGGGGAAACGCCGGAGTCTAGCCGGAACGCCTCGGACCTTTGCTTGCACTCGCCCGAGTCGTGCATCCTGGAGAACACCTCGTATACAAACCCGGCTGCCCGAGTCGCTCCGGGGATGGCACCCACCGCCCATGACGTGACCCTCCCGGCTGGCAGGATCCTTGTCAGGGCGGGGATTGCTTCCGCCCCGCTCAGGATTTCGCCGCCGGGGATTACCAGGTGGAATGAGCGCCGGCGCAGCCGGGCCGGGATGCCATCCAGAACACCTGTACGGTCCGCTAGGGCCAACGAAACGAAGGAGATGGTCCTTCCGGCATCGAGGAACCCTACCACGCGTCGGAACCGGGTGCAGGGCCCACAGTCGGCATCGTAAGCCAGAGTGTACCTCCTCATCGGACTACGAGGGGAGCGTCCGGGTAAAAAGGACATCTCAGGCCCCTTCGAGAGCCAGAAGACTTGAAATACTGTCCGCAGGCGATTGGCCAGATGCCTGGAACCTACGAGGACCTGCTTTCAAGGGCCAGGGCCGGGCTCGACAAGGACGCGAAGAAGTCTGGCGCCCTGAGGCTCGAACTTCCTGAGCCTGACGTCATCTGGGTCGGCAACAAGACCATCTTCCGCAACTATGCCGAGTTCCCGAAGATGCTGAGACGCGACTCGGGG
Organism: archaeon; assembly: GCA_021796515.1. GTDB lineage: Archaea > Thermoproteota > Nitrososphaeria > Nitrososphaerales > Gagatemarchaeaceae > UBA183. Next base: position 2,800 of record JAKACC010000029.1, on the reverse strand, counting down.
AGGGTCCTGATGTACCTCGCCAAGGAGCTCGCCACCGCCGCTTCGCTGGACGGCGACAGGGCGATATTCATAGGGCGCAAGGACCGCGACTCCTTTTCGCAGCTGCTCCAGCGCTACGTGAAGGACGGCGTCATCTGCCCAGTCTGCGGGAGCCCAGACACCCACCTGGATAAGGAGAAACGAATGTGGTTCATGGTCTGCGAGGCCTGTGGCGCGCGTTCAGTGGCCAAGGTAGCGTAAGCTTGGGGGAGAAGGGGTTCTCCGTCAGGACGGCGGAGTATAAGGGGACCATCCTGGTCAACATGTGCGACGAGGAGCTCGTCGGGCGTACGGTCAGCGAAGGGAAGCTGAAGGTTCACCTGTCCAAGGACTTCTACTCAGGGGAAGTCGTGAACGGCGGGGAAGCGCTCAGGCTCATCCGCACCTGTTCCATCGTCAACCTCGCGGGGACTAGATCGGTCATGCTCGCCGTGAGCAACAGCGTGGGGGCCGCCGAGGCCATCAGGGAGATAGAGGACGTCCCATTCCTGATGATTTACAAATTCTCGGGCTAGCCGGATTCCCCGAACTTTTTCATAAGCTCCTTCTGCCGGTCCGACAGCTTCTTCGGCACTTCCACGGACACCGTGACATACTCGTTCCCAGTCCCTCTTCCCCAGGCGCCGAACTTTGGGAGCCCCTTCCCCTTGATCTGGAACCGTTCCCCTGGCTGTGTGCCGTGGGGGATCTCAAGCGTCACGTCACCATAGAGGGTGGGGACGGTGATTTCGGTCCCGAGCGTCGCTTCCACGATTCCTATGCTCTTCTCGACGTATACGTCGCTGCCTCGCCTCACGAAGATCTCGTGGGGAACGACATTGATCGCCACATACAGGTCCCCTGGAGGGAGCCCGCTCTCGCCGGCGTTCCCTTCCCCCCTGAGCCTGAGCGTATACCCGTCTTCGATCCCTCCAGGGACCATCACTCTGATCTTCCTCCTCCTCTCGACCGTCCCCTTCCCTCGGCAGTCCTTGCAGGGACTGTCGATCAGGTACCCCTTCCCCCCGCATCTGTCACACGCCATGACGCGCACTAACCGGGCGAATCCGGCCGACTGGACCTTCTGGACCTGGCCGGTTCCACCGCAGGTCCCGCACTGACGCGGCGACGTGCCAGGCTTGGCTCCGCTCCCGTTGCAGGTGGGGCAGACCTCGTCCCTCGGGACCTCCAGTTCCTTCTCCGAGTCGTGTACGATGTCCTCTAGGTTCAGCTGGAGGTGGTACGTCAGGTCCTCTCCGCGAGTCGGCTGCCTCGGCCCGCCTCCGAGGAACTGAGAGAATATGTCGTCGAATCCGCCGAACCCCCGGAAGAACTCGCCGAAGTCCGCCCCTCGGAAGATGTCTTCCTGGCTGTACCTCTGGTAGACCCCCTCCCTCCCGAACGAGTCGTATTGCCTCCGCTTCTCGGCGTCCGAAAGGACTGCGTATGCCTCGGATATCTCCTTGAAACGCGCTTCGGCTTCGTGAGACTTGTTTCTGTCAGGATGGAACTGCAGCGCCAGCTTCCTGTAGGCGTCCTTGATCTCATCTTTGGACGCCCCTTTCTGCACCCCGAGTACTTCGTAGTAATCCTTGGCGGCCAAAAGGAGATCTCCTACTTTCCTTCGTCCACTACCTTGTAGTCGGCGTCGCTGACCTTGGCACCGTCACCGGGCGCGTCTGGGGCCGCCTGCTGCTTCTGGGCCTGCTGCTGATACAGCGCTGCACCGACCTCCTGGAGGACCTTCTTCAGGGCCTCGTTCTTCTCCCTGATCTGGCCCGAGTCCTGCCCGGAGACCGCCTTCCTGAGCTCCTGCACGGCTCCATCCAGCCTGTCGACGTTCGCCTTGTCGACCTTCCCTTCTATGTCCCTCTTAGTCTTCTCTGCCGTATAGAGCACGGAGTCGGCTTCGTTCCTCAGCTCTGCCTCCTCCCTCTTCTTCTTGTCCTGGTCGGCGAACGACTCGGCCTCCCTGATCAGCTTCTCCTTCTCGTCCTTGGAGAGCTTCGTGGACGCCGTGATCGCGATCTTGTTCTCCTTCCCGGTCCCCAGGTCCTTGGCCACCACGGTGAGGATGCCGTTGGCATCGATGTCGAACGTCACCTCGATCTGAGGGACACCGCGCGGCGCCGGCGGGATACCGGCCAGGTTGAACATTCCCAGTGACACGTTGTCCGCGGCCATGCTCCTCTCGCCCTGGACGACATGAATCGTGACCGCTGTCTGGAAGTCTGCGGCCGTCGTGAACGTCTTGCTCCGCTTCGTGGGGATCGTCGCGTTCTTCTCTATCAGGTGTTCGGTGACCCCTCCGAGCATCTCGACCCCGAGCGAGAGCGGAGTCACATCTAGGAGCAGTATGTCTTTGATCTCCCCCGCCAGAACCGCCCCCTGTATGGCGGCCCCTATGGCGACGGCTTCCATCGGGTCTATCCCCCTCTCGGCCGGCTTTCCGGCGACCCCCTCCACGAAGTTCCTTACGAGGGGCATCCGGGTCATCCCGCCTATGAGGATGATCTTGTCCACCTGGCCGGGAGAGAGCTTCGCGTCGTCGATCACCCTCCTGATGGTCTGCTCTGTCTTCGCGACTATGGGCCTGGCCACCTCTTCCAGTTTCGTCCTGGTGAGGGTGTAGTGGAGGTTCTTCGGCCCTGAAGCGTCGCTGGCTATGAACGGGAGGTCGATGTCGGTCGCCGTCAGGTTAGAGAGCTGTATCTTCGCCTGCTCCGCCGCCTCCTTCAGCCTCGCCATAGCAGTCTTGTCCGACGTGAGCTCCATCCCGGTC
>JAKACC010000002.1 GCA_021796515.1 archaeon | reverse complement strand
AGTTCCTGTTTCTTCGACAGAGCTCGCCCTCCGGGTCGTCTCGGGGAGTGGAGGCCCCGTCTCCACAGGCTTGAGTTCGGGCAAGGCCTGGTGATGGGACTCACCATCAGGCCCGGGGGTGCTTTGGCCCCTGTCCTGCCCTACCTGAGAGATTCCTCTCTTCAGCACGACCCTTGCCGCGTTGACGTCCCGGTCCAGCGTTCTCCTACACACACGGCATTCGAACTCCCTCGTGGACAAAGGGACCTGGTTCAGCCCCTCGCAGAACCAGCACTCCTGTGTGGTGCTCTGTGGAGGGACCTTCACGAACGTCTTTCTTGCCTTCTCCATCTTGTACTCGACGAACCGTGCCAGCTGGCGCCATCCGGCGTCAGAGATTGACTTTGCGAGAGAGTGGCTCCTGACCATGTTCCCCACCTGGAGATTCTCGAACGCTATCAGGCCGTGAGCCCTCACAAGCCTCGCGGAGACCTTGTGGCTGAAATTCTCTCGTTGATTCGCCACTTGGACGTGCAGCTCCGCAAGAAGACGTCGCGCCTTCTCCCTGTTCTTCGAACCCTTCTTCTTTCTCGCGAGGCCCCTCTGCAGGCGCTTCAGCCTCATCTCCGACTTCCTCAGGAACTTTGGAGGTTTGATCTTCTCGCCGTCCCTCGTCGCCATCAGCGAGACCAGGCCCCTGTCCACCCCGACTGGCGATTTCCACGACCCTGTTCGCACACCTTGAAGGGGCACCGCACCGTCGTCCTCGTAGACCAGGCACGCGTACCACTTTCCATCTGGCTCTCTCTTCAGGGTGCAGGTCTTCATCCTCGCGCCAAAGGGGATAGGTCGATGCACCACGACCTTCACGTTCCCGACCTTCGAGAGGAAAATGCGCCTCCTCACCGAATCGAGCTTCACAGAACCGTTGTACGCCTGAGGGTAGGTGACCGAGCCTGATTCGGAGAACTTCTTGAACCTCGGATACTTTGCCCTGCGGTCAAAGAACGCCTCAAAGGCTCTGTCCAACCGTTTCAGTACATCCTCGAGCGACTGTGAGTAGACAGCGGTCAGTGAGACGTCTGTCTGTTTCTCCGCTGTCAGCATCAGGCACTGCTCCTCGTAGGTCGTCGAAAGGCGCCTGTACTCCCAGGCCCCCTTCCTGTCCACCAGGGCCAGGTTCCAGAGGCGGTGGCATGTCTTGATGGCGTCAACCATGCGCTCTTCCTGCTTCCTGTTCGGATACAATCTGAACCTGAATGCCAGTGCAGTCATACTGCCCAAACAATAGCCCTAGACTCTGTTTAATGGCCAATGGACGGGCGACATTCATCCCAGGGCTAAAGCACCTGGGCTTTCTGCCGAAGCTCGGTAAAGTAGAGGAATAGGAAGGTTTGAAAAGAGACGCGACCCGGGCGTGTCAAAGTTGGAAGCGGCTGAGAAGAAGGTCCCGGTCGGGGAATACACAGTAAACTATGCTTCAGCGGGGAGCGGCGACGCCGTCGTCCTCCTCCACGGGAGCGAGCCGAACGAAAGCTGGCGCGTGTGGGAGCCTCTCCTCTCGCTCGCCGATTCGCGGAAGGTGATAGCCCCCGACCTTCTGGGGTTCGGGAAGTCGACGCGGCCCGAAGAGACCCCAGACCACAGGGCGCAGGCGCAGATGCTGCGGGACCTGCTCGACAAGCTCGGAATAAGAAAGTCAGCGGTCATAGGCGGAGGGTGGGGGGGCCAGGTCGCGCTCGAGTTCGCCCTCGAGTGGCCCGAGAGCGTCGACTCCCTCGTCCTCGTCGCCAGCTCCTACGACAAGGAACAGCTCCCCCGGCTCCAGAAGCTGAGGAAACCGACCCTCGTGATATTCGCTGAAGACGACATGGTCACCCAGCTGAAGGCGGGGTACCTGCTGAGGGACGCCATCGGCACGTCGCGGCTCGAGGTCCTGTCAACCGTCGCCAAGGACCCGCGATACGACTTCCGCATGTCCCACAGGCTTCAAAAGTTCAGGGCGCCGCAAGTCCTGCAGCTGACCAGGACGTTCCTGGCAAAGCCCGAAGCTATGATCTCCGAGCCTCCGGAGATGGAGAACGAACTGAAAGGGAAGGCGCTGAGGAAGGAAGACGAAAAAGACGGCCCTATCTGGAGGCCATAGCCACGCGTTCCTGCTCGTTCTTCTTTCTCACCGCGTAGCTGCTCGCGTCCCCGGACGCGGCCAGTATCACTTCTTCGGCCAGGACCTCCTCCACCGTCTTGGGGGAGTTGAAGGCCGCCTCCCTGACCCCTTCTGAGATGAAGCGGAGAGCGAGGTCCACCCTCCTCACCGGAGAGATGTCCACGGACTGGTGGTAGACAACGCCGCCGTAGCTCAGCCTCGTGGTGTCTTCGTTGGGGGAGGAGTTCTCGATGGCTTTCACCAGCTGCTGGACGGGGTTCTGTCCGGTCTTCAGCTCGATTATCGCGAAGGACGTCTTGACTATGTTCATCGCCTTCTGCTTCTTCCCACCCATCCTCCCCGTGTTCTTGGCGTACTTCTTCCCTGAGTGCATCAGGGAGTTCACGAGCCTCTCTACTACGCTGATCTTGGTCTTCCCGAGCCTCTTGTGCTCGTGCCTCCCTCCCGAGTGCGGGATGAGGGTCGGCTTCACCGCTATGACCGTCTGCAGCCCCGGGTCTGTCACCTTCACCCCGGTAAGGTCCCACCTCTCCCAGAGGAGGAGGTTGGGGTACTCTAGGGATTGCCTGCTCAAACGCTATCTCCTCGGCTTCTCCTTGCGGCCGTAGACGAGCTCGTTCAGCGACACCCCGTTCACCTTGAAGACCGTCCAGCGGACGCCCGGGATGTCGCCCATGGCGCGCTTCATCGACCCGCCGATCCCCTGCAGCAGCACCTCGTCGTGCTCGTCCACGAAGTTCAGCGCGCCGTCGCCGGGGAGGAACGCGGTGATCTGCTTGCCGTTCTTGACCAGCTGAGCGCGGATGCATTTTCTGATGGCTGAGTTCGGCTGCTTCGACTCCACCCCCACCTTCTCGAGGACGATCCCCCGGGCCTGGGGCGCACCCTCCAAGGGGTCTGCCTTGTAGTCTAGGCCGAGCTTTCGCCTCTTGTACCACTTGTTCGACCAGCGCAGCTTCTGCCTCTTCTGGAGCATCTGGCGGCCGGCGAACTCTCCCCGTGGTGAAGCCATTCTCAGACGCCGCCCTTTTCCATCGTATATAACCGCTTCAAAGCTCCGACGTTATCTGCAGGCTGCTCACGTCGAAGTAGCGCTTCGCCAGGAGCCTCACCTTCTCGGCGTTCTTCCCCCCCAGCCCTAGGACGGCTCCCTTCTTCCTCGAGTCCACCACCACGACCACCCCCTTGGTCCCGTCGAGCCTGTCGCTGACCCTGACCTCTTGGACGAACTTCGCCCCGAGAGCGTTCCTGACGAGCCCCTCGACGTCGTCGGCCCATTCGACCACCTCGACGGGCCTCCTGACCGCCCTCTCGATCTTTTTCACGGAGGCTCCTTCCTTGCCGATGGCCAGCCCCATCTGTCCCGGGGCGATGACGAAGATCACCCTGTCCCTCTTCTCGTCGACCAGGCAGTCCCTCGCCGTGGCCCCCGTCATCCCCTGGAACATGGACATCAGGGACAGTTCGTCGGCTGAAAGTTTGATCTCTGGCACCCGCGCAGTCACCGCATAAGCAGTCTGACGTCCGAGTCGCTGACGTTCCTCAGGGCCATGGCCGAGACCTTGTATGGTCTCCCGACCAGGCGGGCGAGTTCGGCTGACGACTGCTGGAGCTCTACCACCGGGACGTTGTGCTTGTTCGCTTCGTCCCTGAGCTTCGAGCCGAGGGCGGGCGGGATGGATCTTGTGATCAGGACCCCCTTGCTCCCCTTGACTCCGGCGATGCTTTCCTTGGCCCCGACCGCCGACTTCCCCCCCTTCAGGGCGTCCTTCAGAACTTTCTGGAGCTGGGCTGTGTCTGCCAAGGGCATCAGCTCATGTAGAGGTCGATCATGCCGGTCCCGACCGGGATCGGGAGCCCCACGATGACGTTCTCCGTGACCCCTTTCAGGTCCTCGACCTCCCCCTTCACCGCGGCTTCGGCGAGGGTGGGGACGGTGATCTCGAAGGCGGCCCGGGCCAGGACGCTGCTCTTCGTCCCTGCGATTCCGTGCCTGCCAATCTGCTGGATGTAGCCCTTGGACGTCATGAGGTCAGCCACCAGGAAGATGTGGCGGATGTCCACTTCGAGCCCCTGCTCGTCGAGGGTGCCCATCAGTTCCCTGACCAGCGTGGCCCTGGCGGCCTCGATGCCCAGCACCTGGGCCACCTCGTGGACGTTGTTCGTGTACACCCTGGTCGGATCGACCCCCTGCACCTGCACCACCTTCCCCAGGTTGGACCCGGCTGTCTGGATGAACCACTCTTCTCCCTCCTTCACGACCGTGACCCGCGTGATCCCGGGGATCCCCTTCAGCTTCATGTTGAGTATCTTGTTCCTCAGCGTGAAGAGCGCCGAGAGGTCGGAGTCAGGCATGCTGACGTGGATGACGTTGGCATTCCTCTTGTCCTGCTGGACCTTCCGCTTGCCGGTCTCGATGACCTTGGCGATCTCCTCGGGGTCGGTGTCCCTGTCGGCCATGAAGTCCGGGCTGAGATGGAGCTTGATCCCCTCCGTGGGGTCCACCTCGCTGAAGGCTACCACGTTCCCGACCTTGGTGAAGAGTATCTCCTTCGCCACCTTGACAGCCTTCTCGTTCACCGCGGCGTACTCCTTGGTGAGGTAGATGTCCATGGAAGGCGTCGCAGGGATTTTCCTCGCGTCCACCAGCTCCATGAGGCGCGGCAGCCCGAGCGTCACGTCCCTCTCCCTTACCCCCGCGAAGTGGAACGTCCTGAGCGTCATCTGCGTGCCAGGCTCGCCTATGGACTGCGCCGCGACTATCCCTGAAGCTTCTCCAGGCTCGACCCTCGAGTACTCCATGGCCTCGTCCACCTTCTCCATGGTCTCCTTGAGACCCTCCTCGGTGAGGTGTGAGGCACCCAGCTTCTCCCCGAGCTCCTTGACGAGTCTTTCGTTGAGGGAACCCTGGTACTTCTTCAGGAGCTTCTGAACCTCGGCGTCGTCGGCCGTCGCCTTCGACTTGTGCGAGAGCTCCTCCGTCTCCACCAGCCTGTCCAGGTTGATGGGGCGGCCATGATCGCTCTTCGCCGGGTCGACCCCGTCCTCCCCGTAGAGGAACTGGATGATGTGGCCGTGTGGGTCCCTGACCGTGAGGTCATACTCCACCTTGAGGTGTTCCAGTGCGTTCACGAGCCTCCTCTGCATGTACCCGCTCTGCTGGGTCCTGACAGCCGTGTCGACCAGCCCTTCGCGGCCCCCCATTGCGTGGAAGAAGAACTCGGTCGGGGACAGGCCGTCCCTGTAGTTGCTCCTCACGAACCCCTTCGCCTCGGGGGCTGGGTCGTCCCAGGAGAAGTGGCTGAGGGCCCTCCCCTTCATTCCGTGGGTGATCCTCTTGCCTCTGACCGACTGCTGGCCCAAGGCGGCGGTCATCTGCCCCACGTTCAGGCTAGACCCCCTCGCGCCTGTCCTTGCCATGATCATCCCGGAGTTCTCAGCCGGGAGGGACCTGTCGGCTATCCTCCCCGCCCTGTCCCTCGCCTTCGCGAGCTCGTTGACGATGTAAGCTTCGAGGGTGTCCTCGGCTGAGAGCCCCCTGGTGAGCTGGAGGCCACCCGTCTTGTATTTCTTCTGCAGGTCGGCGACGTTGGCGTACGCCTCGTCCAGGGCGTCGGTGATCCCCTTCTTCGCGTCGGCTGGAAGCTCCAGCTCGTTGAAACCGTAGGTGAACCCCCTGCGCGTGAGGAAGTTCTTGAGGACCTTCAGGATCGAGTTGAGGAAGTTGCGCGCCTCCTCGTTGCCGTAGTCCTTGGCGATCCTGTGCAGGAGCGAGTCAGGCTCCTCGGCGCCTATCACTGCCTTGTCTACCACGCCTGACAGGAGCTCTCCGTCGCGGATGACCACGTCGTTTGTGCTCCCCGTCCTCTGGGCCTTCGCCCACTTCGAGGTCAGGACGTAGTTCATCCCCTTCGGGATGAAGAGAGAGAAGAGCTGCTTCCCGGTGTACATCGGATGGGCCCCCTTCACCGCCGGTTCGGGGAGGTCCCCTACGTAGTCGCCCACCAGGGCGAGGTTGGAGAACTCGGCCGGGGTGAGCTGGGCTTCGTCCCTCGTGAGCATGAACGCCCCCGTGATGAAGTCCCTGATCCCGCCGATGATGGGGCCGCCGTACCTGGGGGAGAGGATCTGGTCCTGGACCTTCATCAGCATGAGCGCCTCTGACCTCGACTCCTCGCTCTGAGGGACGTGTAGGTTCATCTCGTCGCCGTCGAAGTCGGCGTTGTACGGGGGGCAGACCGAGGGGTGCAGCCTGAACGTCCTGAACGGGAGCACCCTGACGAAGTGCGCCATGACCGACATCCTGTGGAGGGACGGCTGCCTGTTGAACAAGACCACGTCCCCGTCCATCAGGTGCCTCTCGACCACGTACCCCGACGTGAGGGAGTCGGCCAGGGCCTTCCTGTCGCTGGCGAAGTCCAGCCTGATCTTTACCCCGTCCGGCCTGATGACGTAGTTGGCCCCGGGGTGCTCGAAGGGACCCTTGTTGACGAGCTCCTTCAGGTGCTCGATGTTGAAGGGGGAGACCTTCTCCGGGATGGTGAGCTTTCTTGCCACTTCGAAGGGGACGCCGACGTCGCCGATGTCTAGGCTGGGGTCCGGGCTGATGACCGTGCGGCTCGAGAAGTCGACCCTCTTCCCAGACAGCGACCCCCTGAACCTCCCCTCCTTCCCCTTCAGCCGCTGGCTGAGCGTCTTCAGAGGCCTTCCGGAGCGGTGGTGGGCCTGGGGGATCCCCGAGACCTCGTTGTCGAAGTAGGTGGTGACGTGATAGTGGAGCAGGTCCACAAGGTCCTGGACGATCAGGTGGGGGGTGCCTGACTCCTTCGACTCGCGGACCCTCTGGTTGACCCTGAGGATGTCCACCACCTTGTGGGTCAGGTCGTCTTCTGACCTGATCCCCGACTCGAGCGTGATGGAGGGCCTCACGGTGAGCGGCGGGACCGGGAGAACCTGGAGGACGAACCACTCGGGGCGTGCTGCCTTCGCGTTGAACCCAAGGAGCGCCAGGTCTTCGTTGTTCAGCCTCTCCAGCCTCTCGCGGATGGCGACCGGGAGGAGGCGCGTCGCCCCCCCTTCCTCCGTTATCTCGTGGAATATGGTCGGCTTCGTGAACTCTATCTGGTACTGCTGCTTTCCGCAGTGGGGGCAGAGCTTGACCTTCTTCGCCTTCGTCGCGATCTCCTTCGCCACCCCTACCACCAGCGAGGGGGTGAAGTCCGTCTGGCTCCCAAGCTTCGTCCTGTAGGCGTCCAGCTCCTGCTGAGTGAGGAGGATCCGGCCGCACGACCTGCAGGTGGTCTGGACCAGCCTGTTGATCTCGTCGACGAATGCGATGTGGAGGACAGGCTCGGCGAGCTCCACGTGTCCGAAGTGCCCCGGGCACCTGCCGGCGGTGCTGCCGCACGTCCCGCACTTCTGTCCCGGCTCGAGTGTCCCCAGCCTGCTGTCCATGAGCCCTCCCTGCACCGGCATGCCGTCCTCGTCGTAGGTCTCGGGCTGGGTGACCTCGACGACGGAGTACTTGCGTACCTCTGCTGGGGAGAAGACCGCGAAGTTGATCCCCCCTATCGTCTTTAGCGCCTGTTCCATCGACATGACTCTACACCTTGTCCTTCAGCTGGAGCCTCGGGGCTATGTTCAGGCTCATCATCTCCTGGAGCAGAAGCTTGAAGGCGTACGCCACCACGACCGTGGATATCTTCGCCTGGTCTCCGTCTATCTTGCAGGTGTACTTTCTCTGCTTCGCGTCATAATAGGCGATGAGGCCGCACCTCTCGCAGACGTAGATCTCGGTCTTGTCAGCCTCGTCGAGGAGCCTGTCCTTCAGCACCATCGACGCCCCGTAAGCGATGAGGCAGTCCCTCTCCATCTCCCCGAACCTGAGCCCGCCTCCGCGTGCCCTCCCCTCGGTGGGCTGCTTGGTGAGCATCTGCACCTGTCCCCTCGCCCGCGCGTGGATCTTGTCGGCCACCATGTGGTGGAGCTTCTGGTAGTAGACCACGCCGACGAAGACGTCGGTGGCGAACTTCTTCCCGGTCTTACCGTCGTACATCACCTCCCTCCCCGTGGGCTCGAACCCCCTCCCCCTGAGCACCTTCTCCATCTCGTCGATGCTCTCCCCTGCGAAGGCGGAGCCGTCCACCGGCGACCCTCTGAACGCGGCCGCCTTCCCGGCGATCGACTCGATGAATTGACCGACTGTCATCCTGGACGGGAACGCATGCGGGTTGATTATCACGTCGGGGACGATCCCCTCCGCCGTGTAGGGCATGTCCTCTTGGGGGACGACGAGGCCGATGACCCCTTTCTGGCCGTGCCTCGAGGCGAACTTGTCCCCGATCTCCGGGACCCTCATGTCCCTGACCCTGACCTTGAACATCTTCCCCCCTTCCACGTTCTCCGTCATGAAGATGGAGTCGACCACGCCCGCCTCAGAGGGCCTGACCGCCACCGAAGTGTCCCTCCTGTACGGGCCCTTGATCTCGAATTCCTTGTACTCCTCCATGAACCTCGGAGGGCTGGTCCTCCCGATCACGACGTCGCCCCCGGCCACCTGGGACTCGTGCGCCACCACCCCGTCTCCCTCCAAGAGGCGGTAGAACTTCTCCCCCCTGTAGCCGCGGATGTTGGACTCTGCCGATGGGACCTCGAACGTGTCCCGCATACCGCCCAGATACTGCTTCGCCTCTCCGTCATAGAGGCGGTAGAAGAAAGAGCGAGCCATCCCTCTTTCGACGCTCGACTTGTTCATGATGATTGCGTCCTCTATGTTGTACCCTTCGAAGGAAAGGACCGCCACGACGCAATTGGTCCCCAAGGGGCGCTCGTCGATCTTCAGCAGGTCAAGGGTCCTGGTCCGCACCACCGGCGCCTGAGGGCTGACAAGGAGGTGCTGCCTCACGTGGGGAGAGATAGGGTAGGTGGGAGAGCTGAACCCGAGGCTCTGTTTCGCCATCGCCGACTCGTATGTGTTCCTGGGAGACTGGTTGTGCTCTGGGTACGGGATTATGGAAGCGGCGATCCCGAACATCGCCGCAGGGAAAAGCTCCATGTGGCTGTTCCTTGTGGTGACATCCTCCGGCCCCATCGCCACGAGGCAGTTCTCCTCCTCGTTGGCGTCGATGAGCTCTATGGTCCCTTGGTCGACCAGGTCTCTCCAGGCGGATTGGCCCCCGCTGACCTTGCTGATCATCTCGGGGTTGAGGAGGGGCCTGCCGCTCTCGACAACCACCAGTGGCCTGAGGACCCGGCCCGAGCTGAGGCTGATGTATATCCTTGGGTATGCGTTGTCGTTCACCGGGGAGATATAGAGGACGCTGGCGCTCGGGTTGATCTGCCCCTCTCTCCTGAGCTTCCTGAAAGCCTTGGCGAGGCGCTCGCCGTCGTCCACGTAGCCGAGGAAACGCCCGTCCATGAATATCCTGCACCCTTCTACCTGCAGCTTCTCGTCGGAGTCGCGGATCTGCTTCGCCCCCAACTCCCAGAGCTTCCCTTCCACCTCCTGCGAGGGGACGCTGACGGATATGATCGCCGAAAGGGCGAGGTTCTTGACCAGGCCGCAGTTGACCCCTTCCGGGGTCTCTGACGGGCAGATCCTGCCGAAGTGGGTCGCGTGGAGGTCTCTCGCCTCGAAGTTGGGCTGGCTCCTGCTCAGGGGCGACTGCACCCGCCTCAGGTGGCTCAGGGTGCTAAGGTAGTTGGTCCTGTCGAGGAGCTGGGTCACGCCCACCTTCCCCCTCCCCCAGTTCCCCGTGGCGATGGCGTTGTTCAGCTTGTCAGTGATGATGCCCGTCCTGATGGCCGCTCCTACGACGTTCCCTCCCCGCTTCTGTCCCGTCCTCTCCAGCTGGTACTTCATGTCCCGGACCAGGTTCCTGAACGCTGTCCGGAACAGGTCTGCCAGCATCTGGCCTGCGAACTTTATCACCTTGTTGCCGTAGTGGTCTTTGTCGTCGGCTTCGATCCACCCGAGCCTGAGCTCGAGGAGCTTGCACGCGGCCTCCCCCATGAACATAGACTTGTCGAACCGCCTGTCCTCCGTCTTCCCAAGGTGTGGGAGGAGCCCCCAGTCGAGGGTGGAGAGCGCCCTCTTCACCCTGAACTCTTCGAGCATGCCGTGGGCGACCCTGTTCCCGATGTAGACCAGCGCGTCCTTCTCGGTGGGCGCCTCGCTCGCCTTGTCGAAGGAGACTTCCAGGAGGTCTTGGATCTCCTGCTTCGGCGAAACGGCGTTGGCGATGTCCCTGTCCGACTTTATCCCCAGGGCGCGCATGACTATGACGTAGGGGAGGTCAACCGGGCAGCTCGGTATCTTGACGTTGATGCCCCCGTCCTGCTTCAGGGTCAGCTCGAGCTTGGACCTGTAGCCCACCACCGACGAGTAGACCCTCGACTTGTAGGTCGTGGCGCCTGCAAGCTTCTCGGCGTCTACAAGGATCTTGTTGGGGGAGAGGTCCTCCAGCCCCACGATGACCCTCTCGGCGCCGTGGATGATGAAATATCCTCCTGGATCGTTGGGGTCTTCGCCAGACTCGATCAGCTGCTCTCTGGAGCGGTTCGAAAGCTGGCAGAGCTCCGACTTCACCATCACCGGGAGGTCGCCTATGTGCTGCCGGGTGGTGTCCCGCGGTAGCCCCTCCTCTTCGATGGTCATCTCGAGGAGTATGGGAGCGGAATAGGTCAGGTTCCTGAGCCTCGACTCCATGGGGAGTATGCTGCTGACCGAGCCGTCGATCTCTACGACCCGGGGGGACCCGAGGGTCACCCTGCCGAACTTTACCTTATACGGGGTGCTGACCGTCTCAATCTCGACTTCGTTTATCTCGTCCGCTATGTTCTGGAGCCCTCTGGTCACGAATTCGTTGTAGCTGTTGAGGTGCTGGCGGGCTACCCCCTCCCTCTGGAGGAGGTCGCTGAGTATCACCCAGGAGTTGGAGGCGGCGAACTGTTTGCTCAAATCCTAGCCCTCCACCACGTACCTGTAGTAGACGGCGGAACCCGCTGTCTCGCTGGTCCTCGTGATCCTGATGAAATCTCCCGGCTTCGCCCCCACCTCCTTGGCAATCGCGTCAGTGGCCTGGATGTATGGGAACTGCGAGGGGGACCCGTTGAACCTGGCTACCGCCTGGGAAGCCTCCTCCTTGGTCAGGAGCTCGTGCTTCGGGATAAGGAAGTGGGTGCTGACCTTGAACGCCGGGACCTCGTCTTCTACCTTCTTCCTCCGCACGGTCTTCTTAGCGGGGGGTGTCAAGCGCTTCTATCTCCTTTGATAATACGGACTAGTTGGCGCGAACAATACACGTAACAGGGCCCTCGGGCCCCGATTTTCGGCGCGTATTTGAATATTGCTAAGCCAAGGCGAGGGTGTCCTCGTCAGGGCCCCCTTTCGCTCGCTATTCTCGTTCATAGCAGCCTGATTCCTGCCCCTTTTATCGGTCGGGGCCCAGACCTTACTGCTTCAGCCCCTGCGGGAGCGGTCCCGGCTGCCGGCGTCGGCGAGACAGGCTGGCGGGTCCGGGAGACCGGCGCTGGACGGTGACGGAGCCGGTCTCGTAGACAGGAGTCCCCTCCTCTGCCCTCTGGACCACCTTACAGAACTCCGCGTAGAGTTTCCTTGTCAGCTCCCCTGCTCCTCCGCTCCCGACTTCCACTCCGCTTATGGAACCGACCGCCCTGATCTCAGATTTAGTTCCGACCAAGAACACCTCGTCCGCCGAAGTGAGCTCGAAGGGGGTGACATCCCTCTGGGCGACGTCGATGCCGAGGTCTGAGCAGAGGGAGATGATCCGGGCCCTTGTGATGCCGTGGAGTATCCCGGCTGCTGCCGAAGGGGTCGACACGTCGCCGTCCTTGACCAGGAAGACGTTCGTGACGCTAGCCTCGGAGACGAACCCCCGGTGGTCGAGGATGATGGCGTCGTCCGCTCCGGCGCTGTTCGCCTCTAACTTGGCGAGGATGCTGTTCATGTAGTTCAGGGACTTTATCTCGTGCGAGGTCGCGTCGACAGCGTCCCTCCTGTAGGCGGAGACCATCACGTTGACGACCCTGAGCTCCCTGGGACCAAGCACGCTCTCCGCCGGCTCGGCGATTATGAAGGTGGTGGGGTCCTTGCAGAGCGCCGGGTCGACCCCCAGGTCCCCTACCCCCCGGGTGACCACGAGCCTGATGTATGCGTCTCTGAGCTGGTTCTTCCTCATCGTATCGAGGACCGCCTCGGTCATCTCGCGCTTCGTGAGCGGCATCGTCAGGCGGATGCTCTTCGCCGAGTCGTACAGCCTGTCTATGTGGTCCACCAGCCTGAAGACGCTGCCGTTGTAGGCGCGTATCCCCTCGAAGATCCCATCGCCGTAGAGGAGACCGTGATCGAAGACCGAGACCGTCGCCTTCGACTTCTCGACGAACCTGCCGTCGAGGTAGACCAGGGGCTCCTTGTGCACCGAAATCAGACCGACGGTTGAGCCATTAAAACGGTTGCGCCGATGCACAGAAATGCGCATACACCGCCCTTCCGGCGCTCCTGGGTTTCTTTCGGCCTCGACATACGGAAAGGACTAGCGCGCGGCGTCGGCAAGCCGTCCAAACACGTACGATAGCACCCCGCCTGACCGGAGGTACTGCATCTCCGTAGCGTTGTCTACGCGGACGAGCGCCTTGAACTTCTTCTCTTCACCCTTCCCCCTGGCGACGACTTCGACCCACTCCTTGGGGGACCTCATCTCCTCGATGCCTGCGACGTCGATGGACTCCTCACCCGTGAGGCCGAGCTGCTTCACCCCTTCCCCTTCCTTGAACTGGAGGGGGATCACTCCCATTGCCACGAGGTTACTCCTGTGTATCCTCTCGAAGCTCTCCGCCATGACAGCCCTCACCCCGAGCAGCCTAGGGGCCTTTGCCGCCCAGTCCCTCGAGCTCCCCGCGCCGTACTGCTTCCCGGCGAGGATCACCAGTGGCACCTTCTCCTCGACGTACTTCATGGCCGCATCATAGATGGTCATCACCGTGCCGTCGGGGAAGTGCTTGGTGTACCCGCCCTCCTTCCCCCCCGCAAGCAGGTTCCTGAGCCTGATGTTGCTGAACCCGCCCCTGACCAGTATCTCGTGGTTCCCCCGCCTGCTCCCATAGGTGGAGAAGTGGACGAAGTCGACGCCGTGGCCCTCGAGATACTCGCCGGCGGGGCTGTCTGCGGCGATCGTCCCCGCGGGGGAGATGTGGTCTGTGGTTATCTTGTCCTCGAAGACCGCGAGCGCCCTGGCGCCGCGGATGTCCTCCTTCGACGGGTCTGTCAGGGGGGGCCTGAACCATGGAGGGTCCTTGATGTAGGTAGACGACGGCTCCCAGTGGTAGACGTCGTCAGCGTATGAGGCCAGGCGCTGCCAGCGCTCGTCCCCCTTCATCGCGTCAGCGTAGCGCTTCTCGTAGAGCCCGGAGTTCAACGAAGCCTCGACGGTCTTCTTTACCTCTCCGAGCGAAGGCCAGAGGTCCTTCAGGAAGACCGGCCTCCCGTCCCTCCCTCTTCCAAGCGGTGTGGACGCGAAGTCGAAGTCGATCCTCCCCGCGAGGCCGTAGGCGACGACCAGCATGGGAGACATCAGGAAGGACCCCTTCGCCAAGGGGTGGATCCTCCCGTCGAAGTTCCTGTTCCCCGAGAGGGCGGCGACCGCGTAGACGTCCCTCTCCCTAATCTCCTTCTCGACAGCTGGTGCGAGCGGGCCGCTGTTCCCGATGCAGGTCTGGCACCCCAAGCCGGTAAGGTAGAAACCGAGGGCGTTGAGATGACGCAGGAGGTCCGAGCTCTGGAGGTAGTCGGTGACCACCATGGAACCTGGGGACAGGCTGGGCTTGACCCAGGGCTTCAGAGCGAGGCCTGCCTCCACAGCCCTCTTGGCTATCAGGCCGGCGCCCACCATGACCGTCGGATTCGAGGTGTTGGTGCAGCTCGTGATGGCGGCTATCACCACAGCGCCGTCGGGGAGCGCGTCGGGCGCTTCGTTCGCCTTGAGCGCCAGCTGGCTCCGGCCCGCCCCCGCCACCCCTCCTGACTCCGACGGACGCGGCCGGTCGAGGAACGGCCTGGCGATGGAAGGCACCGAGACGAGCGTGTGCCTCTCTTCCGGGTTCCTGGGGCCGGATATCGACGGCTCGATCTTGTCCAGGTCGACGCGGATGACTTCGGAGTAGATCGGCTCCACGGCGCCCGCGAAGAACCCACAACGCCTGGCATACCTGGAGACAAGGTCGACGTGCGCCCGGGGCCTGGCCGTCCCCGAAAGATACCGGATGGTGGCTTCGTCCACCGGGAAGAACCCTGCGGTCGCGCCATACTCGGGGGACATGTTCCCCATGGTGGCGCGGTCCGGGACGGAGAGCTGGCCGTACCCCTCCCCGAAGTACTCCACGAAAGCCCCAACCACGTTCCTCTCTCGGAGCCTTTCTGTGACGGTGAGCACTAGGTCGGTAGGGGTCACCCCCTCCCTCAGAGTCCCGGTGAACTCCACCCCGTAGACCTTCGGGACCGGCATGTGGTACGGCTCCCCCAGCATCACCGCCTCTGCCTCTATCCCTCCTACCCCCCACCCGAGCACCCCCAGCCCGTTGACCATCGTGGTGTGGGAGTCGGTCCCGACCAGCGTGTCAGGGAACACTTCGCCGTCCCTCTCCGTGACGACCTGCGACAGGTACTCGAGGTTGAACTGGTGGCAGATCCCCTTCCCCGGAGGGAAGACGCGCATCCCCTTGAAGGACGACTGGGCCCACTTCAGCAGGGCGTAGCGCTCCGAGTTTCGGTCGTAGTCCTTCTCGAGGTTGATGGACAGCGCCAGGTCGTCTCCCCAGGCGTCCACCTGGATGGAGTGGTCAATGACGAGGTCGACCGGGATCTTTGAGTTGACGGCAGCGGGGTCCAATCCTGCCGCCTTCGCCGCGTCACGCATCGCCGCCAGGTCTACGATGAGCGGGACCCCGGTGTAGTCCTGAAGGAGGACCCTGCCAGGCATGAACGGGGTCTCAGAGCCGGCCGACTTCGGCCACTGGGCGAGCTGGTGTGCCGCTTCCAAGGCTCCGTGGACTTTCCCAGAGTGGCGGACAGCGTTCTCCAGAAGCACCCGGATCGAATAGGGGAGCCGGTCGACGTCGTAGCCCATGTCCTTCAGCTTCAGCACGTTGTATGCGGTCGCCTTCCCCCCGACCGAATCGAGCTTCTCCTTGACGCCTTCGAAGTTTTCGAGAGGCATGAGAATGCTCGATCATCTCATCTCCCCCGTATTTGAATGTAGGTCGGCAGATGGCATGGACCGAGTCGGGCGTAAAGGCGCCGAAGGGTTCAAATCTCTGACTCGAGCCGGCACAGATGAAAGTGAACGTCTCGCTTCTCTTCAGGATAACAGGGGCAGCTCTGGGAGTCCAGGTCGCCCTCGGGGGGCTGGTCACATTCGGGTTCCTCGACCCTTCCGCCCACATCGTGTGGGGGCTCGTCCTAGGGGTCCTCGCGATAGTCTCGCTGGTCTACGTAGCAAGGTTGTCGCCACGTCCGAAGAGGCTCTTTGGGTTGACCATCGGCATCGGCGTCGACATACTCCTCCAGGCCCTGATAGGGTTCGCCGCGCTCGGGACGTCGGGAGCGCTCAGCAGCGGCATATCGTGGATCCACCTCCTAAACGCCTTCGCCATCTTCGCGATGTCGATCATGGGGTCCGGGATGGCGATTGCAGCCGGAAGGATGACCGCTGCTCCTCCCGCGGCGACGTCAGGTTAGGACAGTTCACAGGTTCCTAAGGCTCTGGCGCGCATCCGAAAGCCTTGGCCAAGCTCGCAGGAGCTACTCGAGCTCCAGGCCGGTCGTCGGTTGGCTCGAAGAAGCGGAGCCCGCAACTCTCTTCCCCCGGAGGACGGACGGAGCGATCGCCAGGGCGTTGATGACCGCCGACACCTGGAAGGCGTAGTCGAGCCCCTTCGCGAAGAGCACCTTGTCCACGCCCGCTATCGCAGCCGGGTTGGGGGAGGAAATCACCGCGGTTATGACGGAGAAGGGGAGGACCGCGGTCATCACCAAGATGGCGACGTTGAAGCTCAGGACATACCCGACGTTGAAGAAAGTCGCCCTGACCCCCGAGGCCACCCCTCTGTCCGAGGGGGGGACCGACCCCATGATGGAGCTCATGTTCGGGGAGCTGAATATCCCGACCCCCACCCCGAAGACGACGAGATAGAGCGCGAGCACCGCGTAGGGGGTACTGACAGTGGTGGTGGAGAGCAGGAGGAGGGAGGCGCTCATCACGGTCAGCCCCCCGGTGGTGAAAGGGAGGTGGCCGTACTTGTCCGAAAGCTTTCCGCTCAGGGGGCCGACAGCCAGGAAGGCGACGTCGAATGGGATGATAGAAATGCCGGCTGCGAAGGGAGACAGCCCCTTGACGAGCTGGAGATAGAGGCTCAGAAGGAGTATCACCGCCCCCCACGCCAGCGAGTTGAGCATCTGCGCCACGACCCCGCCGGTAAACTCCTTGATCTTCAGGAGCTCGAGGTCCAGGAGAGGGTGTGGGACCCTCCGCTCCCTGTATACGAAGAGCGCCAGGAAGACTGCGGAGGCTGAAGCCAAGGCCGCGATCCCCCCGACGGGGAAGGTGCCGTAGGCGGCGTAGGTCAGCGCCAGGAGGATCGAGACGGAGGCAGCCGTGAAGGTGAAGAGCCCGGGCCAGTCCATGGGGATCCCCCTCGCGGGCTTTGAGATCTCCTTCAGTCGCCTGTGCGCCCAGTAGGTCCCGAAGATCCCTATCGGGATGTTGATGTAGAAGAGCGCACGCCAGTCGAAGAAGAGCAGGATGAGCCCGCTCAGGGTCAGCCCGGCCATGGCACCGACCCTGAAAGCCACCTGGTTGATCCCGAGGAAGAGCCCCAGCTCGTCGCTGGGGGTGGCGTCGGTGATTATCGCGGCGCTGTTGGCGAAGAGGGCAGCCGAACCGAACCCCTGGAGGACCCGGAAGACTATGACGTAGTCGGGTGAGACAGAGAGGCTGGTCAGGAGCGACCCGACGGTGAAGATCGTGAAGCCGACGGTGTAGATCTTTACCCTCCCCATCATGTCGCTCACCCTGCCTATGAAGAGCAAGGTGACGGTGCTCCCAAAGACGTACGCCTGGGTGAACCAGATCGCCTGCTCGGCGTCGGCGTGCAGCGCCGCTGCCACCTGCGGGATGCCGATCACGACTATCCGGGAGTCTATCCCTGACATGAGTACCCCTACGGTGGTGACCGTGAGTACTGTCCACTTGTACTGCGTTCTTTCAGCTCCTCCAGAAGACCCGGTTCGCATGTCGGTTGGAATGTAAAGTCTTGCCCGCGCAGACAACTTCAATTACGAGATAGGGGGCGCATCGGAAGTTTGCCCGAAAAGACGCCGAACGGTCTCGCCGGCGAGAAGAGTCCCTACCTCCTCGAGCACGCGTACAACCCGGTGAAGTGGCTCCCGTGGGGGAAGGAAGCGCTCGCGAGAGCCAGGAACGACGGAAAGCCGGTCTTCCTGAGCATCGGCTATTCGACGTGCCACTGGTGTCACCAGCTGGCCAAGGAGTCGTTCGAAGACCAGAAGACGGCGGCGTACATCAACAAGAACTTCATACCGGTCAAGGTCGACAGGGAGGAGCGTCCCGAGGTGGACGCCTACTACATGACGGCCGTGCAGGCGATGACGGGCGGGGGCGGGTGGCCCCTGAGCGTCTTCCTGACTCCTGACCTCAAGCCGTTCTACGGAGGGACGTACTTCCCTCCGGAGCCGCGCTTCGGCATGCCGAGCTTCATGCAGGTCCTCGAATTCGTCGTCACCCTATGGAAGGAGAAGAGGAACGACGTGACGGCCAACACGGAGCAGGTGGCGAAGGCGGTGGCGGAGGCCAGCTCGGCGGCGCCGGGGGAGCTGGGAGGGTCTGCGCTCGACGACGGGTACCGAGCACTCGTCTCGGCGTTCGACCAGGCCCACGGCGGGTTCAGCATGGCCCCGAAGTTCCCCCTTCCCGGCTCGCTCGCCTTCCTCCTTCGGTACCACTACAGGACCGGGAAGGGGATGGCCCTTTCGGCGGTGACGAAGACGCTGGACGAGATGATGGCTGGGGGGATAAGAGACCATGTGGGCGGGGGGTTCCACCGATACTCGACCGACAGGGTCTGGCTGGTCCCCCATTTCGAGAAGATGCTCTACGACAACGCCCTGCTGGCAAAGCTCTATGCCGAGGCATACCAGCTGACGAGGAAGCGGGAGTACGCGGACGTCGTCAGGGAGACCCTCGGCTGGATCACGGGGGAGATGAAGGGCGATGGAGGAGGATTCTACTCCGCACAGGACGCCGACACGCCGGAGGGGGAAGGGGCATACTACTCCTGGACCCCGGACGAGGTGAAGGAACGTTTGGGCGTTTCAGATGGCGAGACGTTCTGCGCGCTCTACGGGGTGACCCGGACGGGGAACTTCGGCGGGAGGTCTCTACTCCACCTGGAGCCGGGAAAGGCGGTGGGCGCGGGCGAGAGGGAGGCAGCCGCCCGGCTCAGGCCGCTGCTCTACAGCGCGAGGCTCAAGAGGCCCAGGCCCGCCACCGACACGAAGGTCCTCACTTCGTGGAACGGACTCGCCATCTCGGCTCTGGCCTTCGCCAGCAGGGCGCTGGACGAGCATTCCTATGCGGTCGAGGCGGCCGGCGCTGCCAGCTTCATCCTCGAAAGCGTGACGAGTGGAGGAGAGCTTCTCAGGCGTTTCGCGGGCGGGGAGGCTGCGCTCCCCGGGACCATCGAAGACTACGCCTACTTCGTCCAGGGGCTGCTGGACCTCTTCGAGGCGACTGGAGCGCCAGCCTGGCTTGCGGAAGCTAAGAGGCTGGCGGAGTCGATGGCACGGTTCGAAGACGTCAAGAGCGGAGGGTTCTACATGACCACCGACGGGATCCCGGCACCGCTAAAGCCGAGCTACGACGGTCCGACCCCCTCAGGCAACTCGGTGGCAGCGCTCGACCTCGTCAGGCTCTCCGAGATTACCGGGAGGGCTGATTACAGGGCCCAGGCTGAGCGGACCCTGAAGGCATTCGGGAAGGACGTCGCCGGGAGCCCGGCTAGCCACACTGGCATGCTGACCACACTCGACCTTCTCCTGAACGGGACCAGGGAGGTGGTCGTGACAGCGGGCGACGGGGAGGACGCCGAGGCGATGATGTCACGCATCTACAGGGCCTTCCTCCCTGACAAGGCCGTGGTCCTGGCCACAAGAGGGACGTTCAGAGCCCTCTCGGGTCTCACCTCCCTCCTTGAAGGGCGGGAGCCGTCCAAGAAGCCCAGAGCCTATGTCTGCAAGAACTTCTCGTGCGACCTCCCCGCAGCCTCGGCAGAAGAACTCGCGTCCCAGCTCTTGGCTAGGTAGAGTTTTATCGCCCCTCCGGAAGCCGGTGATTGATGGCGGGCGCCTGGGAGGTCAGGGGGCTCTTCGGGAACGAGTATGCGATGGAGCAGGCTATAGAGGAGCTGAAGAAGCACCAGGGGTTCGAATGGGCGGTCCTGGACAGGAGGAACCTCTCGGTCAGGTTCGCCAGGCGCGACAGGGACAGCGAGGAGATGGTGAAGAGGACATTCGAGATGAACCACGGCTACGTCGAGCACCAAGGGCCGCTGGGCGAGTACGACGACTTACGGCGCAAAGAGAAGCAGAAGAAGCTGGAGAAGGAAGCAGAGAAGAAAAGGCGCGCCGCCAAGAAGTAGCGGGTCAGCCATAGCCGGAGTATGCCGCGGGATAGTCCCCTAT
This sequence comes from archaeon, assembly GCA_021796515.1. Taxonomy (GTDB): domain Archaea; phylum Thermoproteota; class Nitrososphaeria; order Nitrososphaerales; family Gagatemarchaeaceae; genus UBA183. The sequence continues at coordinate 49,957 of JAKACC010000002.1, read as the reverse complement.
CAGGGCGAGGTTCAGCCGTAGGACATTGACATATGGGTCTCCCCCTATCCAGATGGTCCACTGCACGTGTGAGGTCACTATCGCGATGAGGGTCGCCTCGGGGAGCCCCGTGGCGTTGTGTATGCGGGGGACCTGAGAAAGCGCGTAGGACAGCGGAACGTCGGGGTCGACCCCCGAAGCGGAGGCGGTCGCCGGGTTGGATTCGTTCCTCCCATGGAAGAAGGCCGGAAGGGTGAAGTTGTTGTCGATCAGGTACGACCCGACGCTCCTCCCGTTCAAGGTCGCCTGGCTCCCGTTCGCCTGGTATGGGAAGGCCCCCTGCGCGATCCCGGTGACGACCAGCGGGAAGAGGAGCCCACAGACCAGCATGGAGAGCACGGCCAGGACGACTATCGGCCTGTAGCTCGCCGGCCTGGGCCGTTGCGGCTCCACCTTGGTCGTCACCCTATAGGGCCCCCAGAAGGACGTCGATCAGCTTTATCCCCACGAACGGGACTATCACCCCCCCGACGCCATAGATGAGCACGTTCCTCAGGAAGAGTGTCATCGTGTCAGAGGGTCTGAACGCGACCCCCCGCATAGCCAGCGGGATGAGCAACGGGATGATTACGGCGTTGAAGATGAGGGCGGAGAGGACGGCGGTGTGCACGCCCAGTCCGAGGATGTTGAGGGAGTGCAGGGCAGGGAGGGTGGCGGCGAACATCACCGGGAGGATCGCGAAGTACTTCGCGACGTCGTTAGAGATGCTGAATGCCGTGACGGCGCCTCTCGTCATGAGCAGCTGCTTCCCCAACAGCACCACGTCTATGATCTTGGCGGGGTTGGACTCCAGGTCGACCATGTTCGCCGCCTCCTTGGCCGCTTCCGTCCCTGAGTTCATCGCGAGGCCCACGTCTGCGGCGGCCAGCGCGGGGGCGTCATTGGTCCCGTCGCCGATCATGGAGACCACCCGGGTCTGTGCCTGTTCCTTCTTCACGATGTTGAACTTGTCCTCCGGCTTGGCCTGCGGTATGAACTCGTCGATGCCCACCTCGGACGCGATGCTCTTCGCGGTGAGCGGCTGGTCCCCCGTGATCATTACCGGCCTTATCCCCATCGCCTTGACCGCGTCTATCTTCTCCTTCGTCCCGTCCTTCAGCACGTCCCTGAGCCTGATGAGCCCGATCACCTGGTGGTCCCTGGCCACCGCCATGGGGGTGTCCCCCGCAGAGGAGATCTTCTCGACGAGGCCCGGGAACTCCTCAGGGACGCTGAACCCGACCTTCAGGAACGAGTCTGGCGCCCCCTTGACGATCTCGCTCTCCTCGCCCGACAGGTGCATCCCGCGGTCGCTGGCGTCTTCCACGAAGAACTTCCTGCGCACCCGCTGCATGCTCCCCTTCGGCAGGACGAAGCTGGAGCCGAAGTGTATCTTGACCCCGCTCGTGCGGGTGTTGGCGGAGAAGTCGTAGACCTCCGAAAGCGAAAGGGAGTTGAGTTCCCGCGGGACGTATCCCCTTTCGTACGCCACGCTGATGACGCTCCGCCCCTCCGGCGTGTCGTCGAACCAGGAAGAGAGGAAAGCCGCCTCGCCCACGTCCCTTTCGGTGTGCCCGCCCATGGGGATAATCTCCACTACGTGCCTGTTCCCCACCGTTATCGTGCCTGTCTTGTCCAAGAGGATCACGTCGGTGTCTCCCGCCGTCTCTATCGCCCGCCCCGACTTCGCCACCACCTTACGTTCGTAAAGTCTGGTTATCCCCGAGAGCCCGATGGCAGGAAGGAGGGCACCTATGGTGGTTGGCAGCAGACAGACGTACAGGGCTATCAGGACAGAGAGGTCGGTGTTCAGCCCCAGCTCCACCGAGAGCCCCAGCATCGAGAGGATGATTATCGTGAAGATGCCGGTGAGCCCGAAGAGGACCATGGTGATGGCGGCCTCGTTCGGGGTCTTGGGGCGCTTGGACGACTCGACCAGGCGCACCATCTGGTCAAGATAGCTCTCGCCTGGGTTCGCGGTTATCCTCGCCGTCATCGTGTCGCTCACGACGGTGGACCCGCCGATCAGGCTGTCTCCGGGAGACTTGCGGACAGGGGCAGACTCCCCGGTCACCAGTGACTCGTCTACCATGGCGATCCCTTCGAGGACGTCGCCGTCCGTGGGGACCACGTCTCCCTTGTCGAGCATTACGAGGTCCCCTTTCAGGAGGGATTTGGAGGTAGCAGGGACCACCTTCCTCTCCCACCCTTCCGTCACCACCTTCTTGACGGGGACCTCGGTCTCCAGCCGCCTCAGGCTGCTGGCCGTGTTCTTCGCCTGCTGCTCCGCCAGAGAGTCCGAGAGGGTGCTGAACCAGACCGTGACCAGCAGGATCGCCGCTACCTGGACGTAGAAGACGCGCTCGGCGGGGCTGGCGGCAGGGACGAACGCGTAGGGGTCCACGGCCATGGCTGCGACCACGAAAAAGGTCAGCTCTACGACGAACATGACCGGGTTGGCGACCAAGGCGACGGGGCTGAGCCTCGCTACGGAGTCCGAGAGGGTCTTCGCGGTGAGGGCCGACGGCCGCCTCGGGAGCCTGACCCTTCCGAGGACACTGTCGAGCCTGGGGACGCGGCTAGCCAAGGAAGTTCACCAAGCCTTGGAAGTAGGTAAGGATGGGCCCCAGCATCAGGAAGGGGAGGAAGGTCAGGACCGCGAGCAGGACGATGCTCCCTGTCAGCACTAGGGAGAACGAGCCGCTGTCCGTGCGGAGGGTCTGGGACTCGGACCTCCGCCTTCCGATCATCGAGCCCGAGAGGGCAAGGAGCACCATGATGGGAGCGAACCGGCCCACGAAGATGACCACCGCCGTGGCGACGTTGAAGAACGGGGTGTTGGCCGCGGCTCCCAGGAAGTCAGACCCGTTGTTGGCAGCCGACGACGTGAACTCGTAGAGGATCTGGGTGAACCCGACCGACGTCGGGAGCGATGAGAACCCAGGGATGGCGTTCACGGCTTTCGTGGCGTAAGCGAGTACGGTCGGGACGAGTATGATCACCGGATGGATGAGGAAAGCGACCATGACGAGCTTCACGTCCCGGGCGTTGATCTTGGCCCCGAGGTACTCGGGGGTCCGACCGGTCATCAGGCCGACGACGAAGACAGTGATGACGATGTACATTATCATGTACATGATCCCGACCCCCTCTCCCCCGGGGGTCGCCTGGATCACCATCCCCATGAAAGCTGACAGGATCGCCAGCGGGTTGTTTCCCGCGAGGGAGGAGTTCACCGAGCCCGTCGTGACTGCGGTCGTGACGACCGTCCAGAAGGTGGAGAAGAAGGCCCCGAACCTGGCTTCGATCCCGGGGCCGACGGCCGCCATGCTGGGGATGAACGCTATCATCAGGTCGATGGCGAGCAGCCCGTAGGACGCGATGAGGATCGGAAGAGTCTCCCTCTTCTTCCCGACCAGCTCTCCGAAGGCGAAGACGAGGGTCGTCGGGAGGAGGAGCATCAGGTAGATCTGGAGGATGTCTGTTATGGGGGTCGGGTTCTGGAACGGATAGGCAGAGTTCGCCCCGAAATAGCCGCCGCCATTGGTCCCGATCTGCATGATCGACACCAAGGAGGCCACGGGGCCGACCAGGAGCCTCTGCGTCGCCCCTTCCACCGTCTTCACTGTGATGTACCCGCCCAGGGTCTGCGGGACGCCGAGGGCGACCATGACCACGGCGGCGACCAAGCAGAGAGGGAGGAGGATCCTGGATACGACGCGCACGAAATCGACGTAGAAGTTTCCCATGTTGGCCGACCCCCGCTTGAACCCCCTCACCATCGCCGCCATCACGCAGACCCCGGTCGCGGCGGAGGTGAACTGCAGGAACTGGATCGCCCCCATCTGGGAGAAGTATGAGAGGGTGCTCTCCCCCGCGTAGTGCTGAAGGTTGGTGTTGGACGCGAAGGAGACGACTGTGTTGAAGGCGAGTTCCCAGTTCATCCCCGGGAACCCCTGGGGGTTTAGGGGGAGGGCTCCCTGGCCCACCAGGACGAGGAACGCTATGGCCATCTGGGCCACGTTGAGAAGGAGAGCCGCGAAGAAATACTGTTTCCACCCCATGCCGGACGACGGGTCAGTCCCAATCAGTCTGTAGGTTCTCTTTTCGAGCGGACCGAGTAACCTGTCAAGGAAGGTAGGCGACCCTGCGAGGACCCTGGCCACATAGGGCGCCAGTGCCCAGCCCGACCCGAGGGCGGCGCCGAGGACGGCGACAACAACGAACGCCTGTAGCGCGTCTATCAACTATCTCAGGTTCCATCGCGACTCCGGTGCCTCTGATGAGAATCTTTCGCCGGGCGCCTAGGGCCCTGACGCCTTGGGTTTGGAGCCCCCGTTGAACCTCGGTCCTTTGTGGGTGTAAAGTACGATGGCGCTCACGGTGCTCTTTACCCCCCGGATCTTGAGGATCCTGTTCTTCAGTATGTCCCGGAACTCTTCGATGTCCCCCGCGGACACCAGGGTCACTATGTCGAACTCTCCGGTGACCTCATAGAGCTCTTCCACGTTGGGGACCTTGGAGAGAGCCTGGACCACGTCGTCCATGGCGGGGGAGTCGACGAAGATGTCCACGAAAGCTAACATGCGCGTCATAGGGGGTCAGAGCCTTGGCCGCGACCTCCCTGGTCGCGATATATACGTTGCTGGAGCCCGCATGACGGCTCCCCTGGACGAGGGATAAATACGAACGGCCGGTCCCCGGACCGTTGGACCCCCTGATCTGGGCTGCCGTCTTCATCCTGGTCACCTCGTTCCTTGCGAACGTATCCCCTTTCGTGGGCGGGTCCTACACCCTGATCGCCACGCTTCAGCTGATACTCGTCGGCTTCTCCCCGACCGCCTTCGTTGTAGTGGTGGTCGTTTCCGCAGCGGGGGCGACCGCCGCCAAGCTGGTCATCTACTTCGGCGCCTTCGGGCTCAAGAAGTACATCGTGAGGAACAAGAACGTCAGGCTCTTCTCGAGATACACGTCGAACTGGGGGATGTACGTAGTCCTCTTCGTGGCCGCGTTCCTTCCCGTCTTTCCGTTTGACGACTTCATGTTCGTCGGAGCAGGCGCTACTTCCATGTCCCTGGGGCTGATGTCGACGGTCACCTTGGGTGCGAAGATCCTCAAGAGCGCGGCCGAGATCGGCCTGGAGTTCACCGTCCTGAGAGGGGTATCAGAGGTCCTTGGAGCCAACCAACTATGGGTTTCGGTGGCGCTCACCGCCGTTTTCATCCTCCTTGGAGCGGTCCTGTTCAAGGTGGACTGGGAGGGGGTCCTCAGAAGGGCAGGGGTGAAGGTTCCCGGAGCCCAACTCGCCGACGCTCCAGCCAAAGCGTTATAGTTTCAGCGGCAGGCCGGCATGCCACCGCGGGGGTCGCCCAGCCTGGTCAACGGCGCGAGGCTTAGGACCTCGTCCCTTAGGGGTTCGTGGGTTCGAATCCCACCCCCCGCACTGTACAAAATAGGTTGATGTGGGGGCCAGCGGCCGGGTTGGAGCCCAGCTACTACCCCATTCAGTGACTGGGTTAGTGACTAGATTGGCAAAAGTCTGTAGGCTGTAACCCCTTGGTGGACGGAAGGCGCGTCTCGATAACTCCGGTATGATGAGACCTCCGGTCTAATCGTCAGGCGGGCAAAGGCTACCCCAGAACGCCAAGTGGCCGAATCTCTTCTCCTGGATAAAGTGCTTGTAGCAGAGCACATACCAGGCTCCGTCGGCCCGCTTCCGCCACACCTCTCTGAACCCTGGCCTCCCGCACCTCGGCCGTCCCCTCGAGTAGTCGCAGGCGCAATCCTCACTCACGCAGGGCCCAGCACGCTTCGCCTTTGCCAACGATTTCTTGTTCCCAGGCGCCGGCCGAAGATGGGGGAGTAGACGTCGGCCCTTGAAGCAGGCGTTTCTGGATAGCCCCGGTTCCCTGCTGGCGCCCCGATGGGATAAGGAGGAGATGCTTATTTCCTTCGCGCTTATCTCTCGGGCTTCGATGCCTTACGTTAGCTCTTCCGCCAGGCCTTGATTGCGCCGTTGCTCTTCCCGAAGACGTGGGGTTCCAGCTCCTCGACGCCGAGGCCGTGGTCAACTTCCAGAGTGGCGTAGATTTCCGCTGTGAGCTTCGTACCTTCAGGGATCAAATGCTTCAGTTCAACCAGCGCTTCTTTCACTTCCGCTCTGGGATGCGACCTGTTTCCAACTTCGATTACCTCCTCCGTCCGGGAGAATTTCCTGTACCAGTTTCTGATACCCTTTCTGACTCCAGGGCCATTCGGCTCGTTCAAAGGCAGGTTGACTCCGCCTTCCCACAAAGGTTCAGCGTGGTCCCATTCGAGTGTCAGCCTCTTCCGAGCCACGTTTCCTTCTCACTCCACCAGAACTTGAACCGGCGGCTCGGGATTCGAGTTTGGCGTGCTCTTTGTCATGCTTCGGGTCGCTGGGATTGGACCCCTCGGGCCCTTAATACCAGTTCGCCGATTGCCAATACCCCGATGAAGTTGTACTTCGTTGACGGTATCCGCCATTAGGCTGTCGTGATAGCGAACGACCAGAAAGAGGCGGTCGAGCTTGCGACCGAGGCGCATGACGGGAAAAGAGCTCGCGGAGTCCTGTTAGGGTCCGTCGGAGAGTGGGAGGTCCCCACGGCCCACGAACTGAAGCTCCCAAAGGGATATCGGCTCGTCAAGAGGAAGCGCTAGTCCGATAAGATGTGTCCTAGGGGCTGGTTAGTTACCTTGGATAGAAACGTGTGTTTCGCAAATAGCTGGCAAGCGTGGCTTGAGCGGGGAGAGTTCATCCTGGCCATCTACTGGAAGGCGAGGTCGGTCACCTTGCACTACTCCCGAGGTGGTTTCGACGAGATGCTCATAGTTTCGCGTTATGGTATCTCCTTCGACTGACGCTCCCTGGTAGGTATCCGTACCCAAGTATCCCGCCAGCTTTGTCTGCTGGCTGGGGTAGGCACGTTTGCGCCGTGTGATGCCGCTCGGCTATTCGGTTTCTTCTATTGTCCTTAGCAAGACGGAGAAGAGTTTCGCGCTACAGTACCATCCCTCGTCCACCATTTTCTCGAGCGCGTGTCTTGCTTCGCCTTTCGGGATGACGTGACGTCTGACCAGTTCGATTATTACTCCCGGCGTCCCCGACAAACGGATTCCAAGGGATCGTGCAACCTGCCTTGCCCTCCTGTCATCGACTATAACCGTGGCATGCGTCCTTAGGGCCAGGGAGAGAACGGACTCCTCGCCCGTGTGGATTCCGGATTCGCGAGTCAAACCTTTCATCGGCCCTGGACGTTTCCCTCTGCCCACCACTTCGATCATACCGTCGTCGAATAACTCCTTCAGCGCCGCCCCCTCGATTGCGCTCTTCTCGACTTCTTTCACGTATACCTCTTCGTAGACCTCGGTTGTCGTCAGGAGTCTGAAGGAAGGGCTGAGCTCGCCAAGCTTCCCCGCGAGACCGACCTTGCAGAGGTAGATGATTGGAGTCGCGTCGAAGACTAGTGTTTCCCGCTCAGGGTCTCCTTGATGTCGAACTCCGCCCACTCCATTCCCTCTTCTTTCTTCAACAACGCCAAGAAGTCCCAGAGGGGCATCCCGGCAACTCTAGACGCTTCCCAGACGGAGACTTTCCCCTCTCGCAGCTCTTGGAGCGCCCTCTTCAGCCTCCAACCCCTGTACCCTTCTCCGACCAGCTTTCTCAGGGCAGTGGACTTGTCGACCGACTCCTGCTCGACCACTTCGTTGATGGCACTAGTCAACTCGGCATCTAGTCTTACCCCGGTAATCCTCTTGGCCAACCCCCCATCCTTGTTAAACGTTGTTAAACACCTGGACTATAAAGTTTGCTTTCCTTGTTTGAGAGGCAGCGAGGAGGAGCGAGCGCATGGCAGGCAGACACAATGCGCTCTTCCAACGTTCCGAAACTTGTGTAACGGAATGCTTTGGAATGTTAGGAACATGCGGCGCTGGATGACCGCCGTGAATTCACCTGCCCGGACCTACCGAGCCAGCTAGAACCGAATGTGTCACTTCTTAAGCATGAGGTGAGAACCTGACCATCACGCATCGGGTTCAGGAAAGCCTTCCGTCCACTTTGTCCACCTGAGGGGGTAGGCGCGTTCGAATCCCACCACCCCGCATTCACACCCTGACTGATCGCCTTTACGACAGAGTCTCATCTCGCGTCTTTCGCCAAGACTACCCTCCCGGACGGGAGTCCGGCGTGGAGGGCCGTCAACAGGGCGCCCTTCCAGGAAGCGGGCCCTGGGCGGACCAAGGTCACTGTGGAGGTAGGTGTGGCCCTTGGCGCCATCGACCCAAAGGAAGGCATGGCGGCGGGGTTCAAGGGAGGTTGGGCCGAGAGCCTCGACACACTCGGTGCTGTCCTCGGCTAAAGACCAGCCTTCGACCTGATCTTCACCGATGGGGGCCCTACCGTTCAGATCCTTTCGGAGGTTCAGGGACCTGTAGCGGGCCCACGCGAGGGAGCCCCTTCCGGGGCTTCGGCCCAGGGAGAGGCTTTCCCGAAGAAGAGGAGGTAGCTGACGACTACGAAGTCCAGGACGATGGCGACGTGCATCATGGTGCAATACACGCAGATGGCCCGGATGACATAGAGCTCGACGAAGAGGAGGTAAGGTACTATGATCACACCGATGAACCTCCAACCGAAGAGCGCCTCCAGCATGAAGTCCGAGACCCGCGCCGACCCGAACGCTACGAGGTAAACCATCCCGAGGTTGACCATGAAGTATACCATGGCAAGGAGCTCCAGTGGAACGCCGAACACCCTGCTGTACGGGCTGCTGAGGACCGCCCCGCAGTCGAAGCGCAGGCCGAGGAAGGTCCCCGTGGGGCAGAGAGGGAGCTGCTGGTTGAGGGTGTAGAATATCACCAGGACGGTCCCCGACGCCCAGAGCCCGAAGGCGGACATGGCGACGAGGATGAGAAGCTTGAGCCTGGAGATCCTCAACGCGTCGGCCGCAAGGGGGCAGGCGACCACATAACTCTTGCCTGAACCGAGGGACGGGACCCTCTTTCGTACCTGATTCCAGACCAGGAGTGGCTGGAAGGGGCGGACGAGACGTTTCGTCGGGCGGCCATCCCCGAATGGACGGAGCTCAACACGGCTCCCGACGCGGCCGCCTCCTTCAGGCCACCTCGGGGCGCGCCCGGCCTCGTCCGGAGCCGCGACATCCCCGTCTGCCTGAGCAGAATCCCAGATCGGGGAGGCAAGGCTTTTAGTCGAATCCGGTCCGCACCGGCTCGGTTGCTTTCTTCCGGGTTTGAGGCAAGGGAGTATCAGAAGAATATAGCCGACGCGGCGGCCTCCGAGAATACGCTGGTGGTCCTCCCCACGGGCCTGGGCAAGACGGTGATCGCCGTGATGGTGTCGGAGCGGCTCCTTTCGAAGCACCCGGAGTCGAAGGTCATGGTCCTCGCACCCACGCGGCCCCTGGTCTTACAGCACCAGAGGGCGTTCGCTTCCGCGCTCAAACTCCCCCTGGACAGCATGGTAGCCCTTACAGGTACCGTCGACCCGCGCGAGCGCGAACTCCTGTGGTTGAAGGCCCGGGTGGTGTTCGCGACCCCCCAGACCGTCTACAACGACGTCAGTCGCGGTAGGGTCTCGCTGAAGGACGTCGTCCTCGCGGTCTTCGACGAGGCGCACAGGAGCGTGAAAGACTACACCTACACAAAGCTCGCCACCGCCTACAGGGAGAGTGCGGCAAGTCCGCTCATCCTCGGGCTCACGGCGTCCCCCGGCGCGTCGAGGGAGAAGATCAACGAGATCAAGAGGAACCTGTTCATCGAGCGGGTCGAGGCGAGGAGCGAGGAGAGCGAGGACGTCAGGGAGTACGTAGAGAAGACTGACGTCGAGGCCATCAGGGTGAAGGTCCCGGACGAATACTATGAGACCGTCCTCAGGCTGAGGGAGCTTTACAACGACAAGGTGCAGAAACTCCTGAACGGCGGGTTCCTCCGCAGCAACAGGGTGTCGAAGAAAGCGCTGCTCGAAGCGCGGACCGCGATATCTGCCAGGTTGAAGTCGGCCCAGATGAACGGCGCCCAGAAGGGGTACATATTCGGGGCCATCATCAACCAGGCGCAGGCGGTCACGATCCTCCATGCCCTGGAGATGATAGAGACGCAGGGGGCGCCCCCGCTGCTCAGGTACCTCGAAAAGGTGCGCGAGAGGCCCGACAAGGGGAAGGCGATCGCGTCCCTCGTCAAAGACCCGAAATGGCAGAAGGCCGAGGAGGAGGCTGCCAAGCTCGTTTCGGTCCCCCACCCCAAGATGGCCGTGATCCTTTCTGTCGTGGGGACACAGCTCGCCAGGAAACCCGACTCAAGGGTGATAGTCTTCACCCAGTACAGGGACACGATCGAGGACATAGTCAGGACGCTCGATGGGTCTGGGGTCAGCGCCAGGAGGTTCGTCGGGCAGGCAGACAGGGAAGGGAGCGCAGGGATGGACCAGCAGATGCAGACGGAGACGCTCGAGCTGTTCAGGAAGGGAGAATTCAAGGTCCTGGTGAGCAGCAGCATCGGAGAGGAGGGGCTCCATGTCCCGGACGTGGACCTGGTCGTCTTCTACGAGGCGGTCCCCTCAGAGATCAGGTACATACAGCGGCGCGGGAGGACCGGGAGGACGGGGGAGGGGAGGGTGGTCATCCTGCTTGCGGAGGGGACGGTGGACGAGTCGTATTACTACAGCACGCTCGTGAAGGAGAGCAGGATGAAGGAGCTCGTCAAGGGGACGGGCCAGCGGCCGTCCAGGAGGAGGGCGAAGGAACCCACCCTGATGGACTTCCTGGGCTAGTCCTTGCGCCCGACCACCGAGACCTTGATGTGGTTGGTGGTCCCTCTGACCCCCGGGGTCCCAGAGGTGACCACGATCTTGTCCCCCTTCTTGGCGAGCCCGAGCTCCTCCGCGACGGCGTCCGCTCGCTGGAAGAGCCAGTCTACGGTCATCGCCTGCCTGGAGACAACGGACACCACCCCCCAGTAGAGGTTCAGCCGCCTCGACACACGCTTGTCGGCGCAGATGGCTATTATCGGCTCACGGGGCCTGTTCATGGAGACTCTCCGAGCCGTTGCGCCGGTCTGGGTGGGGGCGACTATCGCCTTGGCCCGTATGTAGGTGGCGAGCCCGCAGGCTGCCCTCGCTATGGCGGGTCCCGTCTCCCCTCCCCCGGACCTGAGGGGGCGCTGGTCGTATGCGGGGAGATACTTCTCCGTGGTCCGGGCGATCTTGTCGAGCATGCGGGTCGCGTCGACCGGATACTTCCCCACCGTCGTCTCGTCGGAGAGCATCACAGCGTCTGACTCCTCAAGGATGGCGTTCGAGACGTCTGTGACCTCTGCCCGGCTTGGGACCGGTGAGCTCACCATGCTCACGAGCATCTGCGTCGCTACGATGACCGGCTTCCCCGCCTCCCGGCACTTCGATGTGATTCTCCTCTGAATGGCGGGGACGTTCTCGATGGGGACTTCGATGCCGAGATCCCCCCTGGCGACCATGACGGCGTCCGCCTCCGCCAGGATGGAGTCGAAGTTCTTCACCGCCTCCGACTTCTCCACCTTGGCCACGAGCATCGGACCCTCCTTGGGGATCAGCCTGCGCATCGCCTGGAGGTCCGAAGGCGTCCGGACGAAGGACGCGGCGACGAAGTCCACTCCATGGGTCAGTCCGAACCGGAGGTGCGAGACGTCGCTCTTCGTCGGATAGTCGATCTTGAACTTCACCCCTGGGGCGTTGATCCCCTTTCCCGACCCAAGGACCGCCCCGGCCAAGACGGTGCAGGTGACCGACTCTTTCGAGGCGTCTTCGACCCTGAGCTTGATCACCCCGTCGGCCAGATGGAGGACATCCCCCCTGGTCACAGAGCCGAGCAGCGCCGGAAAGTTCACCGGGACCCGGAGGGCTGTCCCTTCCTCCGACGAGGCGTCCAGGACGATTTTCGACCCCTGCTTTAGCTCCACGGCGTCTCCCGCTATCTTCCCCACTCTGATCTTCGGCCCCGGGAGGTCTTGAAGTATCGCGACGGTCTTCCCGAGACCCTTGGACTCCCTCCTGATTGTCCTGATCTCCTCGATATGGCTCTGCCTGTCTCCGTGTGAGAAGTTTATCCTGAAGACGTCCACCAGAGGTATGAGCTTCCTGACGGTCTCAGGGTCCCTGCTGGCCGGACCGACCGTGACGACGATCTTTGTCTTTCTCAACTCGGGCCCTTCCCTCCTACCGGCGCGGAATAAACGTAAGCCTTCATCCGACCGCTGGAAGCCTGTTCTGGCGTCCCAGCCTTACGTTCATGGCGAGCGTAAGCAGGGTCAGGGCGACGAAAGCCAACAGTCCCGCGGCGGGTAGGAAGTAGCTCAAAGCGGCGTCGGCGACGAAGAGCGGGCCTATCGTCAGCCTCTGCCTGACCTCGACGAAGAGGGCTCCCTCCGTCTGGGGCGAAAGCTCTCCCCTGTATTCGGACATTATGAGCCGGATCAGGAAAGCCCAGACGATGATGAGGACCCCCACGACGCTTGCGATGTAGTACGTCTCCCTGAGCTTGAGCGCGAACGGCACCAGGGAGATCAGGATCAGGATGAGGATGTCCAGGAGCGGGAACGCCAGGGTCTTCGGGGGGAAGGACAGCCTGTCGACCACGTATCCCCACCAGAACCAGATCACCACCACGTTGGAGAAGATGTAGGCCACGACGGTGTTGATGTCGAAGGAGGCCACGAAGGTCGCCGTGAAGGCCAGAGAAATCGCGACCACCATCGTCGCCAGCTCGAGCACCAGCACGTTGACGGTCTGCTTGTCCTGCGCCATTTGGGTGGGTGGCCCGCTCGGCAAGGTGAGGAGGTTAAGGCTTTGCGGCTACGGCTCCGGTCTCCTCGCCGGGGGCCCGCGCAGGAGGAGGGATGTGCTCCTCCCCGTGGACATACTTCCTCCCCCGCAGCGCCGAGGCGACGGCGGCGGCCAGTGAAAGCCCGGCACCGATGTAGAAGGTGAGCCTGAGGGCGGCCATGAATGCCGGGGCGATGGCCGTCGGGAAGAAGACCTTCCCCGTGAGGGTGCTGTAGGTGCTGGCAGGGATGGAGCTCGCCGCGCCTGTCGCCGCCAGGACAGACTGCATCGGGTTGATGCCGAGGAAGGCGGCGAAGAGGGCGCTGGTCGGGGGGAGGTTCTGGAAGTAGGCTGCGAGCCCCGGGACACCGGCGGCGGCGAGGGCGCTGGCTATGGCTCCCGGAAGCGAAGCGGCAAGGGCGACGAGCACGATCGAGAAGAATATGGCGAGGCTCGCCGTCTGTCCGACGTTCTGTAATGTCGCCCTCATCCCCGAAGCCGCCCCCCTCTGCTCAGGGGGGGAGGCGTTCATGATGGCGGCCGTGTTGGGGGCCGCGAACATCCCGCCCCCCAGCCCCATCACGAATATGATCACTGCGAAGACGGGGAAGCTGAAGTCGTAGGGGAGGAAAGACAGCATGATGAAGGTGGCCGCGGTCATGACCATGCCCATGGTGGCGAGAGACCTGGCTCCGCGTCTGTCTGCGATCCTCCCGCTGAGCGGGCCCATTATGACGAACCCCAGCAACATCGGCGTGATGTAGATCCCCGACCAGAAGGGGGTCGATTCGTACGAGTAGCCATGCAGAGGGAGCCATATCCCTTGGAGGAGTATGATGAGCATCAGCTGCACTCCTCCCCTCCCGATGGAAGCAAGCAGACCGGCGAAGTTCCCGGCGCTGAAGGCCTGACTCTTGAAGAGGTCGAGGTGGAACATCGGGTCCTCCACCTTCATCTCGATGAAAGGGAAGATGACGAGGCACGCCAGCCCTCCGAGCAGCGACCCGACGACCCAGGGGTTTCCCCATCCCATGTCAGAGGAGCCGTATGGGAGGAGGCCGTATGTCACGCCGACGAGTATGAGTATCAGACCAGCGGCGAACGCGAGGTTCCCCCAGTAGTCGAGCTTCTGGTGCTTCCTGACGGCCACTATCTCCTTCAGCCTGAGGTAGGACCAGGCAGTACCGAAGATTCCCACAGGGACGCTCACCAGGAAGATGTACCTCCAGTTGAACACCGCCAGGACGCCCCCCATGATGATCCCCAGGAGCGACCCGGCTAGGGCGGCGACCATGTTGATTCCTAGGGCCTGGGCCCTCTCGTTGGGAGGGAAAGCGTCCGTGACTATAGCGGCGCTGTTCGCCCAAAGGAACGCCGCTCCCACGCCTTGGACGATCCTGAACACTATCAGCTCGATGGCCCCCAGGTTCCCCTGGCTGGGGGTGAAGGCGGCCAGGAGAGAGCCCACCGTGAAGATGGCGAATCCCATGTTGTACAGCCTCACCCTCCCCAACATGTCGGAGATCCGGCCGAAGGTGACAAGGAGAGTGGCTGTGACGATGCTGTAACCGAAGAGGAGCCAAAGCAGGTATTCGAAGGAGCCGTTGGCTAGCGGGTTGATGTCGATCCCCCTGAAGATGGCGGGGAGCGAAATCAGTACGATGGTCCCGTCGATGGTCGCCATCAGCACGCCGATGGTCGTGTTGGAGAGGACGGTCCACTTGTACTCCATGGCCTAGGCGCCTCCTTCTATATGGCAGACTGAGCGAAGCTGTGGCATCGGGACTCCATTCTATTGCGCGTGTCGGGCCCGCAGGACGGGCCGCCTGACAGCCGCCATTTCGTCGAGCTGGAGTTCGACCCACCGGAGCTGGGACTCCAGCACGAGCTTCAGCTCCTTCAACTGGACTACCCTGTCCGTCTCAGGGACTTCAAGGATCTTCTGCCTCAGAAGGTCGATCCCCTCGCGGTACCTGTTCACCATCGCCGGCACGTACACGGACGGCGGGAGCAGGTCCGCGAACAGCCTCCCCACCACCTTCTCTCTCCTGCCGACTCCTGCCAGGTTCCCTCGCATCTTCTCCAGCTCGCGGCGTCCCTTGGTGGTGATGGAGTACGACCGCCCCGACCCTCTGGGAGCAGGCGCGGCCTTCGCCAGCCCATCCGAGGCGAGCCCCTTCAGCATCGGATACATCGTCCCTGGCCCGGGCCTCCAAGCGCCCTCAGTCATGTCGAGTATCTTCTGGGTGATCGAATAGCCTGTCTCGTCGCCGCGCGAGAGGAGTGTGAGTAAGTAGAGCCTGAAGAACCCTCGGGGGACGGCCTGAGGGTGGAGCCACTTCCTCTGGAGGTTCCTGGTCATCCGTCCGTGCACCTGGCGAGAGCTATAAAAAGTGTAAAGGATATCGCATTCGATAACTCTTAAATGGCCAATGCAGGACCGCCCCCCAATTCCATCTTGCCATCTCTTGAAGCTGTGCAGCTCACCAAGACGTACGGCAGTTTCACGGCCGTGTCGGGGCTCAACCTCAAGGTCGAAGGGAAGAAGTGCGTAGGGTTCCTGGGTCCTAACGGGGCCGGGAAGACGACCACCATGAAGATGTTCACGGGACTCATCTCGCCGACCGCTGGCTCGGCCCGGATCGGCGGGGTAGACGTGACCAAAGACAAGAAAGCGGCGCTCGCGTCGTGCGCCACCCTGATCGAGACCCCCGAGATCTACCCTTCCCTCACTCCGAGAGAAGCCCTCTCCATGCTCTGCGAGATAAGGGGCGTGGCGGCCGGCGAGAGGAGGAAGCGGATCGACGAGGCCCTGGGTAAGGTCAAGATGACCGAATGGGATGACAAGAAGGTGGGGAGCTTCTCAAAGGGGATGAAGCAGCGGGTCAACGTCGCCTCCACCCTCCTGAGCGACCCAGAAGTGATCATACTGGACGAGCCGTCCACCGGCCTGGACCCGAGGGGGATGAGCGAGGTGAGGGACATAGTGAAGTCCCTGAGCGACAGGCTGGTGTTCATGAGCTCGCACCTCCTCGCCGAGGTCACCGAGGTCTGCCAGGAGGTGGCCATGATAGACCACGGGAAGCTCCTTGTTTACGACACCATCGAGAACGTCACCGCGAAGTTCGCAGGCGGGGGCGGGTCGGTGGAGATCGGCTTCGTGAAGGACGTGGACGCACAGACGCAGGCTATGGTCGCCAAGATAAACGGGGTGAAGGAGGTCGCCAGGTCCAACGACAAGCACCTGGTAGTGAGGTTCGACGCAGGAACCATATCCCAAGAGAAGCTCTTCGAAGGGGTGGCGGGACTCAAAGCGGGCGCGATCAGCTTCCAGCACTCAAGCGGGCTAGAGGACGCATACCTCAGCCTGATCAAGGAGACGCTCTAGGATGGGTACGAAGGCGGGCGCGACCCAGGTTGGGTCCCTTTCTCAGGTCGTCACCGTGACGAAATACAACTTCCTGAACTACTTCAGGGCGAGGCGCTTCTATGTGATGCTGGCCGTCATACTGCTCATCTCGGTCCTTCTCACAGCCCTTGTCGGGTACTACAGGCCCGTAGCCTTCCTGGGGCTCCCGGGGACGCCGGCTTCGCAGGCTGTCCTCGGCTTCTACGGGGCAGCCTGGGGCGGGACCGGCGGCTTCCTCAGCTTCTCCAGCCTGGTCGTGATCCTCTCCGCCGCATTCTTCGGAGGAGACGCGATTTCAGGTGAGTTCCAGAACAGGACCGGCTACTTCCTCGTCCCCAACCCGATTCGGAGATCAGCCATCTACGTAGGGAAGTGGTTCGCCGCGCTCGTAGCCTCTACGATAATCCTCGTGGTCTTCGCCGTGATAGTGATGGGGAACGGGCTGTTCTACTTCCCGGGGGCGGTCCCGTGGGAGTTCGAACAGTCGCTCCTGTTCGCCTGGGTGTACCTGGTCGCCGCGTTGTCCCTGACCTTCGCGTTCAGCTCCCTGTTCAAGAGCAGCTCCATCTCGATACTCATGAGCGTCATCCTCCTGCTCTTCGTCTTCGGCGTGGTGGACGACGTCTCGATGTTCGTCGCCGGGATAGAGCCCTGGTACTCTATAACCTACGGCGCAGGGATCATCTCAAGCATACTTGTGTCCCCCTACCCCCAGCACGAGGTGACCGAGTCCCTCGGCGCGGCCTTCGGCAGGAGCCGGACCAGCGCCAACCCCCACTTCGTCATCTCGACCTACACCGCCAGCGTCCCCGAAGGGCTGGAGATACTCGTGGCCTACTTCGCCGTGACGGCCGCCTTGGGGCTCTGGCTCTTCGTCAAGAAAGAGTTCACCAGCTAGCCGCTGGTGAGCACGAAGTCGTGGACCCCTCCTTTCCCAGGCTGCAGGTTCACCAGCGCGCCCCGAAGCACCCCGTCCGAGTACTCGCTCCCCGGGTTGAGGCAGAGGGTCCGTCCGATCCTGGCGAACCCCTTCGATTCGTGTATGTGCCCATGGAGGCCTAGGAGGGGGGCGTGGACTTCGATCGCCTTCCTCACCGCAGAGCTCCCGGCATGGATGACTTTGACCCCGAGCCCCTCCTTGACGTAGGTGAAGTCGCGGCTGACCGCCGGGGCCTTGTCCAGCTCTGTGTTGACCGGCGGGACGTGGAGGTTGTACACGGCGTCTTCCGGCCGGTCAACCTTCGAGGCTAGCGCCTTTATCATCTCCCCGAGCTTCCCTTCGCTCACCTCCCGGGGGCTCTTCCATGGGGTCGGGTTGGCGTATCCGAGGGTGATCATCTCGAAACCGCCGTCCAGCTCGACCACCCTGTTCTCCGGGTTGACGAACTGGCCCGAGTCGACGAGCTCGGAGTCGAGCTCCAGCCTGTCGTCGTTCCCCGGGGACACGTAGCATTTGACCGCCGTCCCCTTCAGTTTCTCCTCGGTGAGTTTCACCCATGAGCGAATCACCTCCGCCATGGCTCCGTTGAACACCGCCTCCTCCTTCGTTCGGTCGGCCTTCAACTCGGAGAGCCCGGCTTCGGTCGTGACGAAGGAATACTGTCCCGCGTCCTGAAGGGTCCGCCTGGTCTCGGCCAGCTTGTCCTTGGCGAAGACGGTCCGCTCCCCGAAGACCGAGGCTTCGTACGTCCCGTCAGAGCGCTCGACTATGGGGACCAGGAGCTTCCCGGTGATGTCCCCGCCTAGTATGAGGACGTCGGCCCTGTAGAACTTCGCGGCGTTGAGGAATTTCCTGTAGCATCTCTCAGAGCCGTGGACGTCTGTGGTGAAGAAGATGCGGGTCATTGAAAGGCGGCGCCGCGGGCCGTCCGTCCGTATTTAACGCTCGCTTGGCATTCGCATGCTAAGAGCCTATCCCAAAAATTGTACTCCGGTAGACTGTGATGCCTCATTCTTCCACCTGATCAGGAGTTTCCTGAATCGGTTGAGCCGCGATGTGCTTCTCTCCCTGTTCCATACTCTTTCGGGGGCCTTCCGCTGGCATCCCTCCCTGAGAAAATGGAGTATGCCATGGAGGGCCTCCCTTCCCCTACCCCAGAAGTGGAGGCACCTCCGTCCACAGATCATCTGGGTTCGCTGGATCGTCGGAAGTTCTGTTGCCTTCGTCATGGAAGGACCGATGTGAGGCGATATCAGGTGCCGACCCGAAGAAGACCGGCCATCAGACCTATTTTGGGATAGGCTCTTGGTCAGGCGGAGACAGAAAGGGAATCCGCGCTGGTTTGTCCGCGAAGGTTTTTTACGTCAGAATAGCCGGAATTCGGCAAGTTGCAGACCGGAGAGCGGAGACTCGCCGCCATAATGTTTACTGACATGGTCGGCTTCACCGCGCTTACACAGTCCGATGAATCTCAGTCTCTGGCCGTCCTAGAGCGGCACAACAGGCTCCTCCGCCCCATCTTCCCGAGGTTTCATGGCAGGGAAGTGAAGACTATCGGGGACTCCTTCCTCGTGGAGTTCGAGAGCGCTCTGGACGCAACCAACTGCGCCATCGAGATTCAGCGCTTCCTGCACGACTACAACGTCTCCTCCAAGGAACAATGGAAGATGACGCTGAGGATAGGAATCCACCTCGGCGACGTGGTTCACGCCGACGGGGACGTGCTGGGAGACGCCGTGAACATCGCCTCCAGGCTGCAGCCGCTGGCAGGCCCCGGGGGGATCTGCATATCCGATCAGGTGTTCGGTCAGGTCAGAAACAAGATCCAGCAGACTTTCGTGAAGCTGGAGACCCAGAACCTGAAGGGCGTGAAGTACTCCGTGGATGTCTACAGGCTGAAGATGCCGTGGGAATCGGACGATTCGGAGGGGGTGACGCCCCTCGACCTCAAGAGGATAGCAGTCCTTCCATTCGCTAGCATGAGCCCCGACCCCAACGACGAGTACTTCGCCGACGGGCTAACCGAAGAGCTGATCGACAGGCTCTGCCAGATCAGAGGGCTCGAGGTCATAGCCCGGACTTCGATTATGAACTACAAGAGGAAGGAGAAGAGCGCGTCGCAGATAGGGAACGAGCTGCGGGCGGGCGCGCTCATAGAAGGGAGCGTGAGGAAGGCGGGGAACAGAATCAGGGTCACGGCCCAGCTCATCAACGCGAACACCGAAGGGCATCTCTGGTCTTCTCACTACGACGGAGACCTTGACGACATATTTGCGGTGCAGGGCGCGATTGCTGAGAAGGTCGCCAAGGAGCTTCAGGTACAGCTCATGGAGTCGGAGATGGAGACCCTAGAAAGGAAGCCGACGAAGAACACCGATGCCTACAGCGCGTTTCTGCGGGGGAGAGAGCTCCTGAGGGGCTACACCGAGCCGGCGGTAAGGCAGGCGGCGGCCCTCTTCGAGAAGGCGATAGAGCTGGACCCGTCGTTCGCAAAGGCGCACGTAGGGGTCGCGGAGTGCCACCAGTTCCTGGTCAACATCGGGTACGAATCGTTCGATATCGCGTTCCCCAGAGTGAGCGCGTCCCTGGAGAGGGCCCTCGGGCTGGACCCAGATCTCGCAGAAGCCCACGCCGCGCTTTCGGAGATGTACTTCAACATGGACGACAAGGTGCGCGCCGAAGCAGAGGCGAGGAGGGCTGTGGACCTCAATCCGAACCTGCCGGATCCGTACTCTATGCTCTCGGAGATCACCGGCAGAAGGGGGGAGGTGGAGGAGGCAATCAGGCTTATCGAGATGGCCTATCGCCTCGACCCCATCAGCCCCGAGTACATCTGGCGCCTGGGGGATGCCTACGCCTGGACGGGGCGGGACGCCGACGCACTGGAGCACTGGAAGAAGACGGAGGACCTCGCCCCCGCCGAGGTGTGCAGGTCGATGACCGACTACTACCTATCGAAGGGGGATCTCTCGAAAGCGAGGGAGCTCCGCTCGGAGTTCGAGAAGCTTCAGCCTACCCACCCGTGGGTCACGTACATGGGGGGCTTCATCGCCGCCCGGGGCGGGGACAGGGAAGGGGGGATGCTGGCCATCAAGAAGCTCGAAGGCGCCAACATGGGGCCGGTGGTCTACAACTACATCGCGTACGTGTATCACGCCCTCGGGGATTTGGATGCGTACTTCGACTACATGAACAGGGCTCTGGACGCCCGCTCCATAATAGCCTCGTTCGTGATGTACTCACCTCTCCTCGCCAAGGCCAGGGAGGATCCCAGGTACCTCGAGCTAGTGGAGCGGATAAAGCGCCAAGGAGGGCTGTCGAAGTGAGCAGCCCGGCTCGAGCCGCTCTTCTGGATAATCATTAGGGACTGGGTTAATTTCACGCGATGACCCCAAATCAAAGGTGGAAAGTCTTCGAAGAAGGTCGGCCACCAGACCTATTTTGGGATAGGCTCTAAATCAGGCGGTCAGGTCGCAAGCGGAAGGTCACCTAGGCGGCCGATTCGACCGCTTTGGTGATCCCCGCGAAGATTTCTGCGACCTTCTTCGTCGCGAACCCCTTCAGGAGCGTCGAGCCGAGCCCCGCCATCACCCCGGTTATGTCGGCGTCCGCCGACCAGGACATCGTGGTGGGCGCGTCCCCTGAGAGCTCGAACACGCTCGCTATCTTCAGAGCGCTCCCGCTACCAGACCCCTCGGCGGTCAGCGTCGCCTTCGTCGTGGGCTCGCTCTTCCCTATGGTCATCTTCATCCTGACCGTGCTCGACACGACGGAGACCCTGAGTTTGACCTTCGCCTCCAGGGTCGAGCCGTCGAGGACCCGGATGTCTTCTGCGTCCGGGAGGGTCTTTGCGATGAAGCCTGGGTCGGTAAGGAGGGCGTAGACCCGGTCGCGGCTGGCGCCTATCTGGTTGGATCCGTCGAGATGGAGCAGCACTGTCCTGCACGGGGCTTGAGCCCCCTACTTGTAGGCTTCGAACTCCTGGCCGAGGACCGACGAGGCTATCTTGAGTTCCATGATCTCGTCCGTCCCTTCGTATATCCTGGCCACCCTCGAGTCGAGGAAGTGCTTCGCCACGGGTGACATGATGGAGTACCCGAACCCCCCGAAACACTGGACAGCCCTGTCCGCCGACTCGAACGCCGACCTCGAAGAGACGTACTTCGCGACGGCGGAGAGCCGGTCTGCGTCCGCCCGGAGCCTGAGGTCCTTTCGGTCGCGGTCGCACTCGTCCTTCTTCATGGCCGCGCGATAGACGAGCCATCTGGACGCCTCGAGGCTGGACTCGATGTATGCCACGTGCTTCTGTATGAGCTGGTGCTTTGCGATCTGCTTGCCATGCTGGACCCGCGAGGTGGCCCTCTCCTTTACCTGGTTCAGGCAGTCCTCCATGACCCCCAGGCACCCTGACCCGATCCCAATTCGGCCGTTCAGGAGGCTAGAGTAGGCGACCGAGAACCCTTTCCCCTCCTCGCCTAGGACGTCCTCTCTGGGGACGTAGACGTCGTCCAGGGTGAGCATGGAGGTGTCCGAAGTGAACAGCCCTATCTTCTCCTCGAGGCGCATGTCCACGCTGAAGCCGTCAGACTTCGTGTCGACTATGAACGCCGTGGGCTTCTTCCCTTCCGCCTCGGGCCGAGCGAAGGTCAACATGTGGGTGGCGATGGAGCCGTTTGATATCAGGTACTTGGACCCCTTGAGCCTGTAACCGCCCCCGTCCTTGACGTAGCTCGTCTTCATCGAGGAGGGGTCGGAGCCGGCCTCTGGCTCGGTCAACCCGTAAGCGAAGACCACCTCCCCCTTCGCTGCCTTCGGGAGATATCTCCCCTTCTGTTCCTCTGTCCCCCAGTCCTGTACCCCGAGGCTCCCGAGGCAAAGGTGGACGTCTGCGAAGGTGATGACCCCCATCCCTGTCTGCCCCATCCTCTCAAGGAAGAGGGACTCTGCCAGCTGCCGAGCCCCCCTCCCTCCATACTTCACGTCAATCGGGACCCCCATCAGGTCGTGGCGCTTGAGCACCTCGGACGCCTCAGGGTTGAACTTGCGCTCGACGTACTTCTCAAACTCGGACACCAGGAGCTCGCCAGCCGCTGCATCTGCGTCCTCCAGCATCGAGAGCTCCTCCTTCTTCAGCCCCACGAGGCGGTCCACCTCGTCGACCGAGGACTGGAACAGAGGCTCCATGCTCGTGCTCCATCCCTCCCCCCAGGATTTAACCGTCATCGATGGCGAACTTTTTCTATACGTCTACAGCCAATGGCCTGTGGCCGGAACGCGAAGGCGCTTGTGAGATGAAGACGGACGTCTCCCCCCTGTGGCTGACATACTTCATGCTCGACTGGGGGAAGGTCAAGCAGTACGACTCCGGGCAGAAGTGCACCTCATGCGGCCGCCCCCTGAAGAGGACAGAGCCGGTCACCGACAGAAAGGGCGCCAGCTTCGAGGGATACGTCTGCCATGCAGACAAGCAGGTTGCTTGGGTGAAAGCAGGCTAGCCGGCCTGCTTCGAGCGGAACCCTTCCCCGTACTGGAAAGGCCGCCCCATGTTCTTGGCCCATTTCTTCTCAAAGGCCTCGTCCATGTTGGCGTTCGGCGCTATCAGCCTCGAAGCGTCCAAGACGTAGAAGATCACGTCTATCAGCTCCTCGACAGTCTCTTCGACGGCCTTCCCCTTCTTCCATGAGTCCCCGGCCTCTCCGAGCTCGATGAACGCGAAGAGCAGCTTGTTGGGGATATCCTGCGGAGTGTTGCCGAACCCTTTCGCTTTCACGAGCTCTTCTATCTTCCTCTTCGACTCCTCGAGGGTCGGCACGGCCGTCCACGGCAAAGATGGTGGGGCTATGAAGGTTTGCGCTTCGCGACCACGTCCCGGTAGTAGACGCACGTCGGTTTGAGGCTGCATGTGGGGCACTTCGGCCCGATGGGCTTGCAGGTGGTCTGCCCGAACCTCACGAAAAGGTCGTTGAGCTCCAGCCAGTAACGCCTGGGGACCGTCCGGACCAGCTCCGACTCGGTCTCTTCGGGCTTCCTCGTCCTGACGAGTCCGAGCCTGTTGGATATCCTGTGGACATGAGTGTCGACCGGGATGGCGGGCTTGTCGAAGGCGTATACCAGGACGCAGTTCGCCGTCTTCCTCCCGACGGAGTGGATCTTGAGAAGGTCTTCCTCGTTGTCCGGCACCTCCCCCCCGAACTCTGTGACGAGTTGCCTGGACGCCTTTATTATGTTCCGGGCCTTCATGTTGTAGAACCCGGATGGCCTGATGAGGCGGCGCACCACCCTGGGGTCGGCCTTCGCGAGCTCCGCGGGGCTAGCGTATCTTGAAAACAGGTTTTCAGTTGCTCTGGCCGTGTTTTCATCCTTCGTCCTGTGAGACAGGATGGTGCTGATGAGTATCCTGAAAGGGTCTGAGCCCTCCGCTTCCTTGAGCTGCGCGAGCGCCGTGGCCCTCCTGTCGACAGAGGCTCGGACCATCCTCCGCATCTCCCGGAGAATTTCCGGGATGCCTAGCTGCTCTCCGTCACCCAGGGTTCCTTTCTGTACCATGCAGCTATCTCCTCGCAGGCGCCTTTCAGAGTGTAGTCAGGGGCGTAGCTGATGTCCTTCCAGGATGGCTGGACGTCTATGCGGAGCGAAGCCTTCAGCTGATCTGACGTGTATCGGGGGAGCGCGCCCCCGGCGAACAGCCCCTCCTTCTTGACCTGGACCTCTTTCCCCAAGGCTGACGCGAGCGCACCTGCCAGCTCCTCGGGGGTGGCTTCGAACGACTTGACCGAGTAGGCGTTCCCTCCCGGGGGGTTCCCGACAGCAGCTCCGTACATCGCCTTGGCGACGTCCCTGGGGTGCGTGTACGACATCTGCCCCCCCTTCGGGACTACGACCTTGCCTCCACTGACCATCTTCAGCATTGGGACCACAAGCGACTCGTCCCTCGAGCCCAGCGCCCTTGCGGCCCTGATTATCGTCACCCTCGGCGTAACGCTCCGCTTTGCGAACTCTTGGAGGAGGCGCTCGGCCTCCGCCTTCGACTCCTGATACTCTCCTGAAGGGCGGAGGGGGGTCGAAGGGCCTATCTGCCCCGCCGCGAACCCGTAGACGTCCAGGGTACTCAGGTGAACGAAAGCTTTTGCCTTCGCCTCTGAAGCGACCTCCAGGAGGTTCAGGAGCCCCTCCGTGCTCGTCTTTTGGAACCCATCTGCCTCGCCGGGCATGGGCGACGCGAGATTGTAGACTACGTCCGCCCCCTCCATGGCTTCGTGGAGGGCGTGGTGGTCTGTAAGATCGGCCTCTATCCCCTGCACCCCGTTCAGGTCCATTATCTTCAGATGGGACCCCTTCCGGAACACGCCTTTGGAGATCTCCCCCTGCTGGAACAGATACTCGACCAGGTGCCCGCCGACAAAACCAGTTGCGCCTACCAGGAGGTTCAAGCAGGCGGCTCTCCCAGATGGTGATGATGGTGATGCTCGTCCTTGCCAGGTTTCGCCTCGAACTCCCCGCGGACGAGTCTCATCTGCATGTCCTCCTCGAACTTCGGGAAGTCGCCCGTGAGCCTCGTCAGCTCGTCGCGGGCGCGCTTTGAGAACTGGGGGGAGAAGTTCTGCCCGCCGAAGCGGCCATAGGCCACGCCGGAGAACCTGACCCGCTTCCCCTTCACCTCGATGAACCCTTTGACGAGGTTGGCGACCTCTCCTTCGCTCACGAAGTCCACCACTATCTGGTACTCGGGCAGGGCCAAGCGGTTCGTGCCCCGCCCGAAGGGTGCTTAAAGGAAGTTCGCGACGCTGGTGGCGGAGGGTCCTTCACATCTCGAAGTCGGGAGGCCTGTAACGGGCCTCCACCATCTCTTTCAACGAGGTCACCAGCGAGAAAGTGGAGCCCACGATGTCCGTCTGTGTGATGATCCCGACGAGGGCACCTCCTTCCATCACCGGGAGCTTCTTGACCCTCGCGTCAGACATCATCTTCGCTGCCACCTCGACCTTCTCGTCCTGGGCCACAGTCAGCAGTCTCTTCATCCCAAACTTCCCCAAGGCGGTGGACGGTTCCACGCCGTCGGCGACGCTTCGAGAGATGTCTCCCTCGGTCACCATCCCTACGGGCTTCGTCCCCTCGACGACCACGAGGGAGCCGATCTTCCATTTCGCCATCGCCTTCGCCGCATCCAGTATCGTGGAGCGCAAGTCGATGGTCTTGACGCCCCTCGTCATCACGTCTCTCACGTATATCATCGGCTCACCTCACCACCAGGACCGGGCAGTGGGCGTGACTCACTAGCCCCGAAGAGACGCTCCCGACGACGAGCTTCTTGAACCCCGTCATCCCCCTGGTCCCCACGACCAAGAGGTCAGCATCCTGGTCAGATGCGAACCCCACCAGCGCTTCGACCACGGAGGATGCTTGTATGAGCTCTCCCCCTGCCTTCACCCCCGCCTGCGCTGCCAGCTGGACGCCGCGGGAAAGGACCGACCGGCCCGTGTCCTTGGCCGCCGCCTCCAGTTCCGAGTAGTCGGGCATCGGCATCCCGGGGCCGCCAGCGAGCGCCATGGCGGGAGAGTTGTATACGTGGGCGACGATGAGCCTAGCGCCGTACTTGGCCGCCACCGAGGCAGCCAGCTGCACTGCGGTCGCCGAGTCCGTCGAGCCGTCGAAGGCGACGACTATCAGCCTGAACCCCCCGTCGCTTGTCATGTTGCGTCGTTCGTTGGAACCTCCCCTCTCTATTTAACGCGCTCCTCCGATTCCCACGGTTGAGAACGTGACATGCTCCAACGGCTAAAGCCGCTGGCTTCTTGTTTCAGGTGCCTGGCTCCATTTCTGGTAGCCCCACCTTAGAAGCAAGGGCTGTGCCATCAGCCCGCTACCGCTCAGGGATTCAAAATTGGCTTGCTGAGTCCCGCCTGCGGCTACCTTCCCGTTACCGTAGAGGAGGTTGACGGCCCCGCCCGCGTCAGATGCGCGGGAAAGTTGCCCTCCGCCTTCGGGGAGAGATGCGGCGGGCACGCACGCCTCAAGGCGGGCGGAAGGCGCGGTTCGGGCGGCCATCGTGGGCGGTCAGAGGCATGTGATGCTCCCCACGAGTGATTATCAGGTGCGAAAATCGTGTCATCTCGTTATAAGCCCTGGACATGAGCGCACCACCCATGGAAAACACGACACGGTCGCTTGCTTTCAAGAGCAAGTGGGCCGGCAGGTTCATCCTGGCAGCAATCATCGAAGGTCTGTTCGCGGTTATCGCGACGGTCCTCCTCATCAACCCCATCAACATCTTCACGAGCAACACGTACTACGCCCCGTCGAGGGTCATAGCGTCCAACGGCGCTGGGACCTGGCTGTTCACGGGGTACATCTCCTTCCTCGTCGTCGGCGTAGTCGCTATGGCGGTCACGGCCATCTTCTACCTCTACATCGAAGGGATTCAGGGGAAGCCGTACAAGGGGATCACCAACCTCCTGGCATGGGGACACATCATATTCATGAACGTCGGCGTGGCAGGTTCGATGTTCCTGATGATGTGGGGGGGTTACCTCGCAGGGTGGGCGAGCGCTCCTGTCTCGAGCGGGGGTGAAGGCCTCAACGCGGGGCAGGTCCACGTCCAGATCCTCGGGGGGCTAGTAGACCCGATCGGCGGGCTGGTCCTCGTCGCCTGCCTTGGCGCGCTGCTAGGCGGACTAGGATACCTGATGAGAAGCAGGGCGAACTAGGTCCTGCTTCTCCCCCTCTTTTCGGTCACGGGCGATATATACTCAAATAAGCTCAAGAAAGGATTCGAAGAGGTTGGAGATAACCGAGCCGTCTCGGGTCCACGCGCTGGTCCAGGGGCTCGCGGACGAATATTCCAGAAAGATCATCCTCTCCGCCATCCCGAAAAGCAAGTCAGTCGAGGACATGAGCCGCGAGAACGACATACCTCTGAGCACCTGCTACAGGAGGGTCCACGAGCTCCTGGCTTCGCAGATACTCGTGATAGAGCGGATAGTCGTCACCCCCGAGGGGAAGAAGTACGAGCTCCTGAGGAGCGCCTATCGGGCGGTCAACGTCTCGTTCGATGGGGGGGTCATGAAGGTCGAGGCGACAATCAACGAGGACGTGGCGGAGAAGCTGAAGCGCCTCTGGCTCACTATGAGAGAAGCCAAATGATTGCCAACATTGAGAATCGGCTTCAACGCTATAAAGGCCCCGGAGGGTGACTTTGAGCAGTGATCGACCTTCTCTATCTGGACGTAGCTCAGGCGCTCATCCTTGTCTTCGGAGGAGTGGTGGTGTACTACGCCGGGAGGGCCTACGGCAAGACGAAGAGCCAGGCGATGATCCTGCTTTCTCTCGGGTTCGCCTTCGTCACTCTAGGCGCCCTTGCGGCCGGAGTGCTGTACAACTTCGGGACCGTGGACCTCGGGACCGTGATCACCGTACAGGCATACAGTCAGGCGGCCGGGTTCTTCATCATAGTGTATTCCCTCGCGCGGGCGAAGGGCTGACCAGGCCAAGGGCCAGGCTGGACTAGGTAGCGCCAAGAGTCGGACTCGACGGGAGGCCCGAGGCGCGCCGTCTGCACTCGGAGCCCGCCGCTGGGTCGCGGGGGCGCCTGCTAGGGGGTGGCGGGGCGGCTCACTTGGACACCTTCAGCTCTATGATGCTGCCTGTGACGCTGCTCCCGACCACCTTCAACGAGTAGGCGCTGACGATTCCTTTGATGAAGGCCTCCGCGCATTTCGTAGACTCCATGGAGAGCCCGGCGCCGATGACGCGGATGACGACCTTGCTGTCCTCTTCCCCCCTGATCTCGACCCTCTTCACAGGGAGCAGGTTCGCCTGAGAAAGCGCCCTCACCTCCGAAGAGAGCCCCTCAATCTTGGGCGACGAAAGGTGGAGGTAAGCCCCCGTCCTCACCCCCTCCTCGAACCAGTACTTCAGCAGGGAATCGCTGTCAGCCGCATAGAGGGCCTTCACCATCTTTTCCAGGAGGTCCCCTGGAATCGGGACGGAGTCCAGGTCTCGCAGGATGCGCACAAAGAACCAAGACACGTAGACGTCGTCGGGTTTCCCCCCCTCGTCGCAGACCCTGAGGACCGCCTTCATCGCCTCGTTCGCCAGGGCGTAGACTGTCTTGTTCTCCTTCGAGGCTTCGTCGGCAAGTGAGCCGGCTATCTCGTCTTCGACGGCGATGTTGGTACGGCCCATCGCATGCGGCTGTGTGTACAATCATACATAAGGTTAGTTTCACGTGGCTAACCGTACAGACCGCATCAAATACCCTGGGCCCCTTCTCAGGGGTAATGGAAGTCGGGACAGCCACGGGGCGGGCGTACAGCAGGTCCGGCATGTCGGACACGAAGGTCGCGGTAGTCCTGGTGGTTTTGACGTTGGTATTCATGGTCATAGGGATGGCCATGATCGGCGTGGCTTCCAGCCAACAGGGCACCATACGGACCCAGCAGTCGCAGATACAGTCGCTCCAGAGCCAGGGGAGCGCGGGCGCGGGTTCTCAGAGCAGCAACAGCACGGCCGGACCTTTCAAGCTTACCCTCCTGATAGTCGCGGCAGCGCAGTGGAACTCGACGGCGACGGCGCCGAAGTATTGGGTGCTCACGCCTGACGGCCTGAAGTCTCCGGCCAACATCAGCCTCCCGGCCCACACCCTCATCCAGCTCACAATAGTTGACTACGATACGGCATCGCCTCTGCCCTCGGAGTACGGTCAGGTCTCCGGCACCGTAGGGAACGTCGTCTACGTGGTGAACGGGACCGCGGCCGCCAGCAACTTCACCCAGGCGAGCGCGACGGCCGTAAGCTCGCTGAACCCAGAGACTCAGATCGGCCACACGTTCACGATCCCGCAGCTGGGGATCAACAT
The DNA here is from genome assembly GCA_021796515.1 of archaeon. Lineage (GTDB taxonomy): Archaea > Thermoproteota > Nitrososphaeria > Nitrososphaerales > Gagatemarchaeaceae > UBA183. The sequence continues at coordinate 20,901 of JAKACC010000002.1, read as the reverse complement.
ACCGGTGGCGGCAAACTCCGTAGAGATGGCTGACTTCTACATCAACCAGACGGGGACCTTCGTCTGGCACTGCGAAGACCCCTGCGGCTACGGGCCGAGCGGCTGGCTTGGTCCGATGTCTGCCAACGGATGGATGGGCGGGTCCATAACGGTGAGCTGACGCCTGACGAAGGCGAACCTCGCCCTTGCCCGCAGAGTCTTACGAAGTCAAGGCTGAAACCCCGGGAGGGACATATGGTCCGGGGGCGGCAAGCAGCGTCCGGCGCTGGATGACCTTGGGGCTCGGGGCGCTATGGGTCATAGACGGTCTCCTCCAGCTCCAGCCCCGGATGTTCAGCCTGTTCTTCGCCAACAGCGTGAACGGCGTGTTGGGTAACGCTCTCCAGTCGCTGCCTCCTCCGCTCTACTTCGCTTCGATCAACTTCTTCCTGCGGTATATGGCCCCCCAGGCGGCCTTCTGGAACGCCTCCGTTGCAGCCATACAGCTTGCCCTGGGATTCTTGCTTATCCGAGGCGGCGAGAGGGTCAGACGGGTCGCGCTTGCGGCCTCGGTGGTCTGGGGGCTCACGGTCTGGGTTTTCGGCGAAGGGATGGCAGGGCTGTTCGCAGCGACCATGTCGGGCGGCGTGTTCCCAGGGACTCCGAGCATCATGAACGGGTTCCCGGGGGCAGCCCTGGTCTACGCCTTTGCGGCCCTCCTTCTCCTCCTTCCGCGCGGGTCCTGGAACCTTGCCGGGCGGTTCTCGATAGTCAGGGACGCTCCCGCCGTCCTCTTCCTACTCCTTGCAGCGGTACAGGCCGCACCCCTGATGTGGACGACATTCGGCCAGTCGTCCATATTCGCCGCGAACATAGAGTCGCTCCCTAGCCAGGCGTCGTACACCCTAGTCCCGATCATAAGGTTCGCAGGCGCCCATCCGGTGCTCTGCAACGCCGCTGAGGTGACCATCACCTTTCTGGCTGGCGTAGTGCTGCTGGTCCGCCGGCCCCGATTGGGGTACGCCCTCGCCCTGGCATGGCTCGGCTTCATCTGGTGGTTCGGGCTCGGGCTCGGAGGGACGCTGACGGGGCTTGGCACCGACCCGAACACGCCTCCGGCCATAGCGCTTCTGATGATACCGATCATCTCCGTGTCGAGAGGGCACGGACGGGAGGGAGAGACGTGACGCGCAAACCAGGAACTCCCATCAGCCAGCAGAGCTTCGACAGCGAGGAGCGGGAGTTCTGGGCCCGCCCCGCGCGAGTAGAAGGCGCGCAGCTGAAGCGCATCGCAAGAGGAATGAGGCGATTCCTCCCGCAGAACCAGCGACTCAGGAAGGCTGGGATCACTCGGGTCAGGGCGACCGAGAGCGGTGCCGAGGTCGCGGGCGTCCTCTTCACCTCCTGTACCGTCGAGGGAAAGAAGTTCGTCGTCGACTTCACGGCGAGGACTGGTCCAGACGGGCGCGTCGTCTCGGCGACCATCAACGGTAAACCAGCCTGCTCGGGCGCCCCATGCAACTAGCCGACAGAGGCGCCGGACGCCGCGGGCCGCCTGGTTTAAGTCATACCTGCGCCCCGGACATCTGCACGTGAACGACAGATCCACGAGGAGGGGCCTGACCACGGCAGGCGGCCTGAGCGTCCTCCTCCTTGTCGGGCTCGCGGCCGTAGCCGCCGCATACGTGACGTCTACGCAGTCCTCGGCTGACCAGCTCAGCGCGCAGGAGCAGCAGATCTCTTCGATGCAGTCGCAGCTCAAACTGCTGGCTTCCCAGCTCGCGTCGGGAGCAGGCGCGAACATAAGCTTCCCCGTGATGGACCAGCCGCCGGCCATAAGGACGGTGAGGGAGACGTGGTACCTTTCCCCCTCTGCCCATCAGGACAGGTTCAACCCGGCTTTCATCATAGTCAACCAGGGAGACACAGTGAAGCTCACGCTGATAGACAACGATACAGTGGCCCACGACTTTGTGATCGGGCCGCCCTACAACATCATCGTGAACGCCACGGTCCCCGGGCTCATCAACGACCTCACCGGGCAGACGTTCACCACGCCGGCGACCAACAACTCGCCCGGGGCGGTGGTGACAGGGACTCCTGGCAACGTGAGCGCCAGGTACTCGTTCGTTGCGAGGTACGCCGGGATCTACGAGTTCGTCTGCACCTATCACGCGCAGGTCGGAATGATAGGGTACCTCGTGGTCCTCCCGAACGAAGCCTACACCAGGGCCACGACCACGCTGACATCAGGAGGCGCTGCTCTGGCCCCCGTGTCGGTGAGCATCGCGCAGGGGGCGGTGGACTATCCAAACACCGGCTTCACCCCTGACAACATCACCGTCGTGATCGGCGTCAACAACACGGTCACCTGGACGAACAACGACCTGTCGATCCACACCGTCACCTCGTCCACGGTGCCAGCTGGGGTGCCTCCCTTCAGCTCGGGGTACCTTAACACAGGAGACAGCTACACCTACACCTTCACGGTCCCCGGAGTCTACGTGTACCACTGTCAGCTCCACCCCTGGATGGTCGGGGTCGTGACCGTGCTGGCAGGCTAGCGCAGAGCTTCGGCCTGGATGAGCTCGGACAGTTTCTGGAAGTACAGCCGTGTCGCCAGAGGCATCCCGTCGAGGTTTCGGTCGATGGCTTCGGTCACGTACCTGATGGCGCGCCTCGAAGTCTTGAACTCGAACTTCATCGGGAGGATGGGGTCCTGGACCACGTCTATGGACTCCGTGAGATGCCTCGGAGCCTCGGCCCTGGCGTCGCTGGCTATCTTCTGATACCATCCCTCGAGGACGTTCGGGTCAAGCCCCAGCTTCAAGTCCTCTATCTCCCGGAGGAGCCTGTTGAGTACCACCATCTCTTCGTTGGCCAATGGAGTTACGTCGTGTGACGGGGCGCGGCTCGGTTTAAGGAAAAGTGTGTAGAGTTGTTGCTCTGGCGCTTAACTGCATCTCATCTGGAAGATCTCGGTCTTCTCGTACTCGGCCTCCCAAAGGTGCGTGCTGTTCCTCCCCCTGCGGACTGCCAGCAGCGTGTACCCCTCCGGGGCCTCCATGTAGGCGCGCCTGAGTATCGAAGCGGCAGGCTCGGCATCCTCGTCGAAGCTCTGCACGATGTGCTGCCTGAACTTCTCGACCCCCTTCATGTAGTCAGCCAGGCAGACCGTCCTCCCCTGAAGCTTCGCAGATGTGATGCGCTTCACCTCCTCCCCGCAGGATTCGCACTTCACCTTCGTCATCCCGTCGGCGATGCAGACCTTCCCTACCCCGACCACCATCGGGAAGGTCCCTGCCTGCGGCTCGGGAGCGCCGCAAACGGCGCACTTGGCCAGACCTCTTGAAGCAGGGTGCTGCAAACATGGCGAAAGCCGCAGCCAACCAATTTAAGGTTGCACCGGCCGCGGAGGCGGGATGAGGGTCAGGTCGGTAGAAGCGTTCCCCGTCCGGGTCAAAGCCGAAGAGAGGCTGAAGGGAGGGACGTTCAGCTACGCCTCATATCAGGCGGTCATGGTCAGGGCTGAAGTGGACGGGGTGCAGGGGTGGGGGGAGGCCATGACGAGGTTCGACCCGGGTGCCACGGCGCTGCTGGTGAGGTACTTCGGGAAGACCGTCGAAGGGAAGGAGTGGGACGGAGAAGGGTCGGCGTGGGAAGCCGTCTGGCGGGAGCTCCGAATCAGGGGGCACACCAGGGGGACGGACGTCGAGGCACTCAGCGGGATAGACATCGCTCTCCACGACTGCCGGGGAAAGCTCGAGCGCAAGCCGCTGGGACGCATCCTGTCAGGGCGAGCGGCGGGGGAGGTCCCAGCCTTTGCCGGCTCACTGTTCGAGTCCAGGGGCCCACTAGAGACACAGGTCGCAGCGTCGAAGGCCAAAGGGCTTTCAGGAGCCAAAGTAAAAGTGGGGTTCGGGGTAGAAGAGGACAGCCGATTGCTGCGTCGGGTCAGGGCCCTTTGGGAGGACGGGATGCTCGTCGCCGACGCCAACGGGGCCTACGACTCCTCGACCGCCCTGAGGGCGTGCGACGCGTTCTCCGACCTGGACCTGGCCTGGTTCGAGGAGCCTGTCCTGTCAGACGACGTCGCAGGCTATCGCGCCTTGAAGGGGGCCAGAACGAGGATTGGCGCCGGGGAGAGCTGGTTCCCCGGGGACTTCCACATCCCTCTCGCGGAGGGGCTGGTCGGGGTGGTTGAGCCGAGCGTGAGCCGGTGCGGGGGGGTGAAGGTTGAGGCGGAAGTCGCGCGCGAGGCAGCGGCGCGCGGGATATCATTCTCACCCATGACAGGGATGAACTCGGGCGTGTCCGTTGCCGCATCGATACACGTCGCCTCGGCCTTCCGCTCGGCCGGGGTCGAGTTCAACCCGTTCGCCAATCCGCTCCAGACTGAGCTCGTCCGCGGGCTCCCCGAACCGAGGGGAGGAAGAGTGAAGGTCCCTGCGGGGGACGGCCTGGGGGTCGAAGTGGACGAGCGTTTCCTGAAGGAGCACGGGGCGTAGTCGGGTCAGAGGAGCGGGACTATGTCGTCGACGTTGTCGAGCGTAGCCAAGACACTGTAGGGCCCGGGGTCCTGGTCTACCCCGCTCCTGACAAGGACGGAGTCGATCCCGGCGTTCGAAGCGCCGGCTATGTCAGTGTCGACCTGGTCGCCGACCATGACCGCCCTGGCCTTCTCGGAGTGAGCGCGGCCCAGCGCTATCTCGAACATCAGCGGAGAGGGCTTCCCGATGACCATGGCCCTCCTGCGGCTGGCATACTCGATGGCCTTCACGATAGGCCCCGTCGCGACCGCCGGCCCCGTCTTGTACATGTAGAGGCGCGAGGCGTGGGTGGCTACGATCTTCGCCCCGTTCCTGGCGAGCCTTGCGGCGTGGTCGAGCTTGTCATAGGTTATCTTCCTGTCGAGCCCCACCACCACGAAGTCGGCGGTCTCCCCCCTCACCCGAGCGTGGCCGCGCTTGGCCATCTCCTCCTCCAGCCCTTCCTCGCCCACCAGGAAGTAGGCCACCCTGCCGTACCTTTCCAGCAGGAAGTCGGCCATGAGGAGGGTTGTCGTGAGGACCTCCTCCCTGCGGACTGGGACCCCCGTGCCCACCAGGCGGGACCAGACAGTTTCGGCGGAGTCGGTCGAGTTGTTGGTAAGGACGAAGAGCTTCTTCCCTCGCCTCCTGAGGGCCTCTACGGCGGCGGTCCCTCCGATCTTGACCCTGGTCTCCTTCCCCTTGTAGAAGACCCCGTCCAGGTCGAAAAGGAACAGGTCCTTCTCTGAGAGGACCCGCTTCAACCCTGGGCCTTCACCTCGCCCCGCTCCGAGTCCACCCTGACCTTCGACCCGGCGGCGATCTTCGAGTACGCGTCCCTCGCTATCCCCGATACGACGGGGACCCCCTTGCCGTACACCTCGCGCGCCATCACCGACCCTATCACCGCAGACAGGTCCACCCCCTCGGTGACTATGGCGGAAGGCGAGTTGCCCATGCGCACAGTTTCGAGGAACCAGGCAGAGGCGGTCGTGGACCCCTTCCCGAACGGGTAGAACAGGACCCGACCCCTGACGTTGGACCCTCTGATGTCGCTCCTCACATCGGTCACGACCCCGGTGGATGGGTCGACCCCGTGGGCGAACGTGAAGGCCTTCAGCGAGAGCAGGGCGGGTCCTTCCGCCTTCCCGGAGATCAGCCCCCTTCCCTTGAAACTCGACTCTGTCACCCTGTCACCCGCTCGACTATCTCCTTCTGCGAGGCGTAGCGCATTCTGACCTCCCCCTCAGAGGAGATGATCTCCGCGAGCTTGGCCGAGTTGGTCATGACCACCTCGAAGCCGAGCGCCTTCAGGGGCGAGATCTCCGCGTCCGTGCTGTGGGTGATGCGGGCCCCAGACGCCTCGATCGTGCTAGCGATCCCGGTCCTCGCCGCCATGTCGTAGGCGTGGGAGGAGGTGTACAGGTACATCTTCGTCCCTGCCTTCAGCTTTTTCCCTTCGAGAAGATTGGCGAGGGCCCCGAGCTCGTTGGCGGATAGGTGAGGCACGCCGAGCGCGACGAGGTCCGGGGCTTCTTCGGTCTGGTCGAGGTCCGCCCTCACCTCGTCCAGGTCCCTCCGCGTGACCTCCACCTCCTCGACCTTTTCCCCCCCGGACGCGGCCGCGAGAGTGGGCGACCCCGGGGTGATCCCTGGATAGTGTATCATGGTGACAGGGCCGGCGGAAGCGGCCGCGGCCCCCAGGTGCTTGAGGTCGTCGGAGGTGACCGTGGGAGGGAGCCCTTCCAGGACGGAGACCCTCGACCCCGAGCTCTTGCCCACGAAGTACCCTAGGGACCGGTAGTCCAGCTCCGAGAGCCAGTCGAACCCGACCCGGAACGCGACACTCGCCCTCCGCCCCTCATCTTCCAGCATGCCGAAGCTTGGGGTCATCCCCAGCACGGCGCAGGCGACGTCCATCCCGGCCGTGATCTTGTTTGACCTGCACCCCAAGACCGAGTTGGCGAAGACGACGGCACTGGATTCGGCCCACGCGACGGCTTCCCCTTGCTTGGGGAAGTTGCAGACCTGATACGGGACACAGCTCCAGCACCGCATCCCTCCCAACCTGCCGTACGCGTCGCAGAGGCGGAACTGCTTCCGGGCGTACTCTTCCGGGATCCCGAAGCTCTTCCAGTTCTGGAGGTCGATGCTTGCCGGGTCGACCGAGGTGGGGACGGCGAACCTCCCTCCTGACTCGGCGAACCTTTCGAGGACGTCCACGCCCGCGTCGTGCAGGCTGCTGTAGTGCGCGAGGACGTGGGCTGACTTTATCGGGACCAGGGAGCTCGCCCCGACTGCATCCCCGACCTTGGTGACAATCTCCATGGCGAACTGCCTCGCTTCGCCCCCCTCTCCTCGGAGGAGGTTCTCCTGGTTCGAATCGAGGTGCAACTCTCCGTCGGAGCCCGGTATCAGTTAAAAAGGCGTCCTACCTTCTCCGCCCGTTGAAGTTTCACTACTTCCTCCCCACTAAGCTGGCGTTCGGGTTCGGAGCCCTGGATGAGATCGGTGCAGAGGCCAAGGCGCTCGGCGGGACCAGGGCGCTGCTGGTGACCGACAGGGTGATGGTCAAGACCGGGATAGCGGGCAGGGTAGAGGAGAGCCTCAAGGGGGTCAGCTGCGAACTGTTCGACGAAGTGGAGGCCGAGCCGAGGATAGAGGTGGCTCAGGCGGTCGCGGACAGGGTCAGGGCGGCCGGATACGACATTGTGATCGGGGTCGGCGGAGGGAGCTCGATGGACATGGCGAAGGTCGCATCGGGGCTCGCCACCAACCCGGGACCAGCGAAGTCCTTCGTAGGGAACAACCTGTTCACGAAGAAGCCCCTCCCTTCGATCATGGTCCCGACGACCGCGGGGACGGGCGCCGAGCTGACGGTGACCTCCATGGTGACCGTGGACGGGCACAAGCAGTGGATCAACAGCTCTCTCCTCCTCCCTTCAGCCGCCGTGGTAGACCCGGAGCTGACGATGTCCATGCCCCCCGGGGTGACTGCGGCTACCGGGATGGACGCCCTCTGTCACAACGTGGAAGCATACCTCTCCTCAGCCGCCAGCCCCATTACGGACTCTGCGGCCCTGGAGGGAATCAGGCTGATCGTGGCGAACTTGGAGACGGCCTTCGACTCGGGAGGAGACAGGAAGGCGAGGGAGGCGATGAGCGCGGCTGCGCTGATGGGAGGGATCGCCCTCCAGGCCAGGATGGTCTACGGCCACTCGATAGGGTATACGATCGCGACGCGGTTCAGGCTGCCCCACGGGGTGTCGTGCGGCGTCCCTCTCCCGTACATGATCTCGAACTACGCGGTCGCATGCGCCCCGAAGATAGGCCGCCTGGCTGAGGCGTTCGGGGTCGACCCCGACGGGGACCCAGCCGACGTCGGTCTGGCCGTCGGAGAGAGGGCGAGGGGGATCGCCGCTCATCTCAAGGTCCCGACAACCCTGAAAGAGGTCGGGGTCGCGGAGGGGGACCTCGCCGCGCTTGCCGAGGAGTGCGTGACGATGTATCCGAGGCCGAACAGCCCGCTCGTCTTCGACGCCAAGAGCATGGCCGGGCTCTACAGGAGGATGTGGGAAGGGGACCTCAGGTCCTGAACAGGCAAGTCTTATACGGGTCGGCGGCTTGTCTGAGGGCAGAGACTCCATGAAGATGCTCATCCAAGGGCAGCTGGAGGACGCCCAAGGCGCCGACGTCATACGGGTCGCGAACCCTGCGACCGGAGATGCGGTGGACACGGTCCCCAAGGGGACCAGGGAAGATGCCAGAAGGGCGATCGACGCCGCCGCCGACGCCTTCAAGGTCTGGTCCGAGAAGCCGAGCATAGAGCGCTCCAGGGTCCTTCTGAAGACCGCTGAGCTCGTGAGGGCGAGCGTCGAGGACCTGGGAGCCACGCTCACGATGGAGCAGGGGAAGCCTCTAGGAGAGGCCAAGGGTGAGATAAGCTCCTTCGCGAACACCTGCGAGTACTACGCAGGGCTGATAGGGCGCGAACGGGGGGCGCACAACCCGTTCTCAACCGGAGAGGGGTTCTTCATAGTCACCAAGAGGCCGTTGGGCGTCGTGGGGGCAATCCTCCCCTGGAACTTCCCAGTGTCGCTGATGGGGTGGAAGGTCGCCCCCGGGCTCGCGGCAGGGAACACGTTCGTGGTCAAACCGGCCAGCACCACCCCGATCACTGACATCAAGGTCGGCAGCCTGATGGTGAAGGCGGGGCTGACTCCGGGGGCGGTCAACGTGGTCACGGGACCCGGCGCGGTGGTTGGGGAGGAGCTCCTCGACAACCCCAAAGTCGCCAAGATCGCGTTCACAGGAGAGACCGGGACCGGGAAGAGGATCATGGAAGGGTCGGCGAAGTCGATCAAGCGGCTCACCCTCGAGCTGGGAGGCTCCGACCCGATGATAGTCTGCGACGACGCGGACATAGAACTCGCCGTTGAAGGGGCGGCGTGGGGGAGGTTCAGGAACTGCGGTCAGTCGTGCACCTCCGTCAAGAGGCTCTTCCTGTTCGAGTCCATAGCGGAGCAGTTCGTAAAGATGTTCGCAGAGAAGGTCAGGACGATAAGGATCGGGAACGGGATGGAGAAATCCACCCACATGGGACCGGTCCACACCGCAGAGCAGAGGGAGAAGGTGGAGTCGATGGTCGAGGATGCCGAGAACAGGGGCGCCAAGGAACTGGTGCGAGGGGGGAGGCCTGCGGGCAATGAACTCTCTCACGGGAACTTCCTCTCCCCGGTGGTGCTCACGGGAGTAGACTACGACTCCAAGATCGCAAAGGAGGAGTGCTTCGGACCTGCTCTTCCCATCTTCGTGGTGAAGGACCTCGACGAGGCGCTGGAGAGGGCTAACGACACCCTATACGGCCTCGGGTCGTCAGTCTGGACGAAGGACCTGGAGAAAGCGTACCACGCCGCCGAGCGGATACAGGCCGGCACCACCTGGGTCAACTCCCCACCCATAGCTAGGGCCGAAGTCCCGTTCGGGGGGTTCAAGCAGAGCGGCTTCGGGAGGGAGCTCGGCTTAGAAGGCCTGGACCACTACTACGAGACTAAGAGCATCCAGGTCCTGGAGTATTCGAAAGGGAAGAAGTGGGCGTTCCCCATCAACTAGCGGCCTGCAGCCGAGGCGCGGGGAATCATCTGATGTGAACGCCGACGGCGGCATTTGAAAAGGGCCCTAGAACCCGTAGTCGCGAGCCGACCAGAGAGCATGACGGCTCCCCGTCCGTCAGTTACACCCATCAGGCTGCCGGCTGCAGGCGACGAGGGCTCTCGACCGCCAGTTGTGCCAAGCGCCCAACCGGCTCGGCCCCCAGCATGGGACCGATTTCTGTTAACAATGCTTTTAGCATGTCCCACGGCTCAATTATGATGAAGTGTACTCCCGGCTCGCCACGGGTATGCTCATTCCGCTTCTTCTGATCACGAGCCTTCTGCTCGGCCTTGTCTTCGGCGGGGCAGGGCTCGGCAGCGCATCTGGAGGGGCAGGGGGGCAGGCTTCATCCCCGGCGCCGAATCCTCCCATTACTACCTCCCCTTACCTCTTGGCCATAGCGGAGAGTACAGGACTACCGTCAGGGAACTTCACCCCGACGACGGGAGGTACCGGTCAGTTCACTCCCGTCCCTCTCGCGGGGCTTCGGCTGATCCTGACCGAGGTCGGAGCGGGCAACAAGTTCAACCGAGGCAGGCCTACGAGCTTTCAGGTGGTCACCAACTCGTCGGGGGAAGTGTTCGCGTCCATGTCCGAAGGGAACTTCACTGTGACCTCTTTAGGCACCGGATTCAATTTCACGAAGACCGTAGAGTTCCGGGCGGGCGTCACCACCGTCCTGAGGCTGGACATAACCCCGGTCGAGAGCGGAGCCAGCTCTGTGGTAATCATCAACCAGGACACCGTTTCGACCATAGAGCCGGGCGCAGTCATATACGCAAAGTTCGCGGAGAACTTCACGTTCGCCGTCAACTCCACCGTCCAGCTGACAGGATGGACTTCGGCAGTGTCCGGGGGGACGGGAGCCGGCCTGTTGTACCTGCGGTCCGCGCAGAGGGTGGAGGTGTCCTGCACCGTGATAGGCGAATATGAGGGCGCCGGCGGGACCTGGGTTGCGATGCAGCCCTCGGCGCCCTTCCAGTCGATTCCTGCACTAGGAGTGGTATTCATCAGCTATCAAGCAAACTCGACGGTGAGCTATCTTGCCGATTAGTCTCCTCGAGGCGTCACTGTTGGGAGCCGACATTGCGCTCTTTTCGCTGGCCGGAGCCGGGTACCTCCTCTCGAGAAGCTTAGGGCCCGGAGTCGTTCCCGACGCGCGGGCGGCCTTCGAGCTGCTGGACCGATCCATCAAGAGGTACGCCCCGGAACTCCCCCAGGGATACACGTGGACGGAAGCCTTCGAGCACCTCAGGGAGAGAGGAGTAAAGAGCGACTGGACGAAGATGGACGAGAAACTCTCTGAGTATGAGGCGTTCAGATATGGAAGCCTGGCCCCCCTCCCACGCGACGGGACCGATGTGGCGGCCCTGGCGATGAAGCTGAGGAGAAACCCAATTGGTAGGAGAACTAAAGGAGAAGACACTCAGCCAGGTTAGGAAGGTGGTCATCGGGAGGGAAAGGGAGGCGGAACTCCTCTTGGTGTCGTTCCTGGCGCGAGGGCACGTCCTCCTGGAAGGAGTCCCAGGCGTGTCTAAGACGATACTCGCGAAAGCCTTCGCCAAGTGCCTGGGGGTCGAGTTCAAACGAATCCAGTTCACTCCGGACATGCTCCCCATGGACATGTTGGGGGGCATCATCTTCGACATGAAGCAGAGGGATTTCGAGTTCAGGAAGGGTCCCGTGTTCACCAACCTCCTCCTCGCCGACGAGATCAACAGGGCGCCCCCAAAGGTCCAGAGCGCTCTCCTAGAGTCGATGCAGGAGGCCCAGGTTACTGTGGAAGGGCACACGGAACCCCTACCTGACCCGTTCATGGTGATCGCCACACAGAACCCGCAGGAGTTCCAGGGGGTGTACCCGCTTCCGGAGAATCAGCTCGACCGATTCATGATGAGGATCGAGATGGGGTACCCTAACCTCACCACCGAGTCGGCCATCATCAAGAGGAACCTCGGCGACATGGGGACGCAGGTGGTCGAGCAGGTCCTTGGGGCAGACGAGCTCACGAAAACGTTCAGGGAGGTCGCCAACGTCGCAGTCTCCGATGAGATAATGGGATACATCTCCTTGTTGGGTCTGGAGAGCAGGAACGAGAGCAGGCTGAGCCTCGGTGCCAGCCCCAGGGCCCTTATCCAACTCGCCCACTGCTCCAGAGCGGTCGCATTCCTGGCAGGCAGGGATTATGTAATACCCGAGGACATCAAGGAGGTCGCCCTGTACGTCCTAGGACACAGGGTGAAGCTCGACCAGTCAGCGGTGCTGGTCGGGAAGGTCAATGACCCAGCAGAGGTGGTCCGGGACATCCTCACGAAAGTGAAGCCGCCACGATAACCCTCACCAAGCACGGGAGGGACCTGCTCAAAGCGGCAGTGATTGTCCCGCTCGCTAGTGCGCTGGCTGGATTCGGATGGGGGCTGGCCCTGGGATTCGCGTTCGCGCTTCTGGCTTCCGCTTCCCTGCTTGCGCTCGCCGCCTATCCGAAGGAGGGGCTCGACCTTTCCGTGGGATCTGCCAGGGCCAGGGCCTTCAAAGGGGGGGAGGTCGCGGTTCAGCTCAGGGTGAAGACGAGATCAGCCTCTGTTAGGATGGACCTCGTCATGATCCCCAACGGGCTGGAAGCCGAGATAAAGGGCGAGGGAAAGGAGAGGACGCTCGTGGCGAAGTCGAGATACGCGGGGGTCTACACAGGGCTCAAGGCCAGGGTGGAGATAGCCGACCGTCTGGGAATCCTCGCCCGAAGCGAAGTCAAGGACGTAGGGGTAGTGTGCGAATTCCTGCCGACATCGCTCCTAGGGACAGGAGAACCCATCAGGGTCTCGGCCGCGAGACTGGGAGACCTCCCCGCCGGTCGAGGAGGCTCCGGACAGGAGTTCTACGCAGCTGAGGTCTACACAACTTCCAGGAGCGCCAAAGACATAATGTGGAAGCGTCTTGCGAGGACGCCCGACGAGCTCCTACTTGTTAGGACAGGCGAGGCTAACATCCCCGAGACGATGAACCTCTGGTTCTACGAAGAAGAGGAAGGCGAAGAAAAGACCCGGACCCCCGCGCGCATGGACCTCGCTTCCGAGGCTATTGCAAGGGTGGGGCTTCCGGTAGTCTCCACCGGTACCAAGCTCAGGGTGCGCCACGTGCACCGAGGCAAGGCGACATTGACCGAAGCCAAAGACCGGGAAGGCCTCGCCAACCTTGTGGCCAGACTGTGGGAGGACGGGTCCGAGCCCGGGGTGGCCGCCGAGTCACCGGCCCAGGCAGACATGGTCATCGCATCAGAGGAGGCGGCCCACTCTCCCGAAGTGGTGGGGCTAGTCATGAACAGACCCTCCGTCCTCCTCGTGTGGGGCGAGGGGAGGGGGATGAAAGGGTCGAGCGTCGTTTTCTTCTCTGGCCATGAAGACCTTTCGAGCCTTGTAGCGATGGTCCTGAGCAAATGACCACGTTAAGATCCACCTTGGCTTTCTCCGCTGCAGGAGGACTCCTGCTCATCGACGCGAACTTCATGGTGGCCTTCGCTTTCACCGGGCTGATCGCTACCGCAACCCTGCTCGAAATCGTTCTCTTCGGCGTACAACTTGCTAAGACGATGGCGCTCCTCGCAGTGAAGCCCCTCCGGGAGGCGGGTCCGGCCCTTCTGGTAGACCTCTACGGGGCGGACCTGTTCCTCCTCCCTCTCCTACTGGCCACCTCTCCGCTGACAGGACTTCCTTTCGCGTCCTCCGCCATGGACCAGGTGTTTCGGGGATGGACGGCCGGGGTAGCGTTCTCGGGGCTCCCCTACGCGGCCTACAGGATCGGAAGAGGGATGCTCCGTTCGAGCGCACTCACGGCAGTGGTCCCGTCAGGAGTCGTTGTGTCGGAGATCAGCATCCTGATGACAAACGCGAGCCTCTCCGCTGCGGCGTCCGGGACCGGGCTCTATGGATTGGTCGACTCTTTCCTCAAAGGGAGCGGCACCGAACCGCCGACTGGCCCCGCGTCACTCGTGGGGATGGCCGTGGTGTACGTCTCGCTCCTGGCCTACGCTGTACTTGGGCTCGAAAGCCGGTCGGCGATAGGAAGGAACAGCGGCCTGTTGGCCGGACTTCTGGCCACGGCGGGCGCGCTCGCTTGGGCATTCGGCACTTCCAGCCTCTCGCTCCCTCCGGCGCTGCTGTTCATGCCTCCCACTTTGGCGATGGCTGCTGCTACTTGGTGGTTGACCCGTGGGCATTAGGAAGGGACTTGTGCTATTCTGTGCCCTGGCCCTGCTGGTCTTCCCTACGATCGCGTTCGCTCAGGGCTCCAGCGCGTCTCATGTCCCCAACATAGGGCTCGGATTCGGGCCGCTTAGTGTCGTCCCTGTAAGCGTCGGGACCCCGATCTACGCAGCGGGGGATAGCCTGTGGGTCCAATCCTATCTCACTTCCGTTGGCATCTACGTCAGCCTAGAAGCACCCGGCGGGGTCACGACCCCACCAAGGTACCTCGGCCCAGGCTCGCTCGACCTGTTATACACGTTCGGCACGACAGACCCGCCCGGGAATTGGACCCTCCTTGTGACGGGCCCTGACTTTGTCTCCACCACCGTGGAGGTCACGCTCGCGCCGCCCCCTCCAGCCCTGGTACCCCAGTTCGTCGGTTCGAACGTAACTCGGAACGTGCTCCAACTGAGCTACGTCCTCCCACCGTCAGACTCATACTCGATACAGGGGTGCACGATGGGATCCATCGGAGGACCTGTGGCGACGGTCGAGCTCCCGAGCGGAATCGGAGGGCAGATGGAGGTCGCACTGAACGGGACCTCGACCTCGGTCCTTCTGCCCCAGGTTCAGAGCACGTTCAGCGGGTGGTTCGAACTTTACGCGCCACGGAGCTATCTCGAAGGCGGGGTCGTGGTCTCCCAGGAGGATCTCGCTGCCCAATCTGGGACCTTTAGTGTAGACTCCGCCTCCGCCCCCCAGAGGATTGAGGCCAATCTTTCGGGAGGGCTTTTCCTCAGAGAGGGCCGCTATGACCTGCGGACATACGTCAACGGTCCACAGGGGCTGACGGTCTTCGAGACCCCCTTCCTCAAGCTGAGCGGCGGCGGATGGGTCTCCCTTGCCGGGTGTTCCCAGCTTTCGGGCATCACCTCCCTGGCTTTCACCATGACGACGAACCTGGACAACGCCAATGCCACGTGGCCCAGGCAGATCTACCTGATGTATGAGAATGGCGGTGTAGGCGGATACACCGTATCGAACGTCACGGCAAGTGAAGCAAGGATCGACATCAGGAGCTCCTCCCAAGTCGCCAAAGTGCCCGGAATCACAGTTTCCGTGACAGGGAAAGGGGTGGCGTCCTGGGACTTCTACAACAGTGAAGTCTACATCGTAGGGACAAACTATCCCTTCACGGCGTCTTTGGACCTGAGCTTTGGCGGGGTAACCCAACAGCGGTATGACGTAGAAGTCTACGGGCCGTTCACCACTCAGGTCCTCTCGGTCCCGGTCGGAGCCTTGGAGGTGCAAGCGGTGTCTGGCGGAGGGGCTGCGGCTAACGCGACAATCCTGGTCGCCGCTGCTGGCGAAACGGGGGGTCCGCAGTCAGGGGGGACCCAAGGAGGCGTCACCCTCACGCTCCCTCCAGGCGAATACAGCGTCACCGCGGTGTACGAGGGGAGAACGGCTTCCACTACGTTACAGGTCAGTGCAGGAGAGACTGCGAAAGCAGAGCTCGACCTGACCCCGCCGAGCCCTGCCAGCCTCTTCGTCGTCCTGGCGGTGATCCTAGCCGCGGGTGTGGGGGTCAACTTCTTCGTTTGGCGCGATTATCTAGGACGGAAGGAGATACTGGGGGATAGCTCGAGCCCGAATGCAGGCACCGAAGTCGGTGGGTTTAAATCGGCTCGGGGGGCCTGAAGTCGTGATGGCCGGGGATTCCGAAGCGGTTTCTCTTATAGCCGGCGTGCCTTTCTTTCAGGACCTCAACGAGAAGACCCGCAAGGCGGTCGTCGAGGAAGGAAAGGAGACGTCGTACGCCTCCGGGGACGTCATCCTGGGAGAGAAGGGGCTGGGGGTGGGCTTCTATCTGGTCCTGGATGGGAAGGTGGAAGTGCGCAAGTCGGGGAAGGTCCTGGCGACCTTAAACAAGGGCGAGTTTTTCGGAGAGATGTCCGTCATAGACGGCCAGCCGAGGTCTGCCGACGTGGTAGCCATCGCCCAGACGAGGTGCTGGGTCCTCCCCAGCTGGAGCTTCGCGGGCCTGATCAAGGCGCACCCGGAGGTAGCGATCCCTATGCTGAAGGAGCTCGTCAAGCGGCTGAGGACCGCCCAGAGTTCCCCCGCATCCTGACCCGTCGATATCCCCGGTGGGATGCGGACTGAAGATCGGGCTCAGCACTTGGAGCCTCCTGAGGCTGGACGTCTACTCCGCGGTCAAGGCGATAGGAGACGCCGGGTTCGAGTTTGTGGAGCTGTGGGGGGAGGTGCCGCACGCCTTCCCCGGGTGGGCAGACAAGAAGCGGCTGAAGGACGTCCTCTCCACGTACGGCATGACAGTCACGACGCACGCGCCCTTCACCGACCTGAACGTGGCGTCGCCGTTCCAACCTGTGAAGGGAGCGGTGGAGAGGGCGCTGGAGAACTACGTCGAGTTCAGCGCGTACCTCGGCGCATCCATGGTCACCTTCCACCCCGGGAGCGTCCACAACGAGAAGCTCGTCCCCGAGTCGGCGGAGAGCTCCGCGTCCGCGCTGCGCAAGATGGTCAAGACGGCCAGGGGGAGGCTTACGGTCAACATTGAGAACCAGGCGCAGGGGACCCCTCCGTACGAGTTCCCGCTGGCGAGCACCGGGGAGTCCCTTGAGCTCCTCCTTGCCGAGACCCCCGGCGCGAGATGCACCCTCGACGTCGGCCACGCCTACGCGAGCGGCCAGAACCCGCTGAAGGTGGCCATAAGGGTCGGGCGGAAGCTGGCCGAGGTGCATCTTAGCGACAACGACGGGAGGGCGGACGATCATCTGCTCCCCGGAGAGGGGACGGCGCCCCTGACCCCCCTCATGGAGAGGCTAGCGGGGACAGACGTCCTGGTCTGCCTGGAGCTGAACCCTCACAGGTACTCGGGCGAAGCGGTACTCGCAGCCGCCGGCTCTTTTCGGGCCAAGCTGGGCCGTGGGGACCGAAGCAAGGAGAGGGAGCGACACGCTCCTCGGTAACCTTTACATAGACTTCCCGGTCGCGGGTGAAAGAAAATGCCCCAGTTCGCCAGGATCAAGCTCACCAGCACCAACCTCCCGGAGTTGGAGAAGGTGGCCAACGACATCAGGGAGATAGCCGACAAGACCGGGGTAAAGGTGAGGGGCCCGCAGCCGCTCCCTACGAAGAAGCTCAAGATCACCACCCGCAAGGCGCCCACCGGAGAGGGGAGTCACACGTTCGACCACTGGCAGCTGAGGGTCCATCGGAGGATACTCGACGTGCAGCCTGACGACAGGACCATGAGGCAGATCACGAAGCTCAGGATACCGGAAGACGTGAAGGTCGAGCTTATCCTGACGTCCTAGCTCTGGGATTTCACCCAGTCGATGGTCCGCTTCAGCCCCTGCTCCAGGGTGAGCTCAGGGGTGTACCCGAGTAGGCTCTGCGCCTTCCTTATGGTGGGATAGCTGATCTGAGGGTCATTCTCGAGTTCGCTCCTGGGCGGCAGGAGCTTGAGCTCCGACTTCGAGCCGGTAAGGCGCTTCACGGTCTCGGCCAGCTCCCTGATCGTGACCGGGCCTGTCCCCCCGAAGTTGAAGGCCTCCCCCACCGCCCTGTCGTCGGTCAGGATGGAGAGGGCTAGCTTCGCGTAGTTGGCCGCGTGAGACGGCGACGTGGTGTCCCTCCCGCCGTTGTAGAGGGTGAGGGGCTCGTCCCTGAGGCACGCCCTGATGAACCGGATGGTCGCCCTGGTGGGCTGGTCGTGCTCTCCGAACAACAGCCAGCTCCTCGTGATCGAGACGGGGAGCTTCACGGACTTGTGGAAGGCCATGGCCATGTTCTCGCTCACCACCTTGGAGTAGTCGTAGGGGACACGGGGGTCGAAAGGAGACTCCTCGGAGACAGGGTTGGACTTCGGCGCCCCGAAGACGTTGGCCGACGACGCGACGATGACCCGCCTCACCCTTTTCTTCCTCGCGAGCTCGAGGACGTTGAGGGTCCCGAAGCAGTTGACTTCGAAGCAGAGCTTCGGGTCTTCTATGGTCTTTTTGATCTCCGTTATCGCCGCGAGGTGGATTATGGCGTCGAACTCCTGGGAGTTCAGGGTCCCGAAGACGAAGTCCCTGTCGAGCAGGTTTCCGGACAGATCCCACCCCGCGAGGTCGGTAAGGACCGTGGCGACCCCTTTCTCAGCGAAGTACCCCGCGAGGTTGCGCCCCACCATCCCGGAAGCGCCCGTTATCAGGACCTTCATTCGAGGCCCGGCCGCCCCCCGATTCTATTTAAGCGGGGTTCCGACCCTCGGCACCGGGTCGCCCTTCATTGGGAGCCGGGGACTCGCGCTTTTGTCGAAAGCGCCGTGACGAGGTCCGGGTCCACCACCCCGTACCCCATCTCCTCCGTTCCGTCTGCCAGCGTCATGGGAAGCCTCGAGACGTAATAGGGGACCTCGAAGCCATCCGCCTCCCCCTCCCCGGCTTCGAACAGCTTGGACCAGACCCCGCCGGAAAGGCCGTAGCAGAAGACCGCGGTCACTTTGCGCTCTCCGAACCCTCCACCTCTCCCACCGGCGGCGAGGGAGCCCTCGCCGATCTTCAGTATGAAGAGCCTGTTGTCCCCCGAGGAGGGCCTCAGGTCCACGTCCTTCGCGGAGATCACGATCGCCCTCGATGCGCCGGCGAGGTGAGAGCCGATCTCTTCCAACGGGTCCATCTGCTGCGGGGCCGCGCGGAGCCTCGTAATAAGATGTCGAGGGTCAGCCGGTGGGACTGGCGAGTTTGTGATATTCGCGGAGCAGCATGACGGCGTCGGGGGTCATAGGCACGGCGTCCATCGGCGACTGCAGCTCGCGCAGGGTGAACTCCCTCACCGAGTCGAGCTCCACGGGGTCGATGCGCACCTCCGCTCCCGACGCCCCGGCGAACAGGCCCACCCACTCGTGCTCCGTCCGGGACCCTTCCACTATGGGAGGGAGGAGATACTTCTTCAGGAAAATCAACCGGGCGGCGATCCCGAGCTCTTCCATGAGCTCGCGGTTCGCAGCCGCCTCGTATGTCTCTCCCTTCCTTACGTGCCCGGTGCAAGAAAGGGTCCACATGCCCGCCTGCCAGTTGTCCCTAGTGCTCCTCCTCTGGAGGAGGATCCTTCCCCCCGGTCTCTCGATCACCACGGCGACAGCCCTGTGGATGAGCCCCCTCTCCACGCACTCGCTGATGGTTGAGGAGCCGACTATCGAATCGCTCTCGTCGACGCGGTCGACCGGCTCTGAGCCGCCCAGGGCCACCTACCTGCCGGCGCAGAGGAGCATGGCCTCCGCCTCCTCCCTGGTCGATATGACCTGGACCTGCAGGTCCACAGCCTTCCGCCTCACCGAGTGGAACAGGTCAGAGTCGACGTTGGAGTTCGCGTTGAAGGAGAGGACGAACGACACCCTTCCCGCGGAGATGAGCCCCTGAACCTCCGCGAGCCGGGAGCCGAGGGACGCTTCGTCCAGCTGCGTTATCTCGATCCCCTGACCTTTGAAGCGCTCAACCAACGGGGCGAGCCCCGCCCCGTCCTGCCACCGCTCAAGGAGGAGGAGCCCTGCGTCCCCCTTCCTCAGTAGCTTGTGGCCCGTGGCGAGGAAAGCCTGGGCCAGCGCCTCGGGGAATGTGTCTCCGAAGCACGCGACCTCCCCAGTCGACCGCATCTCCACACCGAGCTTAGGGTCCGCCCCGTCCATCTGGAGGAAGGAGAACATGGGAGCCTTGACCGCGAACCGCCTGGGCTCCTCCACGTCTGTCTTCCTCTTGAGAGACCCTCCCTCCATGACCGGGGCGACGACGTCGATGAGGTTCACTCCGGTCGCCTTGCAGACGTAGGGAAGGGATCTCGACGCCCTCAGGTTACACTCGATGACGTAGACCGACGCCCCCCTCACAAGGAACTGGATGTTGAGCGGCCCCTTCGCCTTCAGCTCCCTCGCTATCCCCCTCGTATAGACCCTGATCTTCTCCTTGGCCGCCTTCGTGATGGAGACGGTCGGGATGGACATTATCGCGTCCCCCGAATGTATCCCCGCGTCTTGTACGTGCTCTATGATCGCCCCTATGACGGTGTCCTTGCCGTCAGAGACAGCGTCCACCTCCACCTCACGGGCCCCCTCTACGAACTCGCTCACCACGACCGGGAAGTCGGGGTTGACCATGGCGGCCCTGGTGATGTAGGTCTCAAGCTCGGAAGGGTCCCAGATGACCCTCATGGCCGACCCGCTCAGGACGTGAGACGGCCTTACGACGACGGGGTATCCCACCCTGGAGCAGAACGTGGCTGCCTCGGCGGGGGACCGGAACGACCCCCAGGCAGGCTGGGGGATGCCGAGGCGGTCGAGGAGGGCGCTGAACTTCGTCCTGTCTTCAGCGGTCTCGATGGACTGGGACGACGTCCCGAGGATGGTGACGCCCCTCTTCTCCAGGGACTCTGCGACGTCGTTGGGGGTCTGCCCTCCGACGCAGAGGATCATCCCTTCAGGCTTCTCTCTGTCATAGATGGCGAGCAGCCGCTCCACCGTCAGCTCCTCGAAGTAGAGCCTGTCGCTCATGTCGAAGTCTGTCGACACAGTCTCCGGATTGCAGTTGACAACGACCACCTCGTACCCCAGCCCCTTGAGGGCCCAGGCCATGTTCATTGTCCCCCAGTCGAACTCCACGGAACTCCCGATCCTGTAAGGACCCGCGCCGAGGACCATGACCTTCTTCCTCCCCGAGGGAGGAGCCTCGTCGACGGATGCTTTGAAGGTCTGATAGAGGTAGTTGGTCTTCGAAGGCCACTCGGCCGCGAGGGTGTCGATAACCTTGGTGACGGGGGTCACCCCCATCCTTACGCGTGCCTCCCTCACCCTGTCCTCCCCGATCCCGAGGAGGTTCCCTATCTGCCTGTCCGAGAATCCCAGCTGCTTCGCCTTCGCCAGCGTCCCCCTGCTCGGGACCGTTCCCGGGGGCTGGCCCTCCAGGTAGGCGTGGAAGTCCGTGACGTTCTTGAACTTGCTGACGAACCAGGGGTCGACTTCGCTCCTCTCGGAAACGTCCTTCTCGCCGAGC
>JAKACC010000103.1 GCA_021796515.1 archaeon | reverse complement strand
CGTCCCAGGGGTGTTCCCGGGGTACCAGTTCCAGGCCAGCCCCACCTGGTACCAGTATCCGGACCCTGTAAGCCCGTTGAGGAGGTACGCGGGACCGTCCCCAGACACGGGGTCGGTCTGTGCCACGGCCGTGACGTTGTACTCGAGCGATCGGAAGTTCTGGGTGAACGACATCCCGAGCTGTTCGTCATAGACCGGGCCGCTCGAGGTCTGAAGCCTCGGGGCTCCCGCTGGGGCGGGGACGAGAAGGGAGGCGGCTAGAGGATGGCCTCGCACGGCATGCCCGGCCGGGGGCGCACCGACGGCTCCGGCGCTCCCGCTCGCAGAAAGGGAGACCAGGACGACGGCCAGGAAGACCACCAGGGGACGATGAGCCACGACCGGCTCGGCCGGCGCCGCGACGCTCACCTGCAGGGGCGACCTACACCCCGCCGGCTCCGTGGCGCTGGTACGCCACCCTGGTAAGCAGGTCTGCCTCCTGGTTCCGCTCCCTCGGTATCCATTCGAACCTGACCGAACCGAACTCCTTGACGAGCTCTCTTGCCTCCTTCAGCTTCTCCAGGTACATCCCCCCCTTGACTTTCCACCCCTCTCCCATCTGGCCGACGAGGAGCTTCGAGTCGGACCTCACCAGCACGTCCCCGTCAATCCCCAAGGCCAGGAGCCTCTTCAGCGCCTCAGCCAGAGCCGAGTACTCTGCGAAGTTGCTCGTGACGCCCCGCCCGGCCAGCCCTGACCCCTCGGCCAGCTTCTTCCCCTCCTGGTAGACGAGGTACCCGTAGGTCCCGGTGCCGGGGTTGCGCGGCTCCGAGAGCCCGTCGATGTACACCGTTACCGTCAAGCGCGCTCCTTCAGAACCAGGGGGCCTGCAGCCTGCTGATCTGGGCGGACACCTTGTCGACATATTCGTTCATCCGTGCGAGCATCGTCCTCGAGGTGATGAAGCCCACGACCTCCCCGCCGTCCTTCACCAGCAGCCTCCTGACCCCGTGCACGGTCATCATCTCGGAGACGGCCGACAGCCCTGCCCCGGCGTCGATGCTGAGCAGGTCTGTGGACATGATGTCCCCTATCGGGGTGCGCGCGGGGTCCTTCCCCTCGGCGACCACCTTCGACAGGATGTCCCACTCTGTCACTATCCCCTTCGGGAGAGCCGGGGTCCCGACGATGGCGAACCCGCGCTTCCTGTCCTTCATGGCCTTCGCCCCTTCCCTGACGGTGGTGTCTGCGGAGAGAGAGAGGAAATCCTTCTCCACTATGTCCCGGGCATAGAGGACCACGGACTCCAAATCCGGAGCGGTTCGATTAATCTTTTCCGGTCTTGGCCGGGCGCCGCCTCGGTTCAAATCCTTATCAGTCTAACCCCGAATGCCACCATCAGCAGGGTCCGGTTTTTGAAAGAGATGCACAAACGCGAATTCCCCCTCCACTATGCAAGGGGGAAGAAGCTCTTCCACATCGTCGTCCACATGTCGGACGAGCCGGGGTCCATGACGTCCGTCATGGACGGGCTGGGGAAGGCGGTGAACCTGATAGGGACGTCGTCCTACACGCTCGGCGACGGCACGGCGATGCTGTCGTCCTTCGCCGAGTCGCTCTCTCCCGAGGAGACGGTCGGAGGGCTGAAGAAGTCCGTGACAGGGCTGAAGGCGGTCCTGGACGCAGACGTGAGGGCGGGAGAAGGCGGGCTCCTCGTAGACACCTTCCACACGGGGATCTCGGTGGGAGGGGACGACTACCTGCTGCTGAGGAGGGAAGGGCTCGCGGGGGTCTTCGACCACATCGTGAAGATCTTCGGGACGGGCGGGGAGGTCCTGCTCTACGAGGAGGGGAAGGCGCTGGGGAGAGACAACGCCCAGAAGAGTATGGAACTGCTTGGAGAGGAGAGGGTGATGGCGAGCGCGCGCTACCTCGGAAGGGCCTTGACGGCCCAGGGGTGGGGGAAGGTCGACTCTGATGCCGAGCCGAAGCCAGAAGGGGTCGACGTCGCCGTCGAGGACTGCTTCGAGTGCTCTGGCGGGACGAAGGTCAGGAAGGGGTGCGACTTCATGCGCGGGTTCTTGGAAGGAGGGGTGCAGGTCACCAGGGGGGTCGAGGGACGGGTCGAAGAGACCAGCTGCATCTTGCGGGGCGACGCCAAGTGCGTCTTCCGCATCAGGGTCAGTTAGCCGCGGTCGGTAGAAGGCCGGGCCGGCGCAGTAGCGGCATCCGAGCCAGGGCGGCCCCGGGACTCGGCAGCCTTTGATCCGGGGCGCTCTGCGACTCGCTCACTTCCGCCCAGACCATGTCCGCCGCACCGACGCGCTCGGTTGGACTGACCAGGATGAGGGGGTCCGGAACAAGCACCGGGGTCTAAAAAAATCAAAGCGGAGCGGCCCTCAAAAGACGAGCCGCCTATCCGGAAGAAGGCCCTCGGGGGACCTACGCTCCTTGCTCTTCGCTGTCGCTTGAGGCCTGGCCGTCCGAACCAGACATGCCCTCAGAACCGCCCACGACCGATGCCGTGGCGAACCTGTTGGCTACCTGGGACACCTTGACCTTGCCCTGCCAGCCCTGCTTGGCGCCAGCCACGAAGATGACAAAACCGTCGATCTTCGCAATGCCGTCACCGCGTCTGCTGATCTCGGAAATAGTAACGTCGTACTCCTTTCCTACTTCAACAGGCTTGGGCTTAAAGGACCTGAAGCCGCTGCTTCCGCCGCTGCTTCGCCCGAAGCCTCCTCGTCCGAAACTCGTCTTTTCACATCCTAGCAGGTCGGTACCGCTGAAAAAAGCCCCCTGTCTCGAGTTATTAAGCTTGACTAATCCAGCTTGTGATAGCATGGCGGTTCCTCCTCCAGGTCTTTCTCGGGGAGCAGGAGTCAATGCTCGCGTCGTGGATGTCGCGGTCGTCGGGGGCAGATCGTCACGCGGTCGAGATGCAGCATCGGTAACATATCCGACGCAGGAGGCATGTCGCCGACCGAGCTCTGCGAGGGCGACAAGCCGACGTGCTCTGAGGCCAGCAGGGCCGCAGAGATGCATCTCTGCACCCTCGACTTGGCCTGCGACAGCAGAGGGGAGCGCAAAGTCGTCGAATGCGACGATAGGGCGGTGTTCGTGGCAGCGGGAGGGGTCGGGCTCCGGATTTCAGCGAAGCCGGCCGAGCCGCACGTCCGCGCCGGGAGAGTCAGCGTGGAGAGCCCCATCGTTCTGAAGCGCAGGGCGCGGCTGCTGGAAGGGTCCGTGGCGGCCGCGGCCTCGATCATTTTGGGGGCGGAAGCCGCAGCGTATGCTCGCGGAATCCTGCAGGTCTGGGAGGCATTTGTCATGACGCCACTTGCCCCCCTCCTCGCGACGTTCATCCTGTTCATCGACTACGAGCTTGGTCACTACGAAGCCCTGTGGCGGGGCCGGTGGGTCAGGGAGGACTTCCACAAGTCGCTCCTCATGATACTGGGAGGGCTGCTCATGACCTTCGGTCTTATGCAGTACTTCACATCCGTGTCTACCGACC
>JAKACC010000028.1 GCA_021796515.1 archaeon | reverse complement strand
GGCTAGGATGTTCTTCGCCAGCTCCTCGTCGCTCGCGCCGTTCCTAACCGTGCTCCTGAGGTCATGGTACTCGGTGTCGAAAAGGCACGACAGGAGCTTCCCGTCGGCCGTGAGCCTGATCCTATCGCAGTCGTCACAGAACGGCTCGCTCATGGGCGTAATCAGCCCGATGCTCCCCTTCCCATCCTCGAACTCCCAGAGCGCAGACGTTTCCGCAGACCCTCGCCCCCGGGGAACCATCGGATACTTGGCTGACACCCTGTCGACTATCTCCTTTCCGCTTACCACCCTGTCGTGGCTCCAGATGCCGAGTCCATCGAGTGGCATGAACTCTATGAAACGTATCGCAATCCGCCGCTCGCGGGCGTACTCGACCAGCTCCAGCAACTCGTCGTCATTGAAGCCGCGTATGGCCACCGAGTTGATCTTCACCGGGTTCAGCCCCTCGCCCAAAGCCCTGTCGATGCCGCGGAGGACCCTCGGGAGGGCGTCGACGCCCGATATCTTGGTGAACCTGTCTGCTCTGAGGCTGTGGAGGCTTACGGTGACACCCCTCAGCCCGGCATCCCGAAGTGGCTTTGCCTTCTGCTCCAGGTACCATCCGTTGGTCGTCATATCCACGCTCCGAATCCCTTGAATCTGCACAAGCGACTTCACCAGGCGCTCCAGGTCCCTTCGGAGGAGGGGTTCCCCGCCGGTGACTCGGATCTTCTCTATCCCGAGCGACGCCAGCACGCCCGCTATCCTTTCGACCTCCTCGAAGCTCAATATCTCCTCCTGCGGGATCCAAGACACCTTGTCCTTATCGGGCATGCAGAACAGGCAGGCGAAGTTGCAGCGGTCCGTGACCGAGATCCTCAGCTTCTTGGCGACCCTTCCCTTCCTGTCCAGCAGCTTCCTTTCGCCGACCGTAGCCTTTTCCATCTGAGACCGAATCATAACATCCGCGTAAAAACATTCCCGACGAGGGAACGGCTATAACGGGCGGAGTGGAGCTCATGAGACGTGCCATACCGTCAGGCCGACGTCTCTGAGAAGCCGGTGATTTACCGGGAGGCTATTGCAAGCGGGAGGATCCGGCTGAAGAAAGGAACAATCACTCTCATCAGGAAGGGAGAATTGGCGAAGGGGGATCCTATCTCCCTCGCGGCGATGACCGCCATAACCGCGGCCAAAAAGACACCCGAGGTCGTCGCCCTATGTCACCCTCTCAGGATCGAAATGATCGAACCGAAGGTGAAGGTGGGGGACGGATGGGTAGAGGTGACAGTCAGGGTCGCAGCCCACGAGAAGACTGGGGTCGAAATGGAGGCGCTGACCGCGGTCTCGGTCGCGCTGCTCAACATATGGGACGTTACCAAGGCTTACGAGAAGGACTCCCGCGGCCAGTACCCGAGCACGCTAATAGAGTCCATCAAGGTCATCAGCAAAGTAAAGGGAGGAAAATGAACCCCCACGAGGAGCACAGGAAGGCAGGGGAGAGGAAGCTGAGTGCAAGGGTCTTCACGGTGAGCACGAGCAGGTACATGGCGATGAAAGAAGGGGCGAAGTTCACCGATGAATCGGGAGACGTCGCCGAGGAAGAACTGAAGGGAGCCGGGCACGCCGTCGCGTCACGCGGACTCATCTCTGACGACGCCCAGATGCTCCGGGAAGTGGTGAGGGAGTTCCTTTCCGGCAAGGACGACGTGCTCCTGTTCACCGGCGGGACCGGCATCTCGAGCCGCGACATAACGATAGAGACGGTAAGACCATTCTTCGAGAAGGAGCTGGCCGGCTTCGGTGAGCAGTTCAGACGGGCCAGCTTCGACGAGGTGGGAGCCGCAGCCATGATGACCAGGGCTACCCTGGGCGTGGCGAAAGGGAAGCTCATTCTCTGCCTGCCAGGGTCGCCCAGCGCGGTCAGGACAGCGCTGAGGGAGGTGACAGGGGAGTTGCCCCACGCCGTCCACATAGCCCGCAGTTAGTGTCTGGCGGCCCCGGCAAGGTGGAAGAGCGTCCCGGAACCGCAGGTCCGTCCCTAGAAGACGGGGAAATCAGGGTCCACAGCGTCCGCCCAGGCACGGACACCTCCACGGAGGTTCCTGGCCTTGTACCCTCTCGACGCGAGGAAGTCGACGGCGACGGCGCTACGGGTCCCCACCAGGCAATATGCTACGACGGGGTCGTTGACGTCCAGCTCTCTGAACCTCTTCTCCAGCTCTCCCAGAGGGATGTGCTTCGACCCTTCGAGCTCACCGAAGCTGTTTTCGAACGGTTCCCTGACGTCGAGGAGCTGGATTCTCTTCCCCTCATCCACCAGGCGCTTGAGCTCCACGGGCGTGATTTCGGTGGGCGACGGCTCCCTCCTGAGGCCGCAGAACGCGTCGTAGTCGACCAGGGCTCTTATCGAAGGGTCTGGCCCGCACACAGGACACGCCTTGTTCTTCTTGAAGCGAAGCTCGTTGAACGTCATTCCCATGGCGTCGAAGAGGACGAGCCTCCCCACCAAGGGGTTGCCCTTGCCCAAGAGGAGGCTGGTCGCCTGCGCCGCCTGGATGCTCCCCATTATTCCAGGGAGGACCCCAAGTACCCCTGCCACAGAGCAGTCCTGGACCGTCTCTGGAGGAGGGGGTTCTGGGAAGAGGCACCTGTAGCATGGACCCCTCGACGCATAGAACACCGAGGCTTGGCCGTCGAACCTGAACACACTGGCATAGACGTCCGGCTTGCCCGACAGGACGCACGCATCGTTGATCAGATAGCGGGCGGGGAAATTATCGGTGCAATCCAAGATGACGTCGTAGCTCGAGACCATCTCGAGCGCGTTCCCCGAATCGAGCCGCACCCCATGCGGCACAGGATTCACGTGAGGGTTGACTTCGCGGAGCTTCTGGGCCGCGACGTCGGCCTTGCCTCGTCCGACGTCCGCCTCTGTATAGATGACCTGTCTGTGTAGGTTGCTCTTGGCTATGATGTCATCATCGACTATCCCCACCTTCCCTACGCCGGCAGCCGCGAGATAGATTGACGCCGGGACTCCCAGGCCTCCGGCTCCGACCACTAGGACGCTGGACCCTTTGAGTTTCCTCTGCCCCTCCGGGCCTATCTCAGGCATAGTCAGTTGCCTGCTGTATCTTTCAATCTCGTCTCTGGAGAGTTCGGCCGCGTCGGGCTGTCCGGGCATGGTCGTGGAAGGAACGGCCTCGGCTCGTTAAAAGATTTGGAGCGCCACACGCTCCCCATAAATAGCCAAAGGGTGTTCCCACTCGCGCTTGATACGCGTCAAGCTGACGGCACAGTTGAAGGACTGGACCAACGGAGTCTCTAGCTTGGAGATGGACACGGTCCCGGACCTCCAGTCGATGGTGAGGAAGCTGGATGCCAGGTTTCCGGGTATCGGGCAGAGAATCGTCGACGATCAGGAGAAAATCAGGACCCACGTGAACATATTCGTGAACTCTGAGAACTCGAAAGACCTGCAGAGGGAGATGACGAAGCTCCGTGACGGGGACACGGTGCATATTTTACCATCTGTCGCGGGGGGGTAAGAGGGAGTAGATGGCAAAGGGGGACGGAAGGCAGATTCTGATGGTAGGCACCCGCAAGGGCGCCTTCGTCTTCACGTCTGACAGCGGGCGGAGAAGCTGGAAGCTGTCCGGCCCCGAGCTGAAGGGGAACGAAACCTATCACATGGCCTACGACAGACGCAGTAGGACCATGCTTGCCTCCGTCAGCAGCAGCCACTGGGGTCCCACCGTCGCAAAGAGCAAAGACCTGGGCAAGTCCTGGAAGGTCTCCAGGACGCCGCCGAAGTTTCCGAAGGGCTCGGGCCTGTCTGTCGCGAGGATCTGGCAGATTAAGCCGGGCACAGATGACGACGGAGTGGTCTACGCGGGGGTGGAGCCGGCATGTCTCTTCAGGTCGGACGACGGCGGGGAGAAGTGGACGGTCAACGAAGCCATGCTGAACCATAAGACCAGGAAGAAGTGGCAGCCCGGAGGAGGAGGGCTCTGCCTGCACACCGTGGTCCTGAGCGAACGGCGCCCGAAGAGAATCCTGATCGCGATTTCCGCCGTAGGGGTCATGCGGTCGGACGACAACGGAGAGACGTGGGGTTTCAAGAACAAGCGCCTGCTGGCCGACTTTCAGCCGGAGAAGTACCCCGAGTTCGGCACATGCGTACACAAGCTGGCCATCAACCAGTCCAAGCCCGACACGATCTTCCAGCAGAATCATACCGGGGTCTACAGGAGTGACGACGCAGGAGACGACTGGAAAGACATCAGGAACAACCTTCCGTCCCGCTTCGGATTCCCTGCCACCGTGGACGCGAACGATTCGGAGCGGTTCTACCTCGCGCCACTCGAAGGCGATTTCTCCAGGATACCTATGGGAGGCCACTTCGCGGTATGGGCAACGGACAACGGAGGGAAGGAGTGGCACAAGTTGGATTCAGGCATCCCCAAAACGTCATACTTCACCGTGTTGAGGGACGCGATGGTGACAGACCAGGGAGAACCCTGTGGCCTGTACTTCGGCTCCACGACCGGCCAGCTGTTCGCCAGCAGGGATCAAGGTAACAAATGGGAGAAGATAGCGGACGGCCTCCCCCCGATACTGTCGGTTTCTGTATCTTCCGCGTGATGTTCCAGGAGACACCAGAGGGGGACATATCGTGAACGGGCGCAAGGTCGGCCTTTCGATATTAGGGATAGTGGTCGTGCTCATGGGGGCAGTCTTCTCTCTGCAGGGAGCAGGATACATCCCAGGGAGCTACATGACTGGAGACCCTACCTACATCTACGTGGGTGCGGTAGTCGCTGTGGTCGGGTTGCTGATCATCCTAGGCGGCAACTGGCCCAAGGCGGGACGACAGGGTTCCACATCCGCGCCGCCTCGATAGGCATCAGTCGCGGATTGACCCCCGTCCGAAGACGGTCACCCTGACAGGATACAGTACCTGCACCACACAGGTCGCCTGGGGGCGGACACCCTCGACCCCCTGTCGACGAGCCGCGCCAAAAGGGGGACAAGCCTCTTAAGGGATTTTGACGTCGACAGGCACCGCTTCTCGGATCCCCAGACCTGTTGACTTTGACCACCACATCCATCCCCTCATAGTGTGCCCCGTATACCTGTCCGAGGCTCGCCCCTGAAATGGCCGACTCGTCGGAATCGAAGACGCTGTCGATGGGGGCCCAAATCCTCCTCGATGATTGGCCTGGCCTCTTCGAAGGGGCCGGGGAACCTCGACCTCAAGCCTGGCGAACTCATCCACACAGGGCTCCGGAAGCACGACGGGCCTGACGGAAAGGAGCTGTCCGAGCTTGACAAAAGCGGGCCCGAACTCCATCAACGTCTCCACAGCCTTCCGTCAGTGGGACTTGGCGTGCAAGATCTTCCCTTCAGTCATGAATATCTCCTTCCTGTCGCTCCGGTCCCAGAACGTGTCCGCAGGTTTTCACAGCCGGGAGAGACTTCGCTTACGCCTTGTTCTTGGACCCTACTTCGACGAGTTGGAACTGAGCTTGGTACCGCTTCCCGTTTATCTCGACCTTCTGAGTAGCCCAGTATCCCACGGAGCCGGTCGAGAACTTCTTTTCAGGGAGGCCGATGTCGGCGACCTTCTGCGACCCTTCATACAGTTCGATTCGAGGCATGCCTTGGGCGAGAGGCCGACCTTAGTTAAAGTCTGTCCATGACCCGATGGAACAGCCTTCTACGTACGCCGAAGTCGAGGTCTTCCGGCGGCAGTCTGCCGCCGTCTGACTGTTGGAGACAGGATGGTCAGGCTCCTCAGGGCTCGAAGCCCGAGCCGGCCTTGAGGGTGGTCGCGTCATCGAGCCTTTCGACCCAAGCCACAAGGCCCTCTACCCGGACCACCCTGATTTTGGTTCCAGGCATCAGCTTGTCTTCGCTCATACAAGTCCACTGCTCTGACCGCACCCTTGCGACGCCCTTCCTCCCAGAGCCGACCTCTCTAACGACCTCCCCTGCCTCACCCACGATGTCCCATTTGGCCGTAGCCGGACGTATCTCTTCGCCGAGTTTGACTGCGAACACGGCCACCCCGCCCACCAAACATACCGACCCAAGCACCTGGAGCCCCGTCGACCTGACTTCCAACCCATATACGAACAGTGATGCTCCCAGCGCAAGGAGCACCACTACAGAGGCGATGCCGCCGACCCCCCACCTTCTGGAGTCGAACGCCGTGACAGGGCTCTCGTTCAATGGCTCTCAAGGCGTCTCCTATCTGATTTGAGCTCTCCGGTGCGGGACGCCGCTTGCACGGAAGGCCAACGGTTTAACATGCCCCTCTGCACCCCCCAAGGACTCGCTTTGGCTTCCTCCAGAGACCCGAAATTCTCCGTCAGCTACATGGACCGAAAGGCAGACCCACGAAGGGACTTCTACCGATACGCAGCCGGACAATGGATCAAGACCCACCCGCTCCCCCCGGACAAGTCTAGGTATGGGACCTTCAACGAGGTGGACGAGACGAACCTCCTCCGACTGAAGAGGATAGCAGAGAGATGTTCCCAGCTCAGCAAAACGAGCAGAGCTGACCCGGTCTCAGCCCTGGTCGGAGACTTCTACAGGTCCGCCATGGACACCAGGAGGATCGAGGCCCTCAAGTTCAGCCCCATCGAAAAGATGTGGGGGCTCGCAGAAGGGATAGGGTCGGCCCATGACGCCGTCAGGGTCGTGTCCCAGCTTCACCGGATGTTCATCGAACCCTTGTTCGGAACCTATTCGGGGCCCGACGAGAAGGACAGTGGGGTCTATGCCTTCTATATACAGCAGGGGGGACTCTCCCTGCCCGACAGGGATTACTACCTGTCCGGGACATTTGGGAAACTCCGCCGCCAGTACCGAGAGCACGTCGCCCGGATGTTCGTCCTGAAGGGGGTGCCGCGAAACCGAGCCAAAGACTGGGCTGGGAGGGTACTGCGCGTCGAGACCGCACTGGCCAAGGCCAGCAGAACGAGGACAGAGCTGAGAGACAGCGAGAAGAACTACAACCGGGAGGCCATCGCCAGCCTCGGGTCGGACTATCCGAACCTCTCCATCAGGAAGTTCCTTGACGCCTCGGGGGTACCCGCAGTGCCGCACATAGTGGTCCGCCAGCCCGAGTTCCTCAAGGCAGTCGACGGCCTCACCAAGGACTCTGACCCGGAGGACTTGAAGGCCTATCTGTGTTGGTGCGTCCTTCACGCGTCCGCTCCTTACCTGCACGTGGCCGTGGAGAGGGAGAACTTCGACTTCTTCAACAGGAAGGTCACGGGACAGAAGAAACCCGAGCCGAGGTGGAAGCGTTCCGTCAGGTTAGTCGACGGTCTCCTGGGGGAGGCCCTTGGGAAGCTCTTCGTTGACGAGCACTTCCCCGAGGAAGCAAGGCGGAGGGCTGTCACACTGGTCGACGACCTGAGGAGCGTGTTCACAAAGAGGCTGGAGGGGCTACCCTGGATGTCCGAGCAGACCCGCCAGCTCGCCCTCGAGAAGTTCCGGACCTTCAGGGTAAAGATAGGGCACCCTCAGAAGTTCCGCGACTACTCGTCTGTAAGGGTCGACCCCGCCGACCTCCTGGGGAACGTCCTCAGGGCTTCGGAGTTCGAGTTCGACAGGCAGGCAGGCAGGGTCGGGGGACCTGTGGACAGGGAGGAGTGGCAGATGAGCCCTCCTACTGTGAACGCCTACTTCGAGCCGACCATGAACGAAATAGTGTTCCCGGCCGGGATACTCCAGCCTCCGTTCTTCGATCAAACGGCCGAAGACGCTGTGAACTATGGAGCAATCGGCGTGGTCATCGGCCATGAAATCACCCACGGCTATGATGACCAGGGGAGGAGGTACGACGCGAAGGGGAACCTCAGGGACTGGTGGACATCCACAGACAAGAAGGAGTTCGATAAGAGGGCGCAGGGGGTGGTCAAGACCTACAGCTCGGTCCAGGTCCTCCCCGGGCTACACGGGAACGGCGAACTCACCCTCGGAGAGAACATAGCCGATCTCGGAGGGGTGAGCCTTGCATACGAGGCCCTCCAGGGCAGGCTGGCGGAATCGAAGCGCCCCGGGAAGAAGGATGGCATGACCCCCGAGCAGCGCTTTTTCGTCTCTTACGCCCAGGTCTGGAAACAGGTCATTACCGTGGAGGAGGTCAGAAGGAGGACCACCATCGACCCCCACTCCCTTGGAAAGCAGAGGGCGGAGATACCAGCCATGAACCATCCGGCGTTCGACAGCGCCTTCCCGCCTAGGCGCGGCGAAAAGCCCGCGGCGAAAGTCGGCGTATGGTAGTCCGTCGGTAGGTAGCGCCTGCGACTACGATACCTGCGCGGCGGAGGCCGCTGCCTTCTGGCGTTCGACGATCTCTGTGTGGGTCTTCATGGGTAGCTTGGTCCCCGCGGCCCACATGGCCAGCTTCGCCTTGTCGAGGTTCTCTTTCATCACGCTGAGCTCCAAAATCACGCTCCCGATGCCGACCCTGGCTGCCATGCCTATGGGCTTCCCGAACGCCTTCCTCATCCCTTCCTGAAGACGGTCCGCTCCTGCCGTGGCGATCATTTTGTTCTCCCTGAGAATCGAGAACGGATACGTCACTACCCTCAGGCAGAACTGCTCTTCCGTGAGGATGGCGACCTTCTTGCTTGCTGCTACCCTGGCGGCCTCCAGGGCATTACTTCTTATCTGGACCCGGCCGTCAGAGACAAGGCTCAGTTTCACGTCGTAGTCTGGCCTGTTCTTACCGGTGGTGAACCTGGCTACCTTGGGGTTAGGCGCTCCTGGGGCGTACTTCTTCGAGGTGTACGCCATGCCTTTGATGACACGATAGTTCTTTCCGTGCAATTCCCTCGCCTTTCAGGCCCGCGCGTCCGCGACCCCTAATTAAGCTTCAAAGGGACCGCCCTGTCCCGGGATGCCAGTCTCGCAAGGTAGAGCCGTCGGTCAAACAGGTGCCTTTGCCTTACCTGGAGGTGTCTCGACCATCCATCCGAGGACTTCCCCTCTTCGGTCTCACCCAGACCCCATCCAAGGCGCCGGAGTCCTTAGGGCGCCTCTGGACGCCTGACGCCGACGTAAAGCCCCCTCCCAGGTGCCAGCGACCGCTTCAGGTACCTTGCTTCCATTCCCGCCTTTCTCATCAGGTCCAAGAACTTGTCCACCTCGAAGAGCCCCATCACCATCCTGTCTCTGTAGGTTTTCATCCCCTTCCCGCCCTCGGCGACGATAATCCTCATGTCCAGGACGGAGCGCCCTCTCTCCACGGTCGCGTAACTGACCCTGACGACTTTGAGGTCGTCAGTCCCCTGGGTCAGTACATGGACATGGCCGTCTTTGAACGTCGACCTCGTGAGCCAAGGCTCTATGATCGCTACGCCCCCTGGTCTTAGGTGCCTGGCGAAGTTGTGGAGGGTCCTGGCGAGGCGGGGGTAGGTCTCGACGTGCCCGACAGCGCTGAAAAGGCAGAGGACGACGTCGAACTCTCTTCCCAGGTCGAACGTCTCCATATCTCCGCGGACGAACTCCACTCCGGCGACGTTCTGCCTCGCCAGCCTGACCATATCCCTAGACGAGTCGACTCCCACGCAGTCGAAGTTCCCTGCCAGCGCCTCGAGGTGCTTCCCGGTGCCGCACCCGACGTCGAGGAGCGCCCTCCCCCGGGACCGCTTGTATCGTCTTACCAGTTGACGTACGATCCCCGACTCCCTGCGGTAGTCTTTCCAGGAGTACATGACGTCGTAGTACTTGGCAAGCTCCCCATACTGCAGTACCTTGTCGACCACGCCGCAACGGGGGACTCCCCCTCTAATCGGTCTTGCCCACCGGTCCACCTTAATACCGCGGGCTGGTCGAGCCGGCCAGTTGCCTTCCGTCCTTCCCTTCTCCCTCCTCGAATCCGACTCCGTCGCAGCGGTCCTGGCTTTCGGGAAGCTCTCCGTACTCGAAGCCTGTTCGCTCTTGGAGGGCTTCGTGCAGCGTGCCGAAGCTCCGTGCGAAAGGGTCTCCGTCCTCCACGGTGACCGCATCCCCGCAGAGCGTCTCGCGGAACTCGCGGGGGTCCACAAGCTTGCACCTCTAGTTTCTTTGCTTGACGGGCCGTCCGAAGTCCAGGGGGCTCTCGCGGACCTGATGGCTGAGCACCTAGACGAGAAGTCGAACGTCTCTCTCAGCGGCTACGAGCTGGAGGAAAGCGATTACGATGACCTCGTCAGAGGGATGCTAGACGGCCTCCGGGAGCGGGGGCTCAGAAAGGTCAGGCTGCTCAGGCCAAAGGGGAACGAGCTCCTCGCCGAGGACGTCCTCGCGAGGAAGGCGCTCGACGTCGTGGCCTTCCCATACCACGGAGGGTTCGCCCTCGGGCCGACCGTGTGGGTCCCCGACTCCGTATCCATGCGCCGAAGGGGGACGCAGAGACCGGCGCCTCGACCTGAGATTGCGCTCTCCCCCCGGCTTGCGAGGACGCTCGTCAACTTGGCGGGGATGACACAGGGGCAGACAGTCCTCGACCCCTTCTGTGGCTCGGGAACCGTGCTCGTAGAGGCGCACAAAAAATCCCTCCGGTGCCTCGGCCTGGACGTCCGGGCGAGCAGGGTCCAGGAAGCAAGGGAGAACCTTCGCTGGTCGGCGGCCGAAGGTGCCGGGATGGGGTATGACATCAGGAAGGGGGACGCCAGGGACCTCGCCCGGCTGCTCAGGGGGACGAAGGTGGAAGGCATAGTGACCGAACCGCTCCTCCTTCCAAGCCTCGACGCCAGGCCTAGGACGGCGACTGCGCAGGCGATGGTCGGAGAGGCGGCGGGGGTCTACAATGACGCCCTTGCTTCCATGGCCGAGTCCGTCCGCCCCCCGGGGCGGATCGTCGTGGTGGTCCCAGTGGTCCAGACGATGGACGGAGACGAAGTCACGCTCACCCTGGACGGAAGGAGCCTCGGCTTACACCTGTTCCAGCCTGGACCAGTGGGGTTCGAATATCCTGTCAGGCTGTCCTTTGAGAGCACCCGCTGGATAAAACGGGCAGTCTACGTCTTCGAGCCCAGGTCCTGATTTTCCAGCTCCGCGACGGCCTTCCTGAAGACCCCCGACAGCAGGTTGAGTTGTGCGTCGGTCATCAGCGAGGTGGCTGCCATCCTCTTCCCCACTTGGAACATACTCCCAGCTCTGTGCTTGGGTACCCTGGACGCCTCGGCGAGCTCGTAGAGGCTCCTGGCGAAAACCTCCCTCGCCGTTCGCCCCTGAGCGGGTCCCCTCCTCCTGTCCCCCCTGGACGCGAGGTAGAGCACGATGGCAGCCGCATGGCCGATGTTAAGGGACCTGTACGCCTGTCCTGTGTCTATGGTGCTGGTGACGTCGCAGGCCCCAATCTCTCCGTTGGTGAGCCCCGTCGTGTCCCTCCCCAGGACTATGGACGACGAGCCCGCAGAGGCGAGCACTTCATGCAGCCGGTCGGGACTGACGGTTCTCCTGATCACATTAGATCTCTTTGACGCCCTCACGGCGGTAGTTGCAACTAGGAGCTCGTTCTCTTTTCTCACTGCCTCGAAAGTCGTCACGACCGCCCTGTCGAGGATCTCTGACGCGTGAGAGGCATACACCGCTGCCACAGAAAGGTCGACCTTGGGGTTCACAAGGTAGAGCCTCTCGACGCCGAAGTTCTGGACCAGCCTGGCCACATGACCCACGTTGACCGGCCCCCTTGGCTCGACCATGGTGAGCGAGACTCCTCTGGGAAGCATGGGGGCGCCTGGGCTTGGCGGGATAAAGCCGCTACCTTCTGCAGATTTCATGGACTTCGGAGGGCGTGAGCGAATACACTCTCCGCCTGCCGTAGTCTCCCTGTACTTTCATCCCTAGCTCAGCCAGGGCTCCGGCCACTTCGCGCCGCCTCAGCGAGAAGAGCCGGGCTATCTTCGACTCCTCCTCCTGGGTCACCACGCGCCTGGGGGCGATCGAGACGAGGGCCGAGTTGACCCTTGGGCGGGGCGAAAACGCCTCCCTCCCCACCCGCTCCAAGACCTTCACATCGAAGGCGACCTGGGCGAGGGCCGAGACCCCCCGGTAGTCCCTGTCCCCCGGAGGCGCAGTCAGCTTCCTGATGAAGTCCTCCTGCAGCATCACCACGGCCCTGGAGAACTTCGCCCGGCTCAACCAATCGACGAAAGCGGACGACTCGGAGTAGGGGAGGCTCGCCACCAGAACGTCGAACCCTGGCGTCGCTTCGAAGGCGTCTCCGAGGCGTATGTCCGCTCCCGTCCCCTCCAGAGCCCTCACCGTCTCTTCGTGGTTCACAGGGTCCACCTCATACCCGGTCAGGGACGCGCCTCTCCCTGTGAGGAGCCTGGTCAGCGTTCCCCTTCCGGTTCCTATCTCAAGCACCCTCTCCCCTGGACCGATGGCGGCGTACGACACCATCCTCCCGGCGAGTTCCTGGTCCACCAGGTAGTGCTGCCCGAGTCTATGCCTCTTCATCTACTGCCAAACAGTTACGTCAAACACTCTGACAATCATTTGTTGTCACCATTCTCTCACATACGTTGGAAGGCAGAACCAGCGGGAAACCAAGGCGCCCCGGACTCGACGAATTGATGGGGAGGCCACATGTTAAGCTTTGGCTTGCCGGCATGCCATGTCGCGGCGGCCCGGAATGTAGGCGTCGTGTCAGTAGCTTCTGCATCAGCGCCCGGCCTGTCTAGATCTAGCACATGGAGGAACGGTCACGTCCCGTGACCCTCACCAGTCAAGCAAACGTACGCCTCTGGTATTTCGGGAGAAACACACGGCGTAGCACACGATGGTTCACGCGGGGCCAAAGACATGGTATCTGTAATCACACACCGTCGTTTCTCTGTCGCACCTGTTGGTCTTGTCATCTGCTGCGGCTTGCACGTTCAGAGACGATCTAATGTCCTGCGTGGGATGCCTTCTTTGCGAGAACGCAGGTCATGTCAGAGATTTGGCAGATTGGGTGGCTTCCATAATGGAAGTGACAGGTTATGAAAGGCTGTAACCAAGGGCTCTCGTTGCCTGGACAAGGGCTGCGAGGTAGACCATAGTTCATGAGTAGAAGGAAACTGAGCTTCTGGGAAGCCACGGCCATCGGGTTGGGGAACATTATCGGGGCAGGCATATTCGTGATGGCTGGGGCTGCTGTCAGCGAAGCCGGAGCCGGGGCCTTGGTGGCTTTCATCATCACCGCCGCCCTCGCGACTACGGTCGGTCTGAACAGCGCGGAACTCTCTTCAAAACTGCCGGACATAGAAGGAGGGGTCTACAGCTTCGCCAAGGCCACCCTCGGGGACACCATCGGCTTCCTCGTGGGATGGTTCAGACTCATATCTTACGCGGTGAGCGGCGCGGCAGTCGCCCTGGGCTTCGCGGCTTACCTCATAGACTTTGGATTGCCCAGGATAGCCTACTTCCCACTTGCAGCGACCCTCATCATAGCCCTCTGCCTTGTCGAGATGAGAGGGATCAAGATCGCCTCCGAATTCGAAAAATGGCTTGTGGCCTTCACGATCTTGGG
Source organism: archaeon (assembly GCA_021796515.1). Taxonomy (GTDB): domain Archaea; phylum Thermoproteota; class Nitrososphaeria; order Nitrososphaerales; family Gagatemarchaeaceae; genus UBA183. Next base: position 5,102 of record JAKACC010000028.1, on the reverse strand, counting down.
CCTCGGTCTGACCGTCGCAGCGGTTCTTTTCTTCGGGAGGTATTCTCCCAGTAACTTTACCCCCCTGTTTCCACTAGGGTCTTTGGGAGTCATCCAGGCTGCGAGCCTGGCTTTCTTTGCCTACTCCGGCTTCAACACGATTGCAACCCTGACCCCAGACGTGGAGGACGGGGCAAAGAAGGTCCCCAAGGCGATAATGACCTCTCTCGGGATAAGCTCGGTCTTCTACATGTTGGTGGTCTTTTCATTGCTGTACGCTACGAGATGGACGGGGTACGGGACTGCCTCGAACCCTGTTTCGCTCGCCCTCGCCGCGGTCCGGGCCCCGGGCCTGATTTCCAATGTCGTCAGCGTGGCCGCTCTGACGGCGACTCTGACCGTGACGCTCTCTCTCATCATAGCTGGCTCGAGAACCGCCAAGCAGATGGGAGAAGACAGGATGCTCCCCTCCTTTCTGGGCAGGGGCACGAGGGTACCAACGCTGGTCATAGCCGTCGTGATGCTTTCATCGCTTGCGCTCGGAAACGTGGAGTCTATCGCGCTCGTGGCGAACTTTGGTGTCATCTTCTCGTACATGCTCTCCGGGGTAGAAGTCGCGATAACGAGGAAGAGGCAGATGAGAGGGAGCTACCTCTCGCTAGGCTATCCTTACGTCCAGATATTCTCCGTCGTGCTTTCGGGCTTCTTGATGCTCGGCCTCGGCGAGCAGTCCCTCGTGATCGGGTCTCTGACGTTGCTGGTGGGCCTCGTCTTTCATTCGGTGTACGAGCGTATCGTCAAGGCGTCACCGCGGGAGGGCTCGACGGAGTATGGCCGAGCGATTCGACAAGGCGGCTCGTCCTAAGAACATCCTGCACAGAGTATGTTGGGTTACTTCTTGACGAAGATGCTCACCCTGGAGTCACCGGCGAGCTCTTCCACAATCCGCTTGGCCATCATCTTTGCGGGCTCCCTGAGCCCTACCCTCTTCTGGACGTCATCGCAGATGGCGACGGGCTGCTTCTCCCTCATTTCGACGATCTCCTTCATGAATGTCTTCCCTATGCCGGGGATCAACTCGAGGGCGTGCAGCCTGGGGGTGAGTGGCTGCAGGTCGTTGAGGTATGCCACGTACTTCTTCTCGTTATCTTTGACCAGGTCTTCGGCGACAGAGGGGAGCGACGCCCTGGCTTCGGGCGTGAGTTCTTCATAAGTGAGCTTCCCAAGCACGCTCGCTATCTTCTCGCGTCCTTCCTTCCCTATCTTCACCTTCTCTCCGGTCTCGAAGTCTTGGTTCTCCATCGCCAGGAGCTCGAGGAGGGTCAGTCTGTCTTCACCCAGAGCCTGGACCATCGGCCCCTCTCGCCCCTTGATCACCACCGACTTCCCCCTCTGGAGGAAGTCAAGGACATAGGCGTTCTCCTCGTACTTCTTATCCGCTGGCATCAAATCCCAGGCCTACACTTCCTTTTTGGGCCAGCTAGTTGGAGGGGGACCTCGACCTGCGGAAGAGAATCGCGAACACGATGTGCATACCCTCCGGTCTTTTCCCTACTCGCATTCAGGGGCGCCTTGATATTTAACGATGTCTTAAGCTAAGACTTCGGATGCAGTATCTTCAGTATCTTTTCGAGCGTCTCGGTCGAGAGGAGCTTCCTCCATCCTGATGTGAACGTCCTCAACTCTTCCACCGACTTCGGCGAGACATTGACCAACTCCACCGCCTCCTCTTCGCTCAGCCCCGCTTCGGTCTCCAACTCCTTCCTAAGCTTCTTGGCGGCGTCCGCCTGGACTTTCGAAAACTTCATCGTGTAGTCTAATGTCCTCTTCTGAATCTGGTCTGCCTTCTCCAGGTCGATCTTCTCTAGTATCTGGTTTGCCTCGGGGATCGACAGCAGCTTCTTCTCGGGCTTCTCTGACATCAGCTTCCCTCCATCCTGACCACGTGCTCCTTCCTGGCGATAAGAGTCTTGACCTTGTCCCCTACGCTGACGTCGACGGTGACGGCCCGCCTCCCTACCTTGGTGACCGTCCCTACCAGGCCGTTGAATCTCCTGTGGGGCATCCCTTTCACCTGAGCAGGGTCGATCTTGATTACGACCTTGTCGGTGGGGGAGTATTCCACCAGGAGGCTGCTGAGCCCCTTCTTCGACGATGACCTAAGGAGCGACCTGGTCCTTCTCCTTGTTCCGTGCGACTTCGGTAAATCTGAAACCCCCTTTCTCCTTGACTCTGCAGATGTCGAAGGTGCGGCAACCGACTTCAGTTTTTAAGACTTCCGACACCGAGGGTGAGACGAGTTCCCCGCTCACGAACCTCTTCACCGGAAGGCCCCCGTCCAGTTCGGCGTCTATCACCAGCGCCTTCCCCTTCGCGGAGGCGGCCACGCTGTAGACCTTCTTGAAGGCCGGCCTGTTGCCTGGCCGCTCGAAGGTGACCTCAGCCCTGCGGAACCTCGCGCGGAGCTCTCTGAGCCCTTCGGGGGTGATATTGGCGGCTGCTCTTGCCTTAATCCTCGTAAGGAATCGGAAAGGCGGGAGCGTGACCGGCTTGGACGGGAGCGTCCTCCCGGACGACACCGAGACCAGCCCTCTCTTGACCCTCGCTCCGAACCTCGTGGGAATCCTTCTCTTCTTAGGGCTCTTCACCTCGACGACGAACGGCCTCCCAGGAGGGAAGACCCTGCTCTCCCTGTCCTCGCTGCCGAGCCAGGTGAATATCATTCTCTCACTCCCGGTGAACTCCCCTATCTTCCGCCTGAGGGCCTCCTCGACGCTCGGTTTCCTGTCGAACCCAGTCCCTCCGCACTTCTGGCACCCTCCTCCTCTGCATTCAGGACAGAGCAGCCTCCGCTGGGAAACCCCCGCAGGCTTGGAATACCTCCCATAGAAGAAAGCCGGTCTGGACGAGACCGAGACCTCGCCCGTCCCGAAGTCGGCGAGGACGCTGAGGTCCGGTCGCGCTTTATCCACCCGCTTGCGGGTCGACCGGACCACCCCCGAGGCGACGAGCCTCGCCGCCTGCGTCTTCACCGTCTCGTTCCCCTTCAGCCTGAGTTCCGACCTGAGTTCGTCCTCCCTTTCCTGAACCCCTTCCGGAAGCGTGATTCCGACGGCGAACGTCCTGAACTCATACGCCCTGACCTCCCTCCTCGTCCGCTCGGCCATCTCGTCCGTCGCATCCATGGTCCCTGAGCAGACGGAGCACTCGCTCCCGGGGACGACCTCGAAACGCGGCGCCCCTGCCCCTTGTCTCTCAGAACAGAGTCTGCAGAGACGATGCCATCGCTGCGTCAGCTGCACCTATCCTTCGCCCATGCGGCGCATCATCTGCCTGAGCTCGCGCCCCTTGCTGGTCTTCACCAAGGTCTTCATCTGCTTGTACCTCGTCAGAAGCTCTCTCACGTCCTTGTCGCTCCGGCCTGACCCCTTCGCTATGCGCCTCAGCCTGGAGGCGTTTATCGTCTCCGGGTTTTCCTTCTCGTCTCCCGTCATCGACTGGATTATGGACCTGTAGACCTTGACCCTGTCCTCGGCCTTGTCAAGCTCCTTGGCGTCCACCTGGCCCGAGAACCCGGGGATGTGCTCCAGGATCTTCTTCAGGGAGCCGAACTTCTTCATCTGCTCGAACTGAATCAGCAGGTCGTTCATGGTCATCTTCCCCGACATCACGCGCTGGGTCATCTTCTCGTCGACCACCACCTCAGACTCCCGTACCATGTCCATGAGGGCCTTCAGGTCCCCCATCCCGAGGAGCCTCCCGACGAACCTCGTGGGGACGAACTCCTCCAGGTCGTCGATTCTCTCTCCGGTGCCGATGAAGTGGACCTTCGCCCCGGTGGCTGCCGATGCAGCCAGGGCGCCGCCTCCTTTCGCGGCACCGTCCAGCTTCGTCACTATGATGCCCCCTACGGGCGCAGCCTGATGGAACGCCTTTGCCTGGTTGTAGCACTGCTGGCCTATGGTCCCGTCTATTACGAGGATGGTTGCGTCGGGCTTAACGCCGCTTACCACCTCTTTCATCTCCTGGAGGAGGCCCTTCTCCTCCTTGTGCCTCCCGGCAGTGTCTATGATCACTAGGTTCTTGGACCCTTCAAACGCCTTCCTCCCATCCTTTGCTATCTTCACCGAGTCCTTCTCCCTCTCGTCGCTGTACACCTCCACTCCGGCCGACGCCGCCAGGGTCTTCAACTGGGCTACGGCTCCCGGCCTGAAGGTGTCTGCAGCCACCACCCCGACCTTGAATCCGCGCCTGGAGTACAGCCGCGCCAGTTTCCCGGTCGTCGTCGTCTTCCCCGACCCCTGGACCCCGAGCATCACCAACACGTTTGTCCTGGCCTTGTCGAGCTTGAGCTCCCCTTCGCCGCCAAGGACCCCGGCGAGCTCCTCGTACAGTATCGAGACTATCTGGTCCTTCTTGGTGACTCCGGCCGGGGGCTTCTCCTCCAGGGCCCTCTTCTGGACCCTCTCTGTCGCTTCCAGGGCTATCCTTACGTTGACGTCGGACTGGATGAGGGCTCTCTGCAGGTCACGGACGAACTCCTTCACCGACTTCTCGTCGACCAGGTTCGCCCCGACGAGTTTGCGGACAGCAGCCTGGAGCCCATCTCGCAGAGAGTCTAGCATGAAACGAACTCGGAACTCCGCGTTTCCGGTTCTTTAATAGGGTTGAGTCCGCAGGAGGCAGGTTTGCCCAGGTCAAGCACAGCTAAGCTGGACGACTGGGACGATTTTTCTGACTGGTACGATCGGGAGCAGGGGGAGTCGGGGGACCTCTGGCACTGGACCCCCATCGACCCTGGCCTGCTGCGTGTGGTCAGGGGCTGCAGGGGGAAGGACGCCCTGGACCTCGGGAGCGGCAACGGTTACCTTTCTCGCAGGCTCACGACACCGGGGACGCGGGTGACAGCGGTGGATGAGTCCTCTATGTTGATTAGGAGCGCGCAAGCCCGCGACAAGGGCGCCGGGGTGCCGGAAGCCCCGCTCCACCTGGTGATCGAAACGTCAGAATCGGAATGAGGGTAGGCGTACTCTGGTCGGGAGGGAAGGATTCCACCTACTCCGCCTGGCTGGCCTCCAAGAAAGAAGAGCTCGCCTGTCTGGTAACCATCACTCCGAAGTCAG
>JAKACC010000001.1 GCA_021796515.1 archaeon | reverse complement strand
GGAAGGTTGGATCCCACTTCCGACATTCGAGAAATTTTGTCCGCCGCGAAAAAGCAGAGATTCAGAATCTACTCAACAGAGAAGGAGTTGTGGGAAGAATGAATAATGTTCCCAGTCAAGTGAACCTCTCCAGGACCACTTTCTCCTGGTTCAGCGGGCTGACGAACCTCCACTCTCCAGAGGCGAGCTGGCCCTCGACGTCGCCCACGTCCACGACTTTCTGCACGGGTGAGCGCCGTGCCTCGCTCCCGGCCTCTTTCCCCCTTCCGGCTGTTTCCTGCTCCCTCGTCCCCGCGCGCTCATCTGCGCTGAGCCCCGACAGGATGGTCCGCGCCTCGTCGCCTGACACCTCCCCTGCCTGCATCTTCTCAAGGACGACGCCAAGGACCTTCTTCAGGGACTCTACCTCGAGCTCATACTTCTCAGAGATCTCCTTCTTTATGGCTTCCAGCCTGTTGGGGTCGAGGACCTCCACCGTCTGAGGCATCAGCGCCGTGACGGAAGGCATCCCCTTCACGTAGTACTGGGCCAGCTCCTCCTTGGTGTAGCGCCTGTAGGCCGAGTCGAGGAACTGCCTGTGCCCCATCAGGGCTTCCGTTATCTCCCGCCCGAGGACGCCCAGCATCCGCGTGAAGAAGAACTTCCTAAAGGTGTGGATGTGGATGACGTCGCGTCCGTGCTCGTCGCGCTGGAGGAGCCCCGCCGCCCTTAGCGCCGAGGCCACGATCACGTCCAGGTTCCAGTAGCTCATAGGCTTGTCCTCCCACTGGCCCCGGACGAACTTCACCCTCCCCTGGTCGTCGACCCCCTGGTGCCTCCCCTGGAAGACGTACGCGTCCTGGTTCTTGATTCTCTCGCCCAGATATTCCTTGAGGAACCCGGCTGCCTCGTCGCTGATGAAGCAGATGCGGGCCTGGCGGTCCTTCGTGACCTCGGCCCGGAGGGCGACCACGGCGGGCCTCTTCGAGAAGTCGATGTCCTTCACCCGCAGGCTGAGCAGCTCCCCCGCCCGCATGCCGCTGGACGCGAGGGTGGCGATGACCGCCTTCCCCCTTATGTTGGTGTGGAGGAGCATCCTCTTGAGCTCCTCCGGCGCCGGGGCCCTGTCCTGCGTGATGGCGTACGTCCTCGGGAGGTCCACCTTGTCCTTCAGCAGGTCCCGGTTGACCTCGACGCCGTACACCCTGAGGAATCTGCACGCCCCGCTGAGATAGTTCTTCACAGTGATGGGGCTGACCCCTGCCTTCGTGAGCCAGTCCACGTAGTCGTCCAGCATGGAGTAGACGTCGACCTTCCCTTCCCTTGCGTCCCTGAGGATCTCCTCGGGGAGCTCCTTCCGCCAGGAGCAGAAGATCAAGGCGTGGTCCAGGATGTTCGACCTCGACTTCTCGCTCTTGCTCCGCCGGTAGGCCTTGTCAGAGAGCTTCTGGAGCTGCGCGAAGACGGCTTCCCGGTTGGCGGCGCGCCATTTCTTGACCTCAGGGTCCGTGGCGGTCTTTACGAGCAACCTCTTCGGGCTTCAATCCGCCCTACTATATTTAAGAGTTTCACAATATATTGCTACAAATCGAAGTACAGGTAGAACTCGTAGGGGTGGGGCCTTGCCGAGACCGCCCTGTAGGCGTCCATCTCGAGTTCCATCATGACCTCTACCAGGTCCTTGGGGAATATCCCCCCCAGGAACCCGGAGTCGCTCTTCAGGCTCTCCACGGCCTCCTTCAGGCTCCCGGGGAGCTCCCCTACGTTCAGCTCCCTCCTCCTGTCAGGGGTGAGCTTGTAGATGTCTTCGTCCACGGGGTCCCCGGGGTCCGTCTTCTTCCCTATCCCGTCGAGTCCGGCCGCGGTTATGGCCGCGAACGCCAGATAGGGGTTGCACGAAGGGTCGGGGGTCCTGAACTCCACCCTCTTCGACCCCTCGGAACCCTTCTCGTATGCTGGGATCCTGACGTTGGCCGAACGGTTCATCTTGCTCCAGGCGATGTACACCGGAGCCTCGTATCCTGGGACAAGCCTGTGGTAAGAGTTGGTGGTAGGGTCCACTATGGCGCAGAGCGCCCTGCTGTGCGCCATTATCCCGCCTATGTAGTACCTCGCCGTCTGGCTGAGCTCGGCGTAGGAGTCCGCCTGGTCGTAGAACGCGTTCCTCCCCGACTTCCAGAGGCTGGAGTGGACGTGCATCCCGACCGCGTTGTCGCCGAAGATGGGCTTGGGCATCGTCGAAGCGATCAGGCCCATCCTGCTCGCCACGTTCTTCGTCACAAACTTGTAGGTCATGGTGCTGTCCGCCATGGTGACGAGCTCGTCTCTGTACACGTCTATCTCGCACTGCCCTGCGGTCGCCACCTCGTGGTGGTGGGCGTTGCTCAGCACCCCGAACCCGTCCCTCAGATAGTTCACGCAGACCCCTCTGTAGTCCCCTAGCGTGTCCACGGGCTGCTCCGGGTAGTAGCCGTCCTTGAACCGGATGGGGAAGTTGGTCCCCCTGGACTCGTCCGCCGACTCTCTCGACGTTATCTTGAACCCTGACGAGAAGGGGTTGTTCGCCTCCCAGGTAGCGCCCTCGAATACGAAGAACTCGACCTCCGGGCCCCAGAGCGAGTCGGTGAACCCGGCGTCGCGTATCTTCTGCTCGGCGACCTGGGCGACGTGCCTCGGGTCCCTCGAGAACCTCCCCCTCCCATACCCCGCCCTGACGTCGCAGATCAGCCTGGCCGCCTTCAGTGGACCTTCGGTCCAGGGGATCACGCCGTAGGTGGAAGCGTCCGGCACCAAGAGCATGTCTGACTCCTGGATGTCGACGAACCCCTTCACAGAGGACCCGTCCAGCTTGGCCACCCCTTCGCTGAAGAACTCCTCCTCCATCATCTCGGTGGGGAGGGTCACGTGGCGCAGCCTCCCCGGGACGTCGGTGAACTGCAGTTCCACGAACCTCGCCCCGTCCTTCTTCAGCATCACCATCGCCTCTTCGGGGGAGAAGGTCCGCCTGACGAACTTCCCGTCTTCGGTGACTCTGAACGTCAAACTCTCGCCCCTTCTTCACAAAAAGATATAAGCAGAGGGGGAAGCAGACGATATGTCTGGTCGGTTGTCTCGACAAACATCCGCCGTTCGTCCAGCCGCGGCCCTTCAAGGCACGGCACCCCCCGTACAGTCGTTCGACGATCTGGACCTGAAGCTCCTCAGGTCGCTCCTAGCCGACTCGCGGACGTCGGCGAGGGGGATGGCGTCGGAGCTGGGGGTCTCGACGTCTACCGTCACGGCTCGGATAGAGAGGCTGAAGCGGTCGCGGGTCTTGCAGGGGTTCACCGCCACGGTAGACTACCAGAAGCTAGGCTACGAGCTCACCGTGATCACCGAGATCATCGTCTCCAAGGGGAAGCTGGTCGAGATGGAGAAAGAGATCGCGAGGGTCCCCGGGGTCCTCGCCGTCTATGACGTCACCGGCGAGATAGACGCCATCGTGATTTCGAAGTGCAGGGACAGGGAGGGGCTGAGCAGGTTCACGAAGGGGTTGCTCGCGATGCCCTTCGTCGAGAGGACGAACTCCCACGTCGTCCTGACGACCGTAAAGGAAGACTTCCGGGTCCCCATCTAGCTTTAAATGGCCTGAGGGGCTCGGACGCTCGGTCGATTTGGCGAAGATCAGGGTAAAGCTGGGGCAGGCTGAAGCAGAGGTGGAGGCTGAGCCTGAACGGCTCAGAGAAGCGATAGAGCTCGTTCCGGAGCTCGCTGCGAAGCTCCAAACCCAGGCCAGGGACCAGCGCCCTGACATGAGGGAACCGGTGCAGGACGCCCCGAGCGACTCTGCCGTGGGTGGCGCTGCAGGGCTCCCGGCGGTGTCCCTGGAGAAGGGGGACTCGCTCGCCGACGTGATCGGGAAGTTCTTTTCAGGCCCATGGGGGAGGGAGAAGAGGAAACTCTCGGACGTCCGCGAAGCGCTCCAGTCGTACGGCCTGAACTATCCGAAGCAGTCGGTGGCGGTCGCCCTCCTGCGGCTGGCCAAGACGACGAAGCTGAGGCGCTTCAAGGCAGAGGACGGGGAGTACGTCTACACGTCAGCAGCCGCCGTGGGGCTCCCGTGGACCGGTCCTGAGGCAGCGACGCTCGGGGAGATTCCCCTACAAGGCGGCTGACGCGTCAGGCACGGAGGTTGGGTCCCGACAGCTCCGCCGACCGACCCCTTCGCCTGGCACGGCGGCTTCACTTCCATCATGTTCACCCCGGAGAGCGTCTTCCTGACGGCGCGGACGGGCTGGCGCGGGCTCCAGGGCCGCGGCTCCGACCCCATATGCTCGCCGGCGCCGTCGCTCTCTTGCCCGTCCGCCTTCGATACTGATTTTAACCTGACCAGAAAGGCTCGTGCTCAGGTTGTCCAGCGAGAGGGAGCTTCGGGTGTCCGTCAGCTATGGAGAAGAAAGGACGGAGTTCTCAGGCCCACCGGAGGTCGTCATGCGCTCCCTGCACGAGTTCGTCTCCAAGATGATCCCCAACATGGACCTCGCCAGGGCGATCAGCGTGAACCACTCCCTCAACGACCTCGTCCAGATGTTCAGGGACTACGTCCGCGTGACCCCCGAAGGGCCGCGGGTGTGGACCCAGGACAGGAAGCTGAGTGACAGGGACGTCATACTGCTCCAGCTCGTGGCCGCCAGGATCTCCAACCTCAGCGGGAAGCTGCAGTCGGACGCCATGGGGGTCGGGGAGATAGAAGGCGCCACCGGGCTCTACCCCAAGACCATCAGCTCGCGCCTCAGCGAGCTGACGAAGTCCGCCACTGTCGAGCGCATCGGCTCGGACCAGGGCGGGAAGTACAGGATAACTACGGTCGGCGTCAGCAGGCTGAGCGAACAGCTGTCTAAGAAGTTCCGGGCTGCCCCTTGAACGGGTGCTTCTGGACGTACGTGTAGTTCCTCATGCTCCCGTCCCTGAAGAGCGATCCCTCCCTTACCAGGTCCACCAGCGTGTGCGAGACAGCGGTCCTGTCGTAGTGGTACCCGCGCCTGCTCATCTCCTCGTGAACCTCCGAAAGCGCCCTCGGGGAGGCGAACCACCCCTCCTTCCACATCGTCAGCAGCACCCCCCGGCAGGTCTCGAACCTCCGCTGCGCCGCCTCCGGCTCCTGCGCCTGCACCAGCATCGGCTCCTTCGAGGCCATCCCTGCCAGCACGCTTTCCACCGCCTGCTGGACCTTCCCCTCCTGCGTGGTGATCTCTATCTCCCAGGCGCCTCTCTTCAGCCTCACTGTCACGCTGGCCGGGGTGGGTGTCTCAGACATCTGTATCGTGTTGCGCCTGTTGTCCAAGATGCGGCTATTTGAACTGGCTACGAACGGGACCGGCTGTTCTAGCTGGACGGCGCTCTCCACGGCCGTGCGGGAGGCGGCGGTGGTTATAGATATTGTCCATGTTGCGCATGCGCAATATTTAACTACTGTTTATTGTATAGCCCATGATGCGCAAGATGGCCATAACAGCTACCTCACCTGTCCAGGACGAACAGCTCTCGGCCCTCGACTCCCTCGCAAGGGAGTTCGAGGAGGCCTTCGCCGAGCTTTCAGAGAGCGCCGAACGCGAGCTTTCTGGGAGGGCTTTCGTCTTCAGCAGGTACGGGAGGGAGCTGTATCCGTACTTCGAGGCGACAGACGCGTCATTGGTCCCTGGGTGCATAGTTCCCGTCAAAGAAGGGCGGCCAATCGCGTCCGTCGACTCGACGTGCGTCTTGGTGGGGGAGACCTCCCAGGGCTCCCTGTATGCCGCCCGGACAGCCGTGGGCGTCTCGTACGAAGGGACCCTCAGGCGCTTCTTCAGGCTGGGGCCGATACTCGTCTATGCTAACGCTTCGGGGCTGACCGGCCTCGTCCCCCGCCTCCCGTCCGCAGAGCTCGACCTGCTCCTCTCCGACCACGCCGTGGCGGAGGGGTTCATCCGGAACACGATCGAACGGCGGGTGGTGGAGGCCCTCTCCGAGGGGGACGACAGGACGATAGTGATGGCCGACGGGTCGCTCAAGCACCCCATGGGGCAGCTGACGGGCCCGCTCCGGAGGGGGTCGAACCGCTCGATGGTGGGGTTCTCGAAGTCGAGCAGCCTGATACTGTCGGAGGACCTGGTCAGCTCGCTCTCGGGGGCCAGGGTCCCCTCCTATCACACCGTCGACCGGGGGCCTGTGGGGACGGTCCTCGCGAAGTTCGCCCCCGACGGCCTCGTGTTCAGGCTCGACATAGCCTCCTCCGAGCCTCACCCTGCGGTCCTCGGGAGGATACTCTGGAACGACGCCTTCGCCTCCGGGTACCCTGACTCGCTGAAGGTCGCCCACCACCTCTCGATCTTCTCGAAGGCGGACGACCAGGCCCTGAAGGCATACGTGGCCAAGCGCTTCCGCGTGAGGCCCCTCCACGCCTTCCCGCTCAGGACCATCGCCCTCGGGGGGTTCAGGGGAGGGGCATAGGCGCGAAGGTCCTCAAGAAGGAAGGGGACGACATACTCGTCGTAGCGTCCCCGAGGGAGAGGGTGCGCATTGGGGACTATCTGGTGGCTTCTGAGCCTGAAAGGGACCTGGTGCTTCAGGTCTATGACGAGAGGTACCTCGACGTCGAAGGGATAGAGGAGGAGATAGCCAGGGAAGAAGTGCTCTCCGCCTCGGTCCCGGGGGTGACGTCTGACCCGACCGGGCTCGCGACCATCTCCACCCTGATACGCGACATGAGGATCCTCCTCTGCAAGGCCAGGGGGACGATAACGGGCCGAAAGCTCACTCCCCGGGTCGACTGGATGCCGTCGAGGACCAGCTCCAGGGTCTCGCGGCTGCTCGTCGAGGACCTCGCGGGGACGGTGGCTCCCCTCGGGTCGAGGACCATAATGGTCGGCACCGTGGACGGGGGGTCGCCCTTCGGCATCCCCGCGGAGGCGCTGGACGGGAGGATAACCGTGATCACGGGGCGGAAGGAGTCGGGCAAGTCCCACCTGGCCAAGATACTGCTGCGGGGGCTCCTGGCGAACGACGCCTACTCGGTGGTCTTCGACCTGAACGACGAATACGCGTCGGTGGGGCAGCGGGAAGACGGCTCTGACACAGGGGTGGGGCAGAAGGTGAAGGTCCTCAGGCCGGGGCGGGACCTGAAGTTCTCCCTCGCGTCGGTGGGCCTCCGTCCCATCTCCAACCTCCTCTCCCATTCGCTGGACATGCCTGGGACCTCCCTCAGGGAGTTCGTGAAGATATGGGAGCAGCTTGACAGCAAGGACGAGCTCTCGCTGGCGTCCCTTGAAGCGGCCATACAGCAGTGGAGGTGCAACGAGTTCGTGAGAGACGCCCTGTTCGCGCGCTATCATACCCTCGCCTCCTGCGGCCTCTTCACCGACTCGGCTCACCTGCAGGTCGACCTCCAGGACTTCTTCACCCTGAACAGGAAGGGAGGGACCATGGTGGTGTCCCTGAGCGGGGTCTCGCCCCTGAACAGGAAGATGGTCGTGGAGCTGATGCTCTCGAAGATCGTCGAGCTCCTGGAGAGGCGGAAGATCCCCCCTGTCTTCCTCTTCGCCGAGGAGGCCCACCTCTACCTGAGGGACACCTACTGGGAGGACCTGATCACAAGGATGCGGCACTTCGGCGTCTTCACCGTCTTCGTGACCAACCAGCCTGACGCCATAGACCAGAAGATCTACCGCCAGGTGGACAACATCTTCCTCTATAACTTCAGCAACGACTCCGACCTCGCCATGGTGTCCCAGGCCTCCATGGCCGATGCCGACACGGTCAAGGCCATAGTCAGGACCCTCCCGCCGCGGATGTGCCTCATGCTGGGGCACGCCGTGAGGGACCTCCCCGTGGTGGTGAGCGTGGACAGCTTCGACTCCCCGCCGAGCGGCCTGACGAGGCGGTTCTTCTCCCAGCAGATCGAAGTCGGCGCCTGAGCGCGTCAGGGGACCTGGGTCACCACCAGGTACGAGTCGGCCATCACGTTCGCCGCCCCCGACGACATCCCCTCGAACTCCAGCTGGAAGGTCCCAGCCGGCCCGAACGTCACGAACGCCGTCCCTAGGAACTCGCACCCCAGAGACGGGGACGTGCAGCTCCCCGGGTACGTCTGGGTCTCTCCGAGCGACGCCCCCTGCTGCGAGGTGCAGACGTTGGAAGGGGGCTCGGCGTTCGACCCCGCGATGGAGAAGTCGGTCCCGCCGCAGAACATGAACGTCGTCCCTGACGGCGCGGAAAGGGCGAACATCCCCGGGTTCGACGAGGTCCCTGACTGCCAGAAGCCTACGTAGAACTGGACGACGTAGGTCTGACCGGAGGCCCCGTCGAAGGAGAGCCCGGGGACCCCCACGTACGTCGTCGACGTGGTGGACTCCACGGACCCCGTGCCATAGTAGCCCGGGGCCCCGCCGGACGAAGACCCGGGGTAGTACCAGAACGTGTCCCCGAGAGAGGTCAGGAGCCCCACCGAGCTCCCGGGCGCGGCTCCTGACACGATGGCGTCGTAACGCGACATGCAAGTCTCGCTCCCGGGGGAGCAGGCCCCCGCGGGGACCATCGACGCGACTTCTTCCCCTCCCCCGGCAGGGACGGCGGCTGACGTGGCGACCGCGTAGACCGTGCCGTTGGGGTAGTCCAGGATCAGATGGTTGAAGACGACGCCGGTCCCCCCGAGGTCCACCGCGGCGAGCGCCGAGGCGCTCCCGGAGAACTCGACCCGCTCTCCCCCCCTCGCCGCGGCCTGGGCGTCCGCCTGTAGCTGCGACTGGGCGCCCTGTGACTCTAGCCCGGCCTCGTAGGCCATCGCGCCGAGGGCGAGCATGAACACGAGGACGAAGATGACCGTCCCGACGACCGAGGCCACCCCCTTCCTTCTGCTCTTCATCGGCCTCCCCTCTAGGCTGCGACCACCAGCGCGCCCACGCTCTCTTGCGAGCCGGTCGAGGCTGTCACGGTCACCAGGTGCTCCGACCCCACCGAGAACGCGCCCCCCGCCATCAGTAGCTCTACCTCGACCCCCGCCCCCGGCTTCAGGGGATAGTCGACCTGGAAGCTCCCCGGTCCGGCCTGCATGGCCGGGCAGGTTGACGTGATGGGCGCCCCTCCCGAGGGGTCGGAGAGGGCGTAGCAGAAGGTCGCTCCCCCAGGGGACTGCGCGGTGCTGACGACGAAAGAAGAGAAGGCGGAGCCTCCCGTGTTGACGACCACGAGGGTCTCGAAGGCGGCGTCGGCTCCCTGCCTTATGGCTGCCTCCTCGACCGCGACCCCTGCCCCGCCCATGGGGCCCAGGAACCTGGACGCGGCGCTCATCACGATGGCCGACCCGCCCACAGCGACGCCTATCAGGAGGAAGACCTCCAGGTAGGTGGACACCCCGCCCCTCCCCTTATGTCTCAAGCTGCACCTCGTCTCCCACGGCGTCGAAGGCGACCACCGTCTGCCCTGACCGGTGCGCGCACGTCCCGAGAGGGATCGCGAGCTGGGCGAGCCCCCCGGCGGCGACCAGACCGAAGGTCCCGGTGTATACGGTGGAGTTGACAACGAACCCCGCGGGGTCGAAGGGGACGGAGCCGTAGTCGAACAGGCCGACAAGGAGGGTGGTCCCCTCCTCGGCTCCTCGGTACGAGGGGCACGACGCGGACTGCGGGACCGCCGCGAAGGCCAGGCTGAGCTGGGCTCCGGCGGACCTCTGCACCGCCGCAGCCCCCAGGGAAGCGGACTGGGTCCCGAGGCTGAACTGGCTGACGGCGCCGGCGGCTACCAGGCCACCGAGCGAAAGCGTTACCCCTATCATCAGGACGGCGGCGAACAGCTCGCTCACCCCTCGCCTCCTGGCGGGGCGGAGCGGAAAAACGGGGGAGAGGGCCATGGCTCGGCCCTCTACTGTGCGACCACTGTGACTTGGGTGGACGCGGACCCGAAGATGACGTTCAGGGTCACCATGGACCCGGGAGTCGGCATCCCGGTGAGGGTGGTCCCGGTGAACACAGGCCCGCTCACCAGGAAGCTCGCCTGGGCGCCGGGGGCCAAGGTCTCCGTCGTGGGGGCGAAGACGAAGGTGAGGGGCGCGTCAGTGGTCGCGCTTGCTGTCCAGCCGGTCGGGGACGAGACGATGCAGGCCGTGCAGGCGGTCCCCGGGGTCGAACCCGTGTCCGACCCTGAGATGACCACCTGGCAGCCGCCGTTGGCGCAGTCGATGGCCGACCCTCCGTCGTTCTTCACCGTGACCGACATGGCCGACGGCGCAGCCGACGAGGTCGACCCTGCTACCAGGGATGCCCCCACCACCGTCACGCTGGAGTTCGTGGTGGCGCTGTTGATCAGGTTGTAGATGGACGCCGTGACTATCCCGCCGACCCCCAGCACGGCGGCTATGATGATGAAGAGGTCCATGCTCTGAGAGATTGCTCTGCGTCGCGTTGTGATTTTCAACGCCCGACAGGGGTCCGGGGGGATTTAACGGCCAACCCGGCCGGGTCAGATGTGGAGGAGTCCCTGGGCGGAAGGTGAGCCGAGCGCCGCCATGAGGGCCACGGCCCCCACCGCCAGCGCCACGTTGACCGACGCCCTGAGGGTGTTCTTCACTGTCAGGTCCATTATCTTCGCCCCGATCAGCCCGAGGGAAGCGGCCGACACGACTATCAGCAGGTCAGAGACCTGGGAGAGCCCTGGAGGGACCGCGCCGAAATGGAACCCTCCTATGTGCACGCCCTGCACCCCGTTGCGGAGCCTGCTCCCGAACGAAGACAGCACCCCGCCGACGAAGGTGACCCCGAAGGCGAGCAGGAGGGGAGAAACGTAGGAGAGGACGAGGTACGGCTTCACCTCGTCGGCGGCGTTCCTCCTCATCTGGATCATCCTGTCCGAGAAGCTGGAGACCTGGAAGACGGTGTCCACCGTCCCCCCTCCAGACCGGCTCATCTCCCCGAGCAGGAGGAACGCCAGCCTCCCCAGCGCGCTCCGGCACTCCACCTTCACCTCGTCCAGGGGGACTCCTGACCTCAGCATCGCTGCGACCTTCGAGAGCACCGTCCCGAACGCGCGGTTGTGCCCTCCCTGAGACTCGATCGCGATGACCGCCCTCGAAAGGTCGTATTCCTGCTTCTTGTACTCGAGGAGGTCCCTGAGGAACTTCGACAGGCCTTCCTCCATGGCCCTTGCCTCTGCGATCTGCCCCCTCACCGACGCCCCGTAGGCCGCGAAGAAGACGAAGAGGGCCAGCGCCGCCGCTGCCCAGGGGGCCCCCGCAACGTACCCTGGCGCCGAGAAGGGGAGGGCCACGGCGAGGCTCTTCAACGCCCTCCCCCGCAGGGGCTCGCCGGGGGTGGGCTGCATCCGCCCAGCGAGGAAGAGGAGGGCCATGGTGAACACCGGGACCCCGACCCCCGTGAAGAAGACGAGCCCGAGGATGGAGAAGGCCGGGGAGAAGACCCCCACGACCATCAGGAGGAGGGGGACCACCCCGAACATGGTGATCATCATGCTCCCTACTATTCCGACCCTGGCCACGTACCGCGCCCACCCGTCCTCCAGCCCTCGCAGGAGGTTCCCGCTCTCCGAGGTTAGGTACGCGGCCACGTCCCCCCCGCTCCGGGCCTTGCTGGTGTACCCCAGCAGGAAGCTCCTGAGCCGGGCGGAGGGGTGCCGAGCCGCGAGCCTGTCGACGGAGTCGTTGGGGTTCATCCCGAATATCTCCACGTCGCGCCTCACAAGCTGCGCCTCCTTGCGCATGGCCGGGAAGACGTCGCTCCTGATGACCCCCTTCAGGATCGAGTACAGGGGGACCCCCGCCCCTCCCATCACCCCTACCATGACCGAGAAGAAGGGGAGCTCCCTCTCTACCCCTTCTCTCCTGGCCGCGACCTGGTCTCGGAGCCGGAGCTCGGGGGCCGCATAGAACAGGAGGGGGGCCGTGCACCCTAGGGCGAGCCAGGGGGAGAAGAGTAGCGCACCGGCCGCGGAGAGAGGGACCGCTACCAGGGCCGCCTTCAGGGAAGCGCGGACCGACTCCTCCGCCAGGGCGCCCGGGTTCCCGACCTGCCCGGACCGCCTGAGGAGCTCGGCGAACCGCTTCGACCTCCAGGCGGCCAGCCTGCCGGCCGGCCCGCTCCGCGCCCCCCTTCCTACGCCTTCCACCGCGCCCCGCCGCCGTGCTCGGATTCCTCCACGGCGAAGTCTCTCACCATCTTGGACAGCGCCCGGGGGTTCAGGTCGCCTCCAGCTATCTGCCCCGATATGCGGGCAGCCCTCACCTCCAGGCTCGCCTGGACGGCCGAGGGAGACCAGCCGTAGCTCTCAGCTATCTCGTTGAGGCGGAACGACCTGTCGAGGACCTCCGCCGGGGTGGTGGGGAGGAAGGAGTCGGCTGCCGGGTCGTACCTGAAGACGTTGACTATCTCGTGCTCAGACGCCCCCGACGGTTTCACTTCGTCGACGCTCACGACCCTGCGCACCACCCTCCCGTCCTGGAGGACCACCTTCCGCAGGGTCGCTATGGCGGTCAGGTCCCGCACGTGCCCCTCTGAGAACTTCATGGGCGGGGTCGTCAGCCTCTGGACGCACCTCTCCGCGTTCTCGGCGTGGATGGTGGTCATCGTGGAGAAGCCGAGGGTTATGGCCGCGGCGACCGTCTCCGACTCCTCTCCGCGCATCTCGCCCAGGCTGAGGACGGTCGGGGAGAAACGTAATGCGAGCTTCAGGAGTTCTGGGAGGCCATACTCGTACCTCCCGGACAATGGGGAAAGGCCTGCGCGGAACGACCTCGTCTTCAGCCGCTGCCAGTGCAGGTGGTCGGGGAGGCTGATCTCGAGCACGTCCTCGGCGGTCACTATCTTGCACTTCGGGTTGGCCAGGGCCAATATCGCGTTCATCAGGGTGGTCTTCCCCGAGTTGGTCTCCCCCGCGAGTACCACGTTGGTCGTCCTCTCGAGGAGGAGCCAGAAGTAGGCGGCCATCAGCACGGAGAGCGTCTTGTGGGAGTGGACCTCGTCGTACGCGGCCGCCGGCTCCGCCCCTCCCTCAGGACCCCGTGGCGGCCAGCGCGCATGCTCCGGGGCGGCGAGCTGCGCCAGCGTGATGGGGGACTCCTTCTGCTTCCGTATGGCGTAGGTTGACCCCGGCCTGGATATCTCGTCCCCCAAGGTCGCTGTGACCCTCCTGTCCGACTTCCCGTGGAGGGTGACCTCCAGCGCGGGCTGGGCGAGGGACACGGTGGTGCCGCCCAGCTGTGCCAGCCTCCTCACGAATGCCTGGAGCCTCTCCTCCGACGGGTATACGACGTCTGTCTCGATCCACATGTATTCGGAGAAGTCCCGGTGGAGGACCCTCACGGGCCTGTCGTACCTGGTGACCGATATCTCCTCCAGCTTGTCGTCCTCCATCAGCGGGTCGACCTCCCAGAACCCTGAAAACTCCCTCATCAGATAGTAGAGGAGCTTGTCATGTGACTCCTGGACCACCCCGGTCAGCCCTTCTCCTTCGGCGGTCCGCCAGACGTAGTCCCCCACCACCTCGCGGGCGGTCCCCGTCGCGTCTGCGGGGATGGAGTCCAGCAGGTTGACCCTGAGCAGCTCCAGCACCCTCGCCTCTTCGGGGCTGAGCTTCGGGGGCCTTACGAGGTACCTCCCAGCCCCCTCCTCGTCGACCACGAAGACTTCGGCTGACGAGTCGGGGTTGCCACCCGCCGGGACCCTGTAGGTGTCAAGCACCCCGGAGACCTCTTCCTGGGGCCCCGCGCTCTCCAGCTGCGTCCCGGCGTTCCCCTGCTCCCCTCCCTTCCCGAAAAGCTGACGGACCCCTGACATCGTCCAGAGACCCCTGGGTCCGCTTATAACGCGCCAGGGGGTCCGGAGCCCCCCCACGGACGCGGGGGAAAGGATTTGAAACCGCGAGGCGGGCGCACGGACGCTTGAAGATCGAGGAAGTGGACGTTTCGGTCCCTGAAGGGCATCAGCTGATCCTCGGCCAGGCGCACTTCATCAAGACGGTGGAAGACCTGTACGAGACGCTTGCGACCTCCATGCCCGGAATCAGGTTCGGCGTAGCCTTCTGCGAAGCTTCGGGGAAGTCTCTGGTCAGGTCTGACGGGTCGGACGACGGCTGCGTCCGCGTCGCGGTCGAGGTCGCCCGAAGGGTGGGCGCCGGCCACGTCTTCTGCGTCGTCCTCGCGGGCGCCTATCCGATCAACGTCCTCAACAGGGTGAAACAGGTGGAGGAGGTGGCGGCCGTCTTCTGCGCGACGGCGAACCCCGTCACCGTGGCCGTCGGTGACTCGGGGAAGGGGAGGGGGATCCTCGGGGTGATCGACGGAGGGTACCTGAAGGGGGAGGAGGGGCCGGACGACAGGGAGGAACGCCGCGGGCTCCTGAGGAAGATAGGGTACAAGCGCTGACCTCGTTTCGGGATAATTCACCTTTCATACGGTGAAACGTTGATAGCAGATGACCACACTTTCGCACATCCCCCACAATATTCTCTGAAATTACAATGCATTGACTTAAAAGCTAGGGGGCTATCCATGTTTCTGGAGGCGCGGGCGTGTTCACTAGCACGGAACAGGCGGCCGCCCCGGGGTGCGGCGTCTGCGGCCGGAAACTCGGCGTCGGATACTATTACACCTGCCACGTGTGCAACGCCTGCTACTGCTACGCGCACATCCCCATGAAGTGCCCGCACGAGCCGGTGAAGAAGGAGACCAGTCCTTCCCAGCTGAGGATAACCAGGTAGCGTGCCCGGAGAGGCGTCCCCGGGCGGACGAGGGCTACCTTAAGTCGGCGCGTTGTCGCACGCCTGGGCGCCGTTGAACGTCTACCTTTCCGTCCCCATGATCGCCAACAGGGCGCTCGAGAGGGCTCGGCTCATGGCGAAGGCGATCACTGACTCCGGGCACACGATCGCCTCTCCATGGGTCCTCGGGCCCCTGGAGACCAGCAAGAGCGGGGGAGCCGATGTATTCCAGCGGGACAAGAAGGCAGCCGAGGAGTCGGACGCCATCGTGGCCGACGTCACGGAGCCCAGCATCGGTGTCGGCATGGAGCTGATGGCCGCCTACATCGCCGGGAAGAAGATAGTCCTGGTCGCGAAGAGGGGAAGAGCCGTCTCACGGATGCTGGCCCAGATGGACCGCAAAGAGACTGTCGAATACGACAGCGAGGACGACATATACCGGGCGCTCAGGCGCCTGCTCTGACGCCGCGCAACCGATTTATCCCCTCGAGCCCCCCCTCTCGCCCATGAGGCGAGAAGTCAGGTCGAAAGGGGCGCCGGCCCCGATCGGGCCCTATTCTCAGGCGGTTGAAGCGGGAGCCGTCTACTGCTCGGGCCAGATCGGGGCGGACCCGCAGAGCGGGAGCCTTGACTCCGGGATAGCGGCGCAGACGAAGAGGGCCCTCTCGAACCTGAGCGAGGTGCTCGCGGCGGACGGGCTCAAGATGGAAAACGTGGTGAAAACGACCGTGTTCATGGTCGACCTCGCAGAGTTCGCGCAGATGAACGAGGAGTACGGGAAGCACTTCGCACCCCCCTATCCGGCCAGGTCGACCGTCCAGGTCGCCTCCCTCCCCAAGGGGGCCAGGGTGGAGATAGACGCGGTCGCGGTCCGCTGACCCGCCCTGGGACGGCTCGCCAGCAGGAGGGCGAGGTTCCCGCCGCGCGGGCCCTTTGTCAGGGCGACCAGGACTTGCGATATGGCCCGCGCTTCCTTCTCCGCGCCTTCTTCTTGCGTTCGGCGCTGACCGCGAGGTCGTCCTCTCCGGTGCTCATCTCTTGGACTGGGCGAAGGCCACGATGCTGAGCATCCCGGCGACCTTGTAGGCGAGGTCCCTATAGACGAGGGCCTCAGCGGAGTCGGGGGCGGCAGATGCGACCGGGTCCCCTCGGTCGGAGTGCTCCCGTATGGCCACTGCCAGCGGGATCTCCCCCAGGTACTCCACCCCCCTTTCCGCGGCTATCTTCTTCCCGCCGCCGGAGGCGAATATCTCCGTCCTCTCCCCGCAGTGCGGGCAGACGAAGTAGCTCATGTTCTCCACCACCCCGAGGATGGGGACGTTGAGGCGCTTGAACATGGCCAGCGCCTTGGCTGCGATGTTGAGGGCCGCTTCCTGGGGGGTCGTGACTATGAGTATCCCTCCGAGGGGGACCGTCTGGGCGAGGGTCAGGCTCGCGTCCCCCGTCCCCGGCGGAAGGTCAACCACGAGGTAGTCCAGGTCCCCCCACTCGACCTGGGTCAGGAGCTGCCTCACCGCGCCCGCCACCAGCGGCCCCCTCCAGATGACCGGGGCCGCCTCGTTGTAAAAGAACCCGAGCGAAGCGACCTTGACGCCGTGGGCCACGGGCGGGACCACCTTGTCGTCCTTGACTTCGGGGGGACCCGTCACCCCCATCATCAGGGGGACGTTGGGGCCGTAGACGTCGGCGTCCAGTATCCCTACCCTCGCCCCCGACGAGGCCAGCGAGCAGGACAGGTTCACGGCGATCGTCGACTTCCCCACCCCTCCCTTCCCGCTCGCGACCGCTATCACGTTCTTGACCCCCCGAAGGACCTCCGCCTCCGAGTAGTCCCTCGTCGCGTACACCGTGGAGCCCGTCCTCATCTCCACCGCTTCCACCCCAGGGACCCCTGCCACGGCGGCCCTCGCGGCCTCTTCGAGCCTGGTCCTCAACGGGCATGCGGGGGTGGTGAGGTTGAGCTTGAACGAGACCTTCCCTCCGACGACCTCCACCTCGTCGACCATGTGCAGGGCGACCACGTCCTTCCCCAGCTCCGGGTCCTTCACCCCGGCCAGCGCCCTGAGCACGTCTTCCCTCGTCGGCATCAACTTTCGGAGCCGTTCGCGGGCCCTTAAAATTCCTCTCCCGCGGAAGAGGCTTTATCGCTCCCTAGGGGCCGTCCGGCCGGGAAGTTGAAGCGCATAGAGGTCATCCCCATCCCAGGCATCCCTGAAGTGAAGGCGGGGGCCGACCTCGGAGCGGAGGTCCTCAGAGCGCTCCGGAGGGCCGGGATCCCGCTCCTGAAGCACGACGTCGTCGTGGTGAAGCAGAAGGTGGTCTCGAAGTCGGAAGGGAGGTTGGTCCTCCTCTCCAAGGTTAAGCCCCGCCGAAGGGCCGTGCAGCTCGCCAAAGCGGAGCGGAAGGACCCCAGGGTGGTGGAGCTCGTCCTCCGAGAAGCCTCCGAGGTGGTCCGGTCTGGGCACGGGGTGATCATCACCAGGACCAAGCAGGGGTTCGTCTGCGCCAACTCGGGGGTGGACCGGTCCAACGTCGGGCCAGGAATGGCGGCGCTCCTCCCGACCGACCCCGACAGGAGCGCCAGAAGGATCAGGGCGGCGCTGGAGAAAGGGAGCGGCACCGAACTGGCGGTCCTGGTGACCGACACCTTCGGCCGTCCCTGGAGGTTGGGGCAGACGGACGTAGCGATAGGGTGTTCGGGGATCTCTCCTCTCGTGAGCTACGCCGGGAAGAAGGATAGGTTCGGCTACAGGCTGAGGGTGACCGAGCCCGCGGTCGTGGACGAGCTCGCCGCAGCCGCCGAGCTTGCCATGGGGAAGCTGAAAGGGATCCCGGCTGCGGTCGTAAGGGGCGCGTCCTACGTCAGGGGAGACGCGGGAGCCAAAGCGCTGGTCATGCCCCGCGAGAGGGACCTGTTCCGGTGAGACATTGCGCGTGGTCGCCTTCGCCGGAGGCACGGGGTCTGCGAAGCTCATCCGGGGGCTGCAGAGGCTCGATGTCGACCTCACGGTCGTGGCCAACGTGGGGGACAACGCCTGGATGTACGGGGCCTACGTCTGCCCCGACGTCGACATCGCCTGCTACACCGTGGCAGGGGTGGCGAACACCTCCAGGGGGTGGGGGGTCGAGGGGGACACCTTCCGTTTCCTCGAGGCAGCCGCCAAGCTCGGCGTGGAGACCTGGTTCAGGCTCGGGGACCGCGACCTCGCCACCTGCCTGGCCCGGACCGACATGCTGAGGAGAGGGCTCACGCTCACAGAAGCCACGGACAGGATCCGGAAGGCGCTTGGCGCAGAGCCTCGGGTGCTCCCCGCCTGCGACGAGCCTGTCCGCACCACGGTCTCGACCCCGAAGGGAGAGCTGGGCCTCCAGGAGTTCTGGGTCAGGGACCTTGGGAGGCCCCGGGTCAACCGGGTCTACTACAGGGGTGCGTCCAGGGCCCGGCCCACCCGGCAGGTGGCGGACGCCGTCAGGAGGGCTGACCGGGTCGTGGTCTGTCCCGCGAACCCCATCACCAGCATCGGCCCCATGCTTGCGGTCCCGGGCTTCAGGAACCTGGTCTCCTCGAGCCGCCGGGTGGTCGCCGTTTCCCCCATGGTCGGGAGTGCGCCCTTCAGCGGCCCCGCGGGGAAGCTGATGAAAGCCGCAGGGGAGAGGCCGGACTCCCTGGGGGTGGCCCGGCTCTACGCGGGGGTGATAGGCGCCCTCTTGGTCTCGGACGCGGACGCAGGTCTCAAGCCGCGCATAGACGCCCTCGGCGTGGAGTGCCGTCTCGGAGAGACCAAGATGGCAGGGCCAGCCGACGAGGCGAGGCTCGCGCGAGAGGTGCTGGAGGCCTGAGCCAGCTCGCGGTGATCGTCCCTGTGAAACCTTCAGGGAAGTCCAGGCTCTCCGGGGTCCTCTCGGAAGGCGAAAGGAGGGAGCTCGCCGGGCTCTTCCTCAAGGAGGTCATGGCAGCCCTCCGGAGGGCCGGGCTGGCGGGGTCCACTTTCGTCGTGTCCTCAGACGACGGGGCCATCCGCCTGGCAGGGTCCCTCGGAGCCAGGGTGGTGAGGGAGGCGGCCGACACGGGGGTCAACGGCGCGGTCAGAGCAGGGATCGGTGCGGCTGCGGCCCGTCAGATACTCGTCCTCCCGTCTGACCTCCCTTTCCTGCGGGCGTCAGACCTCAGACGGATAGTCGCCCTCCATGAAGGCGGGGCGAAGGTCGTGATCGCGCCGTCGGCCGCCTTCGACGGCACCAACGCGCTCCTCTTCCCTCGGAGCGCCGCCTTCCCGCTGAGCTACGACAGCGACAGCTTCTGGAGCCACCTTTCTTCCGCGTCTGCCATGGGGCTCACCGTGGGGGTCTGTACCGCGCAAGGGGTGATGTCTGACATCGACTCCCCGGACGACCTCAGGATGCTGGCCGCCTCCGGGTCGAGGTCGTCTTCGGCCGCCTTCGCCAGGAGGGCGCTGGGTTGAAGGGGCTCCTCGTCCGCGACTGCACCTTCCTCGACTCGGCCACGGGAGGGGTCTACTGCGAGCGGGGACGGGTGGTCAAGCTGTACACCGGAGGGGAGCCTGACGTCCCCTCAGGCACGGCGGTCCTGGACGCCAACGGGGGGACGGTTGTCCCAGGGCTGGTCGACACCCACTGCCACCCGTTCGAGTACGGCCGGCTCAAGCGCAGCGTCGACCTGAGGGGGACGAGCAACATCACCGGTATCCGCCTCAGGCTCCAGGCGGGGGTCATGCGGGCTCACCCGGGGGAGTGGGTGGTCGGCATGGGGTGGGACCAGGAGGCGTTCCCCGACAGGAAGATGCCATCCCGGGGGGACATAGACGACGTCTCCCCCGCCAACCCCGTCTCCCTCTCCAGGGTCTGCGGGCACGTCGCCCTCCTCAACAGCGAGGCGCTCCGGAGGCTCGGGTTCGCCTCCAGATCCGGGCCGGAGTACGAGAGAGACGCGTCGGGAGGACTGACGGGAATCGTCAAGGAGACCGCTCTGACCGAGGTCTACGGGAGCATCCCGAGCACCCCGGAGAGGGCCGCCGCAGACATCCAGGCCTTCGACGGGGAAGCTGCCAGGCTCGGGCTCACCGCGGTGCACTGCATCGTCTCCCCCGACGGCTACCGCGACGAGCTGCAGGCGCTGTCCGCGCTGGCCGCCGAGTCAAGGCTGGCGCTCCGCTACCGGGTCTACGTCCCCCCCGAGTCCCTCGAGTTCGTCCGGGAACAGAGGCTCGAAAAGACGCTGTCCGGAGAGAGGGTGCGCCTGAACGGGGTGAAGATCTACGCGGACGGCTCCCTCGGCGCGAGGACCGCCGCCCTCAGGGAGCCCTACGCCGACGCGCCCGAGACCAGCGGCCTCCTCAGGTACAGCGACGAGGAACTCGGCGCCCTCGTGGATCGGGTGGACTCCCTCGGCTACCAGGCGATCATCCACGCCATCGGGGACAGGGCGGTCGAGCAGGCGGCGGAAGCGCTAGGGGCCGTGGCGGGCGCGAGCAACCCAAGGCGCCATCGCATAGAGCACGCGGCGCTCCTACCGCGCGACCTGAGGTCCAAGATGGCGAAGCACGCCATAAGGGCGGCCGTCCAGCCGTGCTTCGTCACATCCGACACCTGGGCGGCCGAAAGGCTGGGGGAAGACCGGGCGGACGACCTCTATCCGTTCCGCTCCATGCTGGAAGACGGGCTGACCGTCTCCGGGAGTTCCGACTCCCCTGTCGAATCGCTGAGTCCCATCCGGGGGATGTGGGCCGCCATGACAAGGGGGGGCGCCGTCCCCAAAGAGGCCCTCGACCTTGCGAGCGCCTTCAAGCTGTACACGGCCAACGCCCGGTCGAACGGCTTCGACCTCCCGGGGTTCGACGAGGGGGATGCCGCGGACTTCACCGTCCTCGATTCGGCCGTGGCCGGGATGCACCCCGCCCTGTTCAGGAAGGTAGGGGTGGTCGGGACGGTGACCGGCGGGACCTTCGTGCACCGCTTTGGCGGCTAGGCTCGCTGGAACTTGCCCGTCTTCCCGTTGTACTTCAGGAGCCCCGCGTAGATGGACCAGTGGATGAGGAGGGTCTGTATCACCGACTCGTTGATCTCTGGCTGGTAGTGCCATCTCAGCCCGGCGTCTCCCAGGGCTTCCGCCACGTCCGCTGTGGTGACCGACTTCCCCCTGGCTAGCTCGAGCGCGGTCCGGAAGGGCTCTATGGTGGCGATCCTGTCCTTCAGCGTCGTCAGCTTGTTTTTGGTGGTCTTCTGGAACTTGAGCCCTAGCTCTGTGAGCCTGACGTCCCCCTTCTCCACGCGGACCAGCCCCAGCATCTCGGCGGCGTCCAGGATGGGGAGGAGGACCGAGACGTCAGCTCCCATCTCGTCGGCCAGCTTGGGGATGTCGATCTTGTCCCCGATGCTCCCGGTTATCTCCACGAGGCTGATCACCTGCCCCCCTCTGACGTGTCCAGGCATCATCAGTGCCGTAGGAAGCGGGCGGGCGGTGTCAGCCAATCAGGACCAGCGCCAGGCACCGCAGGCCTCTGATTTAAGCAACGGCGCAAGCTCACGAAAGAAGCGCATAGACCTTGTCTACCCACTGGAAGAACTCGTCAGACTTCTTGTTCCTCGGCCTTGGGATGTCGACGGTGAGCTCGCCGACCACGTGCGCCGGCCGGCCGGAGAGGACCACCACCTTGTCCGCGAGCTCGATGATCTCCTCCACGTTGTGACTCACGAGGATGACCGACTGGACAGAGGTCTGCGGGCTGATCAGGAGCGTGTACGTCTCCTTCCTGAGCCTTTCCGCGGTGAGGTCATCGAGGGAGCTGAACGGCTCGTCCATGAGCATGACCTTCGGCTCGGTGGCGAGCGCCCTGGCGACCCCCACCCTCTGCTTCATCCCGCCGGAAAGCTCGCCCGGATAGACGCTCTCGAACCCTGTAAGGCCGGCCACGTCCAGGGCCTTCTGGGCCCGCTCCTGTCTCTGTGCCTCTGTGAGCTCCTTCTTCGAAGTGAGACCGAACATGACGTTCTCCAGGGCGGTCCTCCAGGGGAGGAGGACGAAGTTCTGGAAGACCATCGCTATGTCGTCCCTGGGGCCGGTGACCTCGGAGTCCAGGACCCTCACCGTCCCCGACGTCGGCCGTATCAGACCGGAAACTATCCGGAGCAGGGTCGACTTCCCGCAGCCAGAGGGCCCGGTGATCGCCACCAGCTCGTCCCTGCCTGCCTTCAGCGAGACGTCCGTCAGGACGGGCAACGGCTCCTTCTCCTTGCGGTAGTCGAGGCTCACGTGGTCGACCGTGACGACTGTGTCTCCTCGTGCCACCTGGACCCGACCCTGAGACAAACACGCGCCTCCGATTTCCAGCGGATTTACGCTTATCGAGGCAGCCCAAGGGCTGGACCGAAGCGCAAGCTCCGCGGGCGCTCGGGGAGAAGGCAACGCATATCTACACAACCAGACTCACCCGTAACTGTTTTACAGGGAAAGCTAGCATTTGGGAGAAGAAACCAGCGAGAAGAAGAGGAACGACGCGATAAAGAACAGCTTCCTCTTCAAGGGCCCGACCGTCGTGGCCGCCCTCGTCTGCGCCGTGGCCGCGATCTTCTCCATAGCGGTCGGGACGGCGATCATGGCCAACCCCGGCGCCCTCCAGGGGACGTTCCTGGTCAACGTCTCGACCGGAGGGGGCGCGTCTAAGGGGCTGCTAGGCGGATTCGGGGCGGTCATGCTCGTCCTGGGGGTCATCTACGTGGTATCCGCGGCCCTCCTCTGGTCAGAGATACATTGGGTCAAGGGGGTCTACATGGGGATAGTCGGGTCGATAATAGGGATGGTATGGAGCGGCATTGGGACCACCTTCGCCCCCGGGATCGCAGCGGCCGGGATGCTCGTGAACGTGCTCATCGTGACGCTCCTCGCGACCGAGACTTGGGAGGCGACCAGAGGGGTCAAATGAACCTCATGATCCCGACGCACGTCATCGTCAGCGTGAACGTGCTCACGGTCATAGTGGTGGTGTCGGGGATCGTCATCCCCTACGCCGGGTCCGCCGCGAGCGGCTTCACCCAGGGGCCCTACGCCCACTCGCCGGCGGTCTCGTCGACTTCGACGGCCGTTTCGACCGTTTCCACCGCTTCGACGTCTTCAGCATCGAGCTCCACTGCGACGGCCCTCACCACGCGGTCGAGCACGACCTCCACCCGTTCGGAGGGAGGAGGGACCTCGCCCCCCGCGACGTCGACTACCACCACCGCCTCTACCACTGAGACTAGCTCCACCTCGAACACCACTACGATGACCACGACCACCTCGACGACGTCGGTCCAGAGCACCACCAGATCGGTCGCCGTTTCCACCACGACCACCTCGACGACCGCCACAACTACCTCGACGACGTCGACCGCGACGTCAGATTCCACCACGTCGAGCGCTACCTCGACCGCCAGCACGACCACTTCGGCACAGACCTCGACCACATCCACCGGATGCGACGTCACTCTCGACCTTCCAAGCGGGACCTATCAGACCGGCGCGTCGATCAAGGCCACGGCCGAGGCCGCCTGCCAGCAGGAGGTGGCGTGGTCATACAACGGCCCTACCTCGAACTCGGCGAGCACCCACGTCCCGCCGAACGTGGTCACCATCCTCTTCAATGGCATCGCTGGGTCGTCCAGCTTCCCCCCTGGGAGCTACACCGCCACCGCCTCCTACGACAACGGGCACAACGTCAGTGTGTCCGGCTCCACGACGTTCACCGTCGCGGCTTCGTCGCAGTCTGCCTCGAGCCCGGTCTACTTCCCGATCTGGTCCCTCTTCCTGGGTATGGCGGTCGTGGCGTTCGACGCCGTCGCCCTGGCCGAGTCGGCGAGGGAGAGGCGCGGCCGGCGGCTGCGCGGGACCGGAAAGTAGCGGCTCCTATCTGTTGTATGTGTAGCGCCTCGTAGCGCGGTTGTACAGCCTCCGCCAGACCGTGAGGTTGAAACCCACTATCAGCACGCTCATGGTGGACACTGCAAGGAAGAGGGTGAGATTGTCTCCCTTGTTCGTGGCTATGGTGATGACCTTCCCTATCCCAGCCTGGACCTGGGAGAGCGGGGGGCTGGACGGATTCAACTGGAAATACTCGGCCACGATCAGCGCGTTCCAGGCTCCGCCCACCGCGGTGATCGCCCCGGTGACCAGGGCGGTTATCGCGCTCGGGATGTAGACGTTCCTCCAGGCCGACACCTTCCCGGCCCGATAAGCCCGAGGGAGCTCCTTCATGTCGGCGGGGAGGGTCCTTACCCCCGCCATCACGTTGAAGACTATGTACCAGAACACAGACAGGAGTATCACGATGTCCGCCACGGCCTCCGGGTTCCTCCCGATCAGCGGGATGAGGAGGATGGCCGGGAGGAGGATCGGGGCCGGGATCGAGGAGATGACCTCGAGCAGCGGCGAAACGGTGTCGTAGAGCTTGAAGTTCAGCGACACCACTATGCCGAGGGGGAGCCCGATGGCGACGCAGACGGCCACCACGAACCAGACGCGGACGAAAGACACGGCCAGGTTGTAGATCACGAAGAGCTCCTGCGAGGCGAGGTACGAAGGCGAGGGGATGGAGATGGCCCCGAGCCCCCCGGACGCCCCCACGGCCGCCGCCACGACCAGGAAGAACAGCCCAAGGAAAATCATCCCCGCGTACTTCAGCCCCTTCCTGAACCTGGCGATGGAGGAGGTGAACCGGGTCACCCCTCTCCCGGGGCGTATCAGGAAGAGCTTCGACAGGCTCCGGTGGCTGACCCACGAATAGAACTGCAGGATGGGGTCGCGCCTGACCTCCCTCGGCTCCTCCATCATCTTGTACTTCTCCGACCAGAGGGCGAACTCCCTGAGGAAGAGGAACCTCCAGATGATGACCGCCACCACGATGCCTGCCACGAGAAGGACGTAGTTGCCATAGTCGAAGGTGGGGTAGACGAACTCGGACACCGCGACCCCTATGCCGTACCCCACCGGGATGCTGGTCGAGCCCGAGCTGATGATCTCGCTGGCCACCAGGAAGAAGAGCCCTACCGCCCAGGAGATCTGCGTGTTGTAGGCGATCCTGCTCATGGAGGCTGGGATGTAGAGGCTCCTGATCCTCTGCCAGGAGCTCGCCTTGGACACGTTGAGGAGGTCCGCGTAGTCTTGGGGGATCGCCTTCACCGACTCGTACACTCCGAACGTTATGTTCCAGGACATGCTCGTGAATATGAGGACGATGACGGCGATGTTCGCCCCTACGAAGTTGTGCAGCGCGAACCCCGGGGGGCCGTAGATCGCGACTATGACGAAGGGGAAGAACCCCAGGATGGGAATGGACTGGAATATGTCCAGCAGCGGAAGTATCACCCCCTCCGCCCTCTTGTTCCTCGCCGCCAGGATCCCGACGGCGAGGGCGAAGACGATGCTCAGCACGAGGGCGAGTATCATCCTGATCCAAGATACTAAGATGTCAAGGGCAACCAGGCCGAATTGAAGAGGCACCAGGCGTCCGAGGGGCGGCCTGCCGCACCGTATTTACACGTTGCAGCTGTCAGCCGATGTACGGCGTGCTGGAGGAGTCGAACCTGCTCACCGTCTGGTACTCCCCTTGGTCCCTGAATCCCGCGAACTTCCCGAGGTCGGGGAAGAACTGGTCCAGGGGTTTCACGGCCATCTCCCCGGCCACGTGCTTCCCCAAGAACCCGTCTGTTATCTGCTTCCCGAGGTCCCTCACCTGCCTGTCGCTTGTGTACCCCAGGCTGTGCAGGTACTCGTGCAGGAGTATCATGAACACGTACGCGTTCCTCTTCTTCCTCGACCGGGAGAGCTTCTCCACGATCCGGAGCAGGTTCCTGTTCATCACGATGGCGTTGGACCCCATCTCGTGGTACGCGCCCACCGAGTTGGGGATGTCCCCGAGCACGAGGGTCAGCCCCGCCCGGTGCATCCCCAGGGACAGCTCGGTGGCCGCCTTCACCATCTCGAATATCTCGTCGAACCCTTCGGCCGAGGAGAGCTCACGGCGGTTGTCGTATACCGTCACGGAGCGGAAGACGTCGCGGCGGTAATTAAACCGCGCTCCCGTCAGAGCCTTTTGTCGACC
The DNA here is from genome assembly GCA_021796515.1 of archaeon. Classification (GTDB taxonomy): domain Archaea; phylum Thermoproteota; class Nitrososphaeria; order Nitrososphaerales; family Gagatemarchaeaceae; genus UBA183. The sequence continues at coordinate 45,021 of JAKACC010000001.1, read as the reverse complement.
CGAACGGACAGGACCCCGTTGACGTAGGTCGTACGGGCCGTCGTCGGCTCGATGGGGCTCCCCAGGCACCTGACTATCTTGAAGTCGTACGACTCCACCTTCAGGCGCCCCTGCTCGGCATACACGCCGATGTCTCCCCTCCTGTATCCGGGGATGACAAGCACGAACGTCACGTCCAGAGGGCCCTCGATGAGCTCCCCCTCGTCCGGGGCTCCCCCTCCGCCGTCCCGCGTCAGGTCTTCTTGCGCCGCCCTCGCGAGCTCCGCGAGCGCGTCCCCCGTCCCGTCCTGGTCCCTAGGTTCCGTCGGGGGCACCTTCCATATCAAAGAGGTCTATGCCGACATCCTCCCAGCGGAAAGGCCTGCTCACGACCTGACTTATCCGTGCTGTAGAAGACACGTTAGCACCTGTGTATTAACGCAAGTGATTTATCGACTACGAGGGAGCAGAGTTGACCTCCGGTGTGTCCAAAGTTGACAAACTCACGTTTTTATTTACGTAATTACTGGCGGCCCCGTTGCCGCTCATCTTTCGGGTGATCCTGGGCAAGACAGGGAACAGCCTGCGGGTGACCCTCCCGAGGCCGATAGTCGAAGGGTTCGACTGGAAGGAAGGAGACGAGATAGTCCTGTACGTTTCCGAAGGGGAGATCATCCTGAAGAAAGGGAAGGGGGCGGAAGAGGTCTCCAGGGAGAAGGCCGCCAAGGGGAGGACCGGGTAGCCGCGGGCTACGCGGGGCGAACGTTTTTCTTACGGCGCTGACCGGGGCCGCTCGTGCCCGTCAAGGACCACCTGGAAGACTACTGGCGGCTGACGAAGCCCCGCATCTGGGGACTCCTCGTGTTCACAGGGGCCATCGCCATGCTCGTGGCCTTCAAGGTCACCCCCGGGGCCACCCTCTCGCCCGGGCTGCTCGCCTCCGGCATAGGCGCCCTGGTCCTGGGGAGCGCGTCGGCCGAGGTCCTGACCAACTACCACGACAGAGACATAGACGGGATGATGAAGCGGACGATGAAGCGCGCCATCCCATCAGGCAGGATCAGGCCCCGGAGCGCCCTGATCTTCGGCCTGGCGATGGCTGTCCCCTCAGTCCTCGTCCCCCTCTTCTTCATCAACGCAGTCTCCGCGGGGTTCATGCTGTTCGGGCTGATCGACAACATCGTCGTCTACTCGCTCCTGCTGAAGCGCAGAAGCTGGCTGAACATAATCCTCGGCGGGATATCCGGGGGGATGCCCGTGCTCGTAGGTTACACGGCGGTCGCGGGCGCGGTAACTCCGCTCGCCCTCTACATGTCTGCCCTGGTCATAGTCTGGATTCCTACTCACATCTGGAGCCTCGCCATCTTCAACAGGGAAGACTACGAAGCCGCCAAGGTGCCGATGCTCCCCGTAGTCTTCGGGGACAGGGTCGCGTCCGTGTGCGTCGCCGGGACGAGCGCCCTCCTCACCGTCTTCTCGGTCGCCATCTTCCTCTTCACCCCGGGGGTCAGCATCTTCTACACGCTGACAGCCCTCGTCCTCGGAGGGATGGTCCTCGTCTACAGCGCCAGGCTCGCCATGACCCAGAGCAGCAAGACCGCCTGGACCCTGTTCAAGCTGACCAGCCCGTACCTGACCGTGATCTTCCTGGTCCTGGGCCTGACCGTCTGGATCACGGCCTGACGCACGCGACCCGAAGACCGACGGGCCCGCATGCAAGGCGTTCCTTAGGGGAGGGGCCCTTTAGGCGACCCGACAGAGCGAACGGTCATGCCAAAGGCTGTCCAGACTTCGCACCTCAAGTGCAGGAAGTGCGGGGTCGAGTTCGACTACAGGTGGGTCCTCGGCGGGTCGCTCACAGCGATCAGGCTGTGGAACTCCAGATACTTCCGGTGCCCCAGCTGCAAGAAGTCGTCGATATTCAACGTCCCAGATACCAGGGTGGACTCGACGATCCATCACTGTGAACTGACCGTCGGACCTGGTTAGAGCGGCATCGGCTCGGAGCGCAGGAAGAGGACGGAGGAGGCCGGGCGAAAACCCCCGCCGTGGTGAAACCCTGACGCCCCGTCTGGAAGCGACTGCGAGCGGCCCATCCCCGGGGTGCTGCGCCCCGCTGGCCCTGAGAGCCCGGAAGTCCAAACGGACTCGAGGATCGAGCCGGCTTGTTAAAACGGACATATCAAAGTGTTGCGCACATTTGAGCACCCCTCTTCTAAGGCCCTGACGGCGTCTGGCAGTGGCAGATGGAGTCGGTAGGCCAGCTGCGAAGGCCGCTGGAGGTCGTGTCCCAGGGGAGGGACTATACCGTCATCGCCAGCCTTCCGAAGAACAGCACCTCGCTGGCGGTCCAGGCGGTCGAGGGGGGCGCCGACGCCGTCATGCTAAACGTCGAGGGGGACGAAAGCTCGTCGCCGAACCACTACGGAAGCTATGACCTGCATGACGTCTACATCAACGACGTGATCTCGACCGTTTCAGTCCCCTGCGGCATCTTCGTCGGGGGGGCGCGGCTCTTGACCGAGGAGTACTGGGAGAGGATAATGTCGAGCTCGTTCAGCTTCGTGGAGATGTACGCCCACCAGATGCCCACCTTCGTCCTCGCAGACTCTCGGGTGAAGAAGATCACGGCCATAGCCACAGGGTACATCCTGGAGCAGGTCAGACAGCTCTCCGAGATCGACGGGGTGGAGGCGATGGACGTGGCGACCGTCCCCCACCAGCTCCGCGGCGCCCCATTCAGCGCCCTCGACTACGCGACCCTGGGATTGATAGCGAGGCTCTCGGCCAGGCCTGTGCTCCTCCGGACCCAGAAGAAGCTCACCCGCTCCGACATCGCGGGAGCCGTCGCCCTGGGGGTGAGGGGGCTGGTCGTCGACCCGTGCATCCTTTCGGGGACTGATGAAGCGTATAAAGACGAAGTCGCGAGCCTCGCCCCAAGAGGTGGGCCCGCTGAAGGACAATAAACTACAGGCAGTGATTCTCGCCGGCGGCCTCGGGACGAGGCTCCGGCCGTACACCTTCCTCCTCCCCAAGCCGATGCTCCCTGTGGGCCCGAAGCCCATAATGGAGCACATCCTCGAGTGGCTGAAGAAGTGGGGGGTCACCGACGTGGTGGTGTCCACCGGGTACCTCGGCAAGATGCTACAGGAGTACTTCGGCTCTGGCGAAGAATGGGGGATGAATATCACCTACGCGACGTCGCCGCGCCCCCTGGGGACGGCGGGGCAGCTGAAGGCGGCCGAGCCGAAGGTCAGGGGGAGGTTCGTCTGCATCTACGGCGACCAGCTCCTCGACTTCGACCTCGGGGAGGCGGTCGACTTTCATCTGAAGAAGAAGGCGGCGGCCACCATGGTCCTGATGAAGTACAGCACCGAGCTGAAGTACGGCTTCATGGAGACCGACGGCGACGGGAGGCTGGTGGAATGGAGGGAGAAGCCTACCATATCAGGGTACATCAACGTCGGGTGCTACGTCATGGAGAAGGAGTTCCTGAAGTACATCGCCTCCGGGAAGGTCTATGAAATGAACGACGCGTTCAAGGAGGCAGGGTCGAAGGGGGCGCGGATCTACGCGGTGAAGGTCGAGGGCTCCTTCATGGACATAGGCGACAGGAAGTCCTTCAAGGAAGCCAATGACTTGTATACCAAGGACCTCCAGGACGGGGGTACCCGACCACGAAGGTAGTCGTGTTCGAGGACGAGGGGATCGCTGGTTTCGGACCCCTCGTCCGGCTGAGGCACGCCAGCCTCCTCCGCTGGGGGGTGAAGACCCTCCTCGCCGCCCTCCTGGAGCGGATCCCTGATGCCAGGGAACCGATACTCTGGGGGAGGCCGGAGCTCGCCACCCTGTCCAGGGATGCCACCGGGATGCAGTACAACGAGAAGGTCCGGGGGCCTGCCTTCTTCGTGAACGCCCGGGCCAGGCCCACACGGGGGCTCGTCTCTCCCGCGTCCTCCTCCGGCCCGTTCGCGGCGGTAGCAGGGGGGGCCCTCGTCGCCGCGCGGCTCGACGCCGCCCCGTTCAGGCCCGGGGTGCTGACGAAGGGCGCGGTCTCACAAGCCGTCAAGCAGGCGGAGAAGGTCGCGCCTCCTCAGGACCCGCTCTTCAGCGGCTACTGGGACTTGGTCGAGAGCAACGGGCTCGCCATCGCGGAGCAGTCGAAGAGGTTCGAAGAGCCCCTGGCACTGCCGAGGGAGGCGGAGGTGAGGGGGCCCGCCACAAACCTGATGGTAGAAGGGACGGCGGAGGTGGAGGGGAAGACTACGTTCGACGCGAGGCTTGGGCCCATCGTCATCGACAGGGGGGCGTCCGTGGAGAGCTTCAGCAGGATAATGGGGCCGTGCTACATCGGCCCCAGGACGAAGGTGTACTCGGCCCTCATAGGGGGCGGGACATCCGTCTTCGAAGGGTGCAAGGTAGGCGGGCAGGTCGAGAACTCGATAATCATGCCGTACACCAACAAGGCGCACCACGGATATGTCGGCGACTCGTACATCGGGTCCTGGGTAAACCTCGGGGCCGGGTGCACCTTCAGCAACCTGAAGAACACCTACGGGACAGTCAGGCCGACCGTGGCTGGAGAGAGGGTGGACAGCGGGATGGTGAAGCTTGGCCCCGTGGTGGGGGACATGGCCAAGCTCTCCATCGGGGCCCTCGTCCACGCCGGGAGGTCGGTGGGGACCGGGTCGCACGTCTCGGGGCTGGCCAGCTCGGACGTCCCGAGCTTCACTTACTTCGACGGGGTGGCCGGGAGGAAGGTCGAACTGGTCCTCGAGTCGGTCCTCGAGACGCAGAGGAGGATGATGGAGAGGAGGGGGCTCGTCCTTTCCAGGGAAGAAGAGGCGGCGATAAGGGGGGCGTTCGCGGACACGTCTCAGGAGCGGAAGAGGGCCGGCGCAAGGAAAGGGAAGATAGGCTGGACGGCGGCGTCTTCTTGACCGGGGAGGCAGTCATGCTTTGAAGGACCAGTTCGAGGGTCAGCCGCGGGTGGACAGGTCCGACGTCTACTCCGCCTACCGCGAGTGGCCCGCCCTGGCGCGGCAGGGGCTCGCAGTGGACGCTCCCTTCTCCGGGGGGACGTACTCCCGCGTCGCTTTCCTCGGGATGGGAGGGTCGGCGTCCGCAGGCGACATAATCTCCGGGTGGCTCTTCGCGAGGGACGGAAGGGACGTCTCTGTGTACAAGGGGTCACTCCCCGGAGGGGACATGAGGGGGACCCTCGCCCTCGCCTGCAGCGCTTCCGGGGGGACGCTGGAGACGATAGGGATGGCGAAGTCGGCGATGCTGAGGGGGGCGGACGTGGTCGTGGTGTCCGGCGGAGGAGAGCTGAAGGAGCTGGCGGAGGCGTCCAACATCCCGTTCGTCGGGCTCCCGACAGTGAGGGCGCCCCGCTACGGCACCCCGGCTATGCTGTTCGCCTGCGTCAGGGTCGTCGACGCCGCCCTGGGGCTCTCCGCTAGGGTCGAGGCCGAACAGGCCGCGGAGGCGCTCGGGTCGGAGTGGAAGAGGCTGTCCGCCGACGTCTCGGCGTCGAGGAACGCCGCGAAGTCTCTCGCCCTCGCCGTCCGGGAGTCCACCCCCAAGGTTTACGGGACGCGGGTGACGAGGGGGGTCGGGGTCAGGTTCTGCAACTCGGTCAACGAAAACGCGAAGACCCACGCTTTCTTCGAGGAGGTCCCGGAGGCCATGCACAACGACGTCGAGACCTGGGAGAGCCCGGACCCGCGTTTCGTCCCGGTCCTGCTTCGCTGCTCTGCCGACGACCCGAAGATGTCGACCAGGATGGGGTGGTTCGGCTCGGCGATCAAGCAGAGGGGAGCTGACCCTGTCACCGTGGAGGGTTCGGGCCCTACACCCCTGGCGGAGCTCGTCACCATGGCCTACAAGCTGGACATGGCGTCTTACTATCTGGCCGTGCTGAGGCGCGTGGACCCCCTCCCTACCCGGCTCCTGACGAAGCTCAGGCAGAGGCTGGGCTCCAAGTAGAGAGAGTCTATCTTATCCCGACGAGCTGTGCCAGCTCCTTCCTAGAGCTCGCCCCCAGGACCTGTGCGGCCCCCTCCGGGGACACTTCGTTCGCGTATATCCCGCCTCCCAGCTCCAGTCCGGTCCACTTCTCCCTCTTGGGGTAGACCTCGATGTGCCAGTGTATCTGCTTCGTGGTCTTCTTCTCCGACGAGCTGTGGAAGACCATCGTGAAGTTCGGGGAGTCGAGGGCCCTGGCCAGCCCGCCGAGGGTCGACCTGAGCATCAGCGCCAGGTCCATCATCTCCTTCTGGGACAGCTTCAGCAGGCTCGTCATGTGCCTCTTCGGGTAGATCCAGAACTCGAAGGGGTGCGTCGACACCCAGGGCGCGAAGGCCAGGAAGAAGTCGGTGGCGAGGATCTGCCTCGGCCCTCCCGTCTCCGCCGTCACCACCTGGCACATCGGGCAGACCCCCAGGTCGTTCAGGGAGGTCTGGACGGTGTCGGCTTCCTCTTCCACTGCAGGAGGGACCCTCGGGGTGGTCACCATCTGGATGCTGGGATGGACCGCCGTGGGGGGGCCGTCCTTCTCGCTGTTCACGTAGACCAGGGCGTAGCTCACCCCTTTCTGCGAGTAGAGCCACCTGACCTTGTCCTGCAGGGAGGCGAGTATGTTCGTCCACTGCTCGATGTCCATCTTTGAAAACGGCTGGTCGTGCTTCGGGGTCGCCACCAGCACGTAGTGGTACCCCACAGCAGGCTCGCTGTAGTGAGGGGGCTCCCCGTACGAGGGAGGCGCGGTCGGGACCACGAGGGGGCTCTTCGCCGGGAAGATCCTCACCGACCAGTTCTTCACGACGTCTCCTTCGGAGTCGGTCTGCTTCAGCAGGGTGTCTCCCCGCCTGACGAGGACGAGGTCCGCCGGCGGGGTCATCTCTTCGTTCCCCGCGCAGTAGTTGCACTTCTCTGCCCGCTGCGGGATGACCTGGCCCGGCTTCAGCCCCCTGTCGGGGAGGATTATCGAGAGCTTCTCTGTGAAATAATCTTTCCTGATTTCGACCATAGGCGCGCCTGCGCGCCTGACACGATATTAGCCTTTGGAGGCAGACGGGGCGGGCCCCCTGCTCCCTCTCCTCCGAGCCGAGGCGCCGGGGCTCGAGTCGGGAAAAGAAACAAATGGGGACCAGGGGGCCCCTGCCTCGCGAGCATGAAGGCCGGGTATGTCCTCCTCGACGGGTGCGGTGACAGGCCCGTCCCTGGTCTGAACTTCGTCACCCCCTTGCAGGGCGCGTACACCCCCAACCTCGACAGGATAGCTTCGAGGTCGAAGCTGGGGACCGTCACTTCGGTCGGGAGGGGGATAGCCCCCGAGTCGGACATCGCAGTCTTCAGCATGCTCGGATACTCTTTCGGCGCGGGGTACCCTGGGAGGGGCGTGGTGGAGGCGGTGGGCTCCGGGATGGAGATGAAGGACGGGTACCTGGCTCTGCGGGCGAACCTGGCGTCCGCGAGAGGAGACGTGATAGTCGACAGGAGGGCGGGGCGGGACCTGACCCAGGACGAGGCGGAGCGCCTCGCCAAGGACATCGGTCGGGTGTCGCTCGCGGGCGCCGAGTTCGAGTTCAGGGCGACCGTGTCTTACCGCGGCGTGCTCGTGGTCAGGGCCGGGCGTCCCCTCTCGGCGACGATCACCAACACGGACCCGGCGTACTCTAGGGTCGGCGGGTTCGGCGCCGCGAAGGAGACCAAGGGGACGGACAGGGTGGCGAAGAGCGTCCCGGAGACGAGAGACGCGGGCGCGGTGAGGGCCGCCGGGCTGGTCAACGAGTTCACGGCCAAGGCGGCCAGGGCGCTTCAGAAGAGCGAGGTCAACGCCGAGAGGGTGGAGGCGGGAAAGCTCCCGGCCAACTGCGTCCTCCTCCGCGACGCCGGGGACCACGTCCCTGTCCTCCCGCCCTTCGAAGAGAAGTACGGGCGCAGGGGGACCGCGCTGGTGGAGATGCCGGCCGAGGTGGGGATCGCGAAGCTCCTCGGGATGAGCATGGTCCCCATAAAGGACAGGCACGACCTGCGGGAGAAAGCCTCGCTGTTCGCATCGGCGGCGCGCGAGGGGGGGCTGGTCTACGTCCACATCAAGGGGCCCGACGAGTTCGGCCACGACGGCGACGCCCGGGGGAAGAAGAGGTGCATCGAAGAGATCGACCGGGACTTCTTCTCCGCGGCAGGGAAGATCGAGGGCCTCCGCCTCGGGGTCTCCTGCGACCACAGCACCCCGTGCACGACCAAGATGCACTCCGACGACCCCTTCCCGCTGCTCGTGACCTCAGAGAAAGGGGACGGAAGGAGGTTCACGGAAGCCGACGCCAAGCGCGGCTCCCTCGGCCACATGATGGGTCGGGACGTGCTCGGTGCCGTCCTGGCCCCCTAGATCGAGCGCTTCTTCAGGCCCCTGACCCCGGCGAGCGCCACCTCTATCGCGTCGTCCACCCCGACGCCGTGGCCGAGCTCGTCTGTCGCGCGGTTCGCTACCACCGCGAAGACGGCCCCCGTCTTCAGTCCGAAAAGCCTCCCCAGAGTGAACAGCGTAGACGCCTCCATCTCGAAGCAGAGGACCTTCGCCGCCCGGAGGTCTTCCACTATCCGGGCTTTGTCGGGGGGGAGGTATCCGCCGAAACCCTCTCTCCCCTGGCCGACGTAGAACGAGTCGGTAGAGGCAGCGACCCCCACCGCGGCATCCTTGCCGAGCGAGGCGGCAGCTTCCGCCAGCGCCAGGACCACCCCCGGCGTGGCCGCCGCAGGATAACCTTCCATGACGTACTGGCGGCTGGTGCCGTCCATCCTGACGGCGGAGTCCGCGATGACCAGCGACCCCAGCTTCAGGGAAGGCTGGATGGCGCCGCAGGTGCCGACCCTTATCATCACCTCGACCCCAAGCCGCGCCAGCTCTTCGACGGCTATGGCTGTCGAGGGTCCGCCGATCCCTGTGCTCATGACGAGCACCTTCTCACCCCCTGTCTTCCCGCCGTAAGCCACGTACTCCCTGTTGGCGTTGAGCTCCCTCGCGCCGTCGAGGCGCTGCGCGATGAGCGGGACCCGCCCCGGGTCTCCCGGGAGGAGGGCCACCCTTCCGACGTCTGCTTTCGACAACCTGACGTGGTACGGCCTCCCCTCCTTGTCAGTGGGCTGGTGCGCCAAGAGCTACGCCCTCACGGACCCCGCCGCGGGTGTTATCAACAGTTCTGACGGCCGGTCACGTCGGGGGGGCGTAGCACTTCCTGCATCTGGGCTCGTACATCTCCTTCCCGCCGACCGCGATGACCGGGGAGTCCCTGGGGGCAGGCTTCCCGCCCACCAGCCTCTGCGTCCTGGTGGCCTCCTGCCCGCAGACCACGCAGACGGCGCTGAGGTACCTCACCCGGTCGGCCCTGGCCGCCAGCTCCGTGGTGGTCCGGAACGGCTCCGCCCGGAAGTCCAGGTTCAGCCCGCACGCGATCACCTTCCTCCGGTCGGCAAGGGTGTCGAGGACCTTCACTATCGCTTCCGGGAAGAAGTTCACTTCGTCGACCCCTATGGCGTCGAGGCCGTTGGACTCTGCGGCCTCTTCGATCTTCTTCACCCCTTCGTCTGAAGACGGTATCGAATAGGCCTCGTACCTCAGCCCGTTGTGGGTGACGACCTCCTTCTCGCCGTACCGCCTGTCGAAGTCGACCTTGAATATCGCCCCCCTCTTCTTGGCATAGATCTCGCGCTCGACCAGCCTGATCAGCTCGGAGGTCTTACCTGAAAACATCGGCCCGACTATGACTTCGAGTGTCACTTCTGCCGCAGCCCCCGGGCGGCGGATATTTCAGTTCGCCCGACGCAAGAGGGGCGCCCCTTCCTGGGCCGGTGGCTAGGCGCTCAGTTCGAGAGGCAGTCTCCGCCCTCGTCGGCGAAGAGCCGCTCGACGTCCTGGCCCTTCCTGACAACCGAGTAGCTCCCCTGGCTCCCTCGCATCAGGACCGGGGGCCTCGGCTGGCTGTGGAACGGCATGTTCATGACCAGAGAGTACGCTCCGACTTCACGGAAGACGACCAGCTTCCCGAGCTCCGCTCCTCCGAGCTTCGACCTGCTGGAGATTGGGAAGACGTCGAGCGGGTCGCAGAGCCTCCCGACCAGGGCGACCTTCTGCGGAGAGGGTTTGCCTCCGGGGACGACGTCCACCGGGTACTCGTGTTTGAGCAGCGCAGAGTCGAGGAGGACGTTGTAGCCCGCGTCGACGTAGATGTATTTCGTCTCTCCGAACCTCTTCATGTTCACCACGCGCGTCACCAGGACGGTCGACTCGGCCGTGAGGAACCTCCCGCTCTCCGCGACAAGCATGAACCTGTCCCCGATGCTCTCCACAAGGCTGTTGAGCTGCCCGACTATCTTGTCTCCGAGGTCCTTGGGGGTCGGCACCTTCCTGCCGTAGGGGACCGGAACGCCTCCCCCGATATCGATGGTGTTGACCCTGAACTCTCCGAGCTGCCTTCTGGCGCCCAGTATGAACGCCTCGAGCTTCTCTATCGCCTCTGCGTAGCAGGACGGATCGTCGATCTGGCTCCCCAGGTGGAAGTGGAACCCCTCGAACCTCAGCAGAGGCGTCCCGAGGACCTTCTTCAGGACGACCAGGGCGCTGTCCTGGCTCCCTCCGTTGAACTGGAGCCCGAACTTCCCGTGCCCCATGGACCCGTGGAGCTCGGCGTGCACGTGCACCTCGGGGTTCACCCTGATCATCGCGTTGACCGTCACGTTGAGCTTGGAGGCCGCCTCGGCCAGGTTCAGGTAACCGGTGTGGCTCGCCACCACGATCTTCCTCACCCCCATCTTCAGCACCTGCTCGTACTCCGCTTTGGTCTCGGTGATGCTGGTGTACATCACGTTCTCGGCCGAGCCTCCGGCCTTCTGCACGAAGACGACTTCGCTGGGGGCGGTGAGGTCGAAGAGTATCCCCTCGCTCGCGAACGTCCTTATCACCGAGGGGTTGAAGTTCGCTTTCACCGAGTACGCGACCCTGAACACCCCCTTGTATTCGCTGAAGCCTTGTTCCATCTCGGAGACCTTCCTCCTCAGGGTCGCTTCGTCTATCAGGAAGTACGGAGTCCCGTGCTTCTCCGCTAGGCTGTATAGATCCCCGTCAGCAAACCTCGGCGCCGCAACGCCCGACCGCGAGACGGACTGCGTGCGAGTGTCGACCAACTTTTTGTTACGCGACGGCCAAGAATTTTCTCTTATAACTTTATCCCCGGCGAGCGAGAAATATTGCGACACGCGCGCAAAAAATTAATCGGCGCGCTCACCAGAGCTCCGACTGGCTCGGCGTGGACGCTGAGGGAGTCTCCACGAAGATCGCGCGTTCAGCTTCGTTGCTCAGAAACAGACAGCTCGCCGCCGGCTCCGTGGCGCACATGGGGAGGAGGGTCCATAGGCATCATGCGGCCGTCTTTCCGCCTTCCAGCGGCGTCATGGTCTCGTTTCACGCGTGCGCTCGCATTAAACCGTAGTTAGCATCGCGACTGCCTATAGTCGCCGTCTTGGCAGGGGTGCGCGTGGCTCCGTACTACGTCTACGTGGTCAGGTGCGCGGACGGGACTCTGTACACGGGGGTCACCACCGACCTGGCGAGGAGGGTCGAGGAGCATAATTCGGGGCGAGGGGCGAAGTACACCCGCGGGCGGAGACCGGTCAGGCTCGCCTTCTTCGAGCCTGCGACGAGCCGGGGGAGGGCGCTGAAGCGGGAAGCAGAGATAAAGAAGCTGGGGCGGGCAGACAAGCTCGCCCTGCTCGCCAGACTATCAGCGGACAGCCGGAGCCTCCGCTGACCTCTCCTTACCAAACCGGTATTGGATGGGTTGCTCTGGTTACTTGCCGACGACTATTTCGATCGAGGAGATGTTCCTTGTTTCGGCGCCTTCGCCAACGACTTCGGTGCTTATGCCGATGTCCTTGACTTTGAACTGGCCGTTGCCCAGCCTCTTGGTGACGATTTCTGCCACATCGACTGCCCTGCTGATCGCCATCCCTCTGGCCTTCACCGTCACCTCTCCTGCCGAAGCGAGCTGGATGAGTGCGCTCATGGCGTAGTTCATCACAGGCTTCTGCCCCACGAAGATGTGGTTCAACGGTGCGGTCCTCTGGGCTGGCGTGTGTTGATGTGCCGGTGCTGCAGGTGCTGGCGCTGCTGGCGCTGCGGCCTGTTCAGTGGCCTTGTGTCCCTCTGACGCGTTCGTGTCGGATTTCTTTTTTGGCATATGGCTGACCTTGTTCGGCACGGGCCCGCCACCGCGTATTTAACCACTGCCTAGATGTCTCATGGGGTCCGTCCGCCCCAATGACGGTCCAGGTGTCCCCTAGGCGGTCGTCCGGGATGGAGGTATGGCAGCCGTCAGAGGTATTCCGCCGGGTCTGCCCGGTTGGCCGCCTTACCCGTCTCGAAGAAGCCCTTCACGTTGGTGGCGGCCGCCACCCTCACCGCCGTCAGGTCGTCCCCGAGGGGGACCCCTGAGACGTGCAGGGTCCCTGCGAAGTTGGGGAGCCCCCATGCGGGCGTGTCGAATGACTCCCGCCCTCCCATGTCCCAGAAGACGTCGGTAGCGAACCTGCTTTCCGGCCTCTCCTTCAGCCAGCGGAGGAGCCCCTCCTCCTGGATGCTCTCTCCTCGCCCGACGTTGACCAGGATGACGCTTTCCTTCGTCCTCGAAAGGAGGTCGTAGGTCATGAGCCCGCGCGTCTCCCTGGTGAGAGGGAGGGCCATCACCACGGCGTCCGCCTCCCCTAGCTTCTCTGGCAGCGACGAGAGCGGCGCCCTTTCGTCGAAAGCGCCAGGGTCCCGGAAGGACCTGGAGACCCCGACCGTCCTCATCCGCAGGGACTTCGACAGCCTGGCGACCTCTGACCCGATGGCTCCCGCCCCCACCACCAGGAGGGTCTTCCCGCGCAGCTTCCGGGGCGTGGACCTCTGGTTGCGGAGGTGCACCCCCTTCGCCACCCCCAGGAGGATCCCCCAGGCATGCTCTCCTACCGGCTCAGTGAAAGCGCCGGCGTTGGAGTAGACGGCCGCCCCGGGAGGGAGGGACGCGAAATCGAAGCTGTCCACCCCGGCTGACATCGCTTGGATCATTTTCAGGCCGGTCATCTTCCTGATGAGCTCCGGCTTCACCCTGTGCGGCCAGCAGATCAGCGCCTCGCACCTAGCGAGCGACGCGTCGTCCGCTTCGCCTTCGAAGAGGTCGTACCCCTTCAGGACGTCCCTGGCTGCGGGAGGGAGCTGCTCCGTCACGAAGACGGCTCTGCGGGGCACCATTTCGCCCTCCGCTACGCGAACGCCTTGATGGGGATGTCCTGGGTAAAGCCGTTGGGGAGCGACCTTCGGATGGAGATGGGGAGCGCGTCGGCCTCAAGCTCGACCATCGCGGTCGCTATCGGCCCCTTGTATGCCCCTTCTAGCGATATGAACGCCGGGGCGCCCATGGCGAGCTGAAGGGACCTAGCGCCCACTATCCGTGCCTTTTCGAAACGGGTGAGCTTCGGCGGCCCTATCTTGATCTCGAAATCCGCAAGGGACGGCTGTTTCGACTTCCTGACGGTCTTAGTTGGGGGCAAGGGGACCAGGAGTTGGTGTCGCCCTACCGCGTCGGAACATAAGTCTTTCCTGAGAATGTTCGGAACCTCTCCGGCCAGACCTTCGCCCCGGCTCAAAACAGATTAAGACCGCCGGACGGGGCTCCCCAGATGACTTCGGAGACCCCAGCGGCGGCAGGCTCGGTGTCCAAGATCGAGTGCGTCGTCTCCGTCGGAGGGAAGGACGAAGGGACCATCTCGCTCTATCGTCACCTCGCCCCTCTTACCGTGAACGCCGTCCTCCGCGCCCTCCCTCTGGCCAGCAGGGCGTCCGTCCAGCCGCCGATGGTCTGCCTGTTCTCCCAGCTCCAGGTCGGGGTTGAAAAGCCCCGGAGCCAGTTCACCAGGGGGGACGTCGCATTCCTCCCGTCCGGTGGGCTCATCTGCATCTTCCTGGGGGCCGCTAGGAGCGACCGGCCTCTGAACCCGCTCGGGAAGATGGAGTCAGGGCTGGAAAGGTTCGACTCGGTCAGATCGGGAGACGTGTTGAAAGTGTCCGTCGCCGCAAAGAAAGACGAAGCTACTTAGTCGACCAGACGCCGTGGCCGCTGAACCCGCCTCTCCTCTTCAGGGAGCCCTTGGCCTCGAGCCCCTTTATCACGCCGGAAGCTACGGATGCATTCACCCCCAGGGCCCTCGACACCGAGTAGATCGTGATCGCTTTCAGGGGCGTCAACGTCTTCAGGAGGTCTGCGTCGCTCAGCTTCGCAGGGAGGAATGAGAGCTGCTTCCTCTGCTGAGGCCCCGACTTCTCCTTCGTCTTCTTCCCCTTGGTCTGGGCGGCGTCTCCCTGCGGCGTCTCTTCGGAGTCCTGCGACTTCTCCATCGAGGCCAGGGACTTCTTCTTCACTCCGCCCATGTTTATCTGAAGAAGACCCCTTTCAATCGCAATTAAGCCTTTCCCGGCGACCGGGAGAACCGAGACCCTCCACGCCCGGGCCAGCTGCTCCACCGATAGGAAGATAGGCACGGGGGGCGGCACGCCGTGCGAATGGATTACGCAGAGGTCGCATCGAAGTACGCCGAGCTCGAGGCCATGTCCGGGAGGAACGAGATCACCAGGGTCCTCGCCGACCTGCTAAAGTCCACCCCGGAAGACGAGCTCGCCTCCCTGGCCTACATGACCCAGGGGAAGCTCCGCCCCGACTATGAGGGGGTCGAGCTGGGGCTGGCAGAGAAGCTTGCGCTCCGGGCGCTCGCCAACGCGGCCGGCCTCTCCCAGGACAAGGTCTACGCCGCCTATGTCAAGCACGGCGACATCGGGACCGCGGCCGAGGAGCTCATGACGAGCAAGAACCAGGGGACGCTGTTCAGCGAGGGGCTGACCCTGCGGAGGGTCTACGACACGCTCCTGCGGATAGCCCGCCAGAGTGGCTCCGGGTCGATGGAGACGAAGCTGAGGGAGTTGGCCTCCCTCCTCAACGACGCTTCGCCCCTCGAGGCGAAGTTCATCATGCGGACGGTCACGGGGGAGCTCAGGCTCGGCGTCGCCGACTACACCGTCCTCGACGCGTCGGCGCTGGCGTTCCTGGGAGGGAAGGGGGCCCGGGGTCTCATCGAGCACGCGTACAACGTCCACCCTGACCTGGGCTTCATCGTTGCGAGCGCCGCAGCCAAGGGGCTGAAGGGGCTCGAGGGGGTGTCGGCGGAGGTCGGGGTCCCCATAAGGCCGATGCTGGCTGAGAGGCTCTCGTCGGCCGAGGCCATAGTCGAAAAGATGGGAGGGAGGACCGTGGCGGCGGAGTACAAGCTCGACGGGGAGCGGCTCCAGATCCACAAGGAGGGGGCCGAGGTGGCCCTCTTCTCCAGGCGGCTCGAGGTTGTCACCTCTCACTACCCGGACGCAGCTGACCTCGTCAACGAGCACGTGCGGGCCAGACGTGCCATCCTCGAGGCCGAAGTGGTCGCCATAAACCAGGACACAGGCGAATACCTCCCCTTCCAGGAGCTGATGCACAGGAGGAGGAAATACGGCGTCGAGCAGGCGATCTCAGACTACCCGGTGGCGTTGAACTTCTTCGACATCCTGCTTGCCGGGACGTCAGACCTGACGGGGAGACCCTACACCGCCAGGAGGAGGAAGCTCGAGCAGGTGGTGGAGCAGACGGAACGGACCCGGGCCGTCCCGAAGATCTCCACCTCCAGCCCGGGAGAGATGGAGAAGTTCATGGAGGACGCGATAACTGACGGGTGCGAGGGGCTGGTGGTGAAAGACCCCGACTCCCCCTACAGGGCCGGCGCCAGGGAGTTCGCCTGGATCAAGCTCAAGCGCGAGTACAGGAGCGAGCTGACGGACGCCATCGACCTGGTGGTGATCGGCGGCTTCCACGGGAGGGGGAGGAGGGCAGGGACCTTCGGCACGTACCTGCTCGCCGCCTACGACTCCAAGCGGAGGGTCTTCACGAGCCTCGCCAAGGTGGGGACCGGGTTCTCCGACCAGGACCTGGAGATGCTCCCTCGGCTTTTGGACCCTTACGAAAGCCGCGTCAAGCCCCCGGGGGTCGAGTCGAACATGGTCCCGGACGTCTGGTTCAGGCCACACCTGGTGATAGAGGTGATCGCGGCGGAGCTCACCCTCTCTCCCGTCCACACCGCGGCAATGGGAAGGATCAGGCCGGGGGCCGGGATCTCGCTCAGGTTCCCCAAGTACACAGGGAAGAACAGGGACGACAAGGCCCCCGAGGACGCGACCACCGTAGATGAGATCGTGGAGATGTATCAGGGGCAGGTCAAGCGGGTCGGCGGATGACCGTCAGCCCCGACCTGGCCCGCCTTCCTCTCATCCCCATGCGGGAGCGGTGTGGCTTATATCATCGGGGAGTCTGACCGCCACGGGCTGAGCAGCAACGCTTCCAAGCGTCGAGACAGTGGCCCCTGACGAGCCGATGGAGGCCGCGGTCCGCGTGATAGCCGAGCAGGGGACCGACGCGCTCGTGTCGGACGGAGGGAGGCCGATAGGGGTGGTGAGGATGATAGACCTCGTGAGAGCCCTGGCGGCCGGAAAGCAGCCAGGCGTAGCCAAGGTCTCGGAGGTGATGCACAGTCCTCCTCCGGTCGTCATGGAAGGCGCGTCCCTCAAGGAGGTCGCAGAGGTAGCCCGGACGTCCGAGGTCAGGACCGTCTATGTCAGCGACGGCACAGACATAGTGGGGACGGTGGAGCTGGACGAGCTCTTCGACCTGATGTCCTCCTCATGGGGGAACGTCGACGCCCACAAGGCGCTCGCAGCCATCGCCAGGGTCAGGATAGCCGAACTGGTCTCCACGAAGCCCATGAGCGTCGACCAGATAGCCAAGGAGATCGGGATGAAGCCCATCACCGTACGGCACCACCTGACCGTCTTGAAGGCCGGAGGGATGGTCGACACCGAGCAGCTGCGGGGGAGGATAGGAAGGCCTACCACCCTGTTCCGGGGGGTCGGGTACTTCCGGCGAAAGCAGCTCCCCTAGCCACCTTGGGCCGGGGACATCGTCATGAGCCTGTGGTACTGGTATAGGCTCAGGGTAACCGCGATGACTATGACCAGGGCGAGCGCGTGGAACCCCATCCTGGCCACTCCCTGGTAGTACCCGAGCCCCATCCACTCTGCCGCGTCCTCTGCGAGGAAGAACAGTCCGGCGGCCAGGAACAGGTATCCCACCGCCATCAGGTTCCTGAATATCGCCATCTGGATGTTGTACCGCTTCTGCAGCTCCCTGATCTGGCGGGTCTTGAGCACGAGGAGGGCGGAGACGGCGACCATTGGGAGCGCCAGGAGCAGGATGTCTGCGACCCTCAGTACGTCGAGGGGGGTCATCTCAACGAGGGGGACCGAACGCCCTGTCCCCGGCGTCCCCCAGCCCCGGGACGATGTAACCGTGCTCGTCGAGCGCCGGGTCTATGGCGCAGGTGTAGAACTCGGCCCGGGGGAACCCCTTGGAGACGTGGCGGATCCCCTGCACTGTGGCGATGACGGAGAAGAACGCCAGCCTCCTTGGTCTCCCCTGTTTCGCCACCCTCTTTGCCACCTCCAGGAGCGTGTGCCCGGTCGCGAGCATCGGGTCCGCGATCACGACGACGTCGTCCTTCCTGATCCGGGGTATCTTGACGTAGTTTACTTCGATGGGGAAGCCGGGCGGGTCCCCCCTCCAGGCGCTTATCACCCCCGTCCTGGCCATGGGGAAGTTCTTGTACATCCCTTCGACGAAAGGGATCGCCGCCCTCAGCACGAGTATGATCACTATCTTGTCGTTTCCCTTCACCCTCCCTCCCTTCGACACCCCCAGGGGGGTCTCGACCTCCTCGTCCTGGGTCTCCATCGTCCTGAGGAACTCGTAAGCCATCAGACGCCCGAGCCTGTAGATCGCCTTCCTGAACGCGACCTGGCTGGTCCGTCTGTCTCTCGCGAGGGTGAGCTGCTCCTTGACCATCGGGTGGTCCATGACCGTGACCCTCTTCATCCCCCTCGCACCCACGGACGTGGGCTCTCCGGTGCGGCTTATTATCCGATAATCCTCCAGACCGGCGCCATACGGGGCTCCAAGTGGCGGTCCGCCACGCTGGAGCCGCACCGGGCTACGTTTATGTGAGAGGGGATGGCCGCAGAGGCGCTTTGAAGCCCCTGACGTTCGTGCTGGCCGCGGCCCTGGTCCTGGCCCTCGCGTTTCAGGCGGTCCCGGCCCACGGACAGGCCCCCGCAGGTGGGTGCAAGGCGGGGACCTACTACGTGGCGTCGCTCAACGCCGGGATCGACCCGGGGGCCGCCGACTTCCTCACTTCGAGCATATCCAACGCGGAGTCCGTGGGCGCCTGCAACTTCGTCCTGGTCCTCGTCACCGACGGAGGGGACGGGGCGAGCATGCAGACGATGATTACGGCCATCCAAGGGTACCAGCAGTGGGGCGGGAACTTCACTACTGTGGTGGCCCCGCAGGGGGCTTACGCCTTCTCGGCCGGGTCTTACATCGCCGAGTCGTCCAACCAGATATTCATGGAGCCCGGGACGACGATAGGCTCGGCGACCCCCATAGTCTCGGGGATCCCGACCGGGGAGACGAACTCCACCATGACCAAGGACATCAATGCCTTCGCCTCCTACATGTCCACCCTCACCGCCGACCACGGGCGGAACCAGACGGCGACCTCTCTGATGGTGACGAAGGGGGTGTCATACCCCGACCAGCTGGCGCTGAAGGAGGACGTCGTCAACGGAGTGATCGACTCGACGACGGTCCAGGGCGCCCTCGCCTACCTCGGAGTCCCGGCCTCTACGCCGGTCAACACCCCGGGGATAAGGTCCACGCTCATCTCTGTCCTCAGCAACCCGAACGTCTCCAGCCTCCTCTTCCTGATGGGGGTCTTCGCGGTCTTCGCCGACATCTATCACCCCACCGTCATACTGTCGGTGGTCGGGGTGGTGATGGTCGCCCTCGCCCTCTTCGGGCTGGGAGTCTTCGGCGCGTCCCCTCTGGCGATACTCCTGATGGTGGTGGGGTCCGCCTTCATCTTCCTCGAGATCAAGACTCAGCACGGGATCAGCGCCCTGATCGGGGTCGCGGTGTTCGTCCTCGGTTTCTTCCTGCTCTACCAGTTCCCCCCAGCCGCAGCCAGCTCCCCCGCCTCGGGGCCGCTTCCGCCTGCCACCTTCTCGGGGATCCCCGACATCGCGTGGGGGCTGATGGTCGGCCTCGGCGCCGCCGTGGTGGTCGCCGGGCTCTACCTCAGGTCGATAAGGGAGGCCCTCCGCCGGAGGCCGAAGGTGAACGACCCTGCAGCCTTGGTGGGGCGCCAAGGGACCATGGAGTCGGACCTAAGGGCAGGCGGGAGAGGGGTCGCCTCCGTCGCGTCCGAAGAGTGGAGCGTCACCTCTTCCCAGGACCTGAGGAATGGGGACCCCATAACGGTTAAAGGGGTCAGCGGGAACACGCTGACCGTAGAGAAGTTGTCAACTTGATTCCACCGGGGGCCCTCCCTCTCGCCATCAAGACGGCTGACATCATCGATTACGTCATCTACGGCGTCGTCGTCATAGCGGCCATCGCCATCATCGCGTCCACGATCAAGATACTGCGGGAGTACGAGCGGCTGGTGGTGTTCAGGCTGGGAAGGCTCGTCGGGGCCAGGGGCCCCGGGGTGGTCTTCGTCCTTCCGTTCATCAACAGGACCAGCAGGGTGGACCTCAGGGAGAGGTTCTTGGAGGTCCCGCACCAGACGTGCATCACGAAGGACAACGCGCCGGTCGACATCGACTTCCTGATCTACAACAAGGTGACCGAAGCTACCCAGAGCATCGTCCAGGTGCAGAACTTCGAGGGCGCATCGATAGGGATCGCCACGACCACGCTGAGGGCGGTGGTGGGCGACATACCGCTCGACGAGCTGCTCGCGAAGAGGGAGGAGATCAACCAGATCCTCAGGACCAAGCTGGACGAGGTCACAGAGAGGTGGGGGATCAAGGTGACCAACGTCGAGATCAGGGAGATCACCCCCCCGGCCGACGTGCAACAGGCGATGGTGCGCCAGATGTCCGCTGAAAGGACGAGGAGGGCGACGGTCACCGAGGCGGACGGGAAGAGGGAGGCGTCCATCCTGGTGGCGGAAGGCGACAAGAAGTCCAACATCCTCAGGGCGGAAGGCGACAAGCAGTCCCAGATACTCAGGGCGGAGGGATACGCAGGCGCATTGAGCCAGATATTCGGGGCTGCGAAGGGGATAGACTCCAAGACCATGGTCCTCCAGTACCTCGACACGCTGAAGGCCCTCGGCGCCTCCCCGTCGACCAAGTACGTGTTTCCGCTCGAGTTCACCAACCTGATAGCCCCGCTGAGGGACTACGCGAAGGATAGCGACAAGAAGTAGGACCTGCCTCGGGGCCAGCCGCATGCCTGCCGGAAAGGTAACCGCCACAGCCCCATCGGCCCAAGCCCATGAGGGCGGCCGGCGTCCTGCCAGCTTGAGCGGGCTGAAAGCGGCGCCTCAGTCTTAAATCCCATGCTCCTGAAGGGGTGGAGCGAGCGCATCAAGTGTCAGGACAAGAAGGAGAGATCCAGGCAAGGAGGCGCGTCGTCGTAGTCCTCCAGGACGAGATGAGACGGGTCCTGGACGCCACGCGGGTCCTCCTTGACGAGTTTAACGCCCTGGGGAAGGGGGAGAAGAACGAGGTCTCCGCGGCCCTGGAGAAGGTCAAGAGGGCCGAGGAAGACGTCATGACCCTCAGGACTGCGCTGATCCGGGAGCTCTCACAGGTGGGGACCCTCCTGGTCAACCGGGAGGACATCATGAGGGGGGCGTTCGCGGTGGAGGACATCTTCGGGCACATAAACGGAGTCGCCTTCAAGATGTCGCAGCTGCAGAAGGGGTCGGCCAAGAACAAGAGGTACAGGGACTCGGTGCTCCAGCTCCTCGGGCTCCTCATCGACGGGATCTCGAAGCTGAACGACAGCATCCGGGCCTTGTCCATCAACCCGGACCAGTCGATGCAGATGGCCGCCCAGGTCCAGCAGGTAGAAAGCTCGATGGACACCGACTATCGGGAGGCGGTCGCCATGGTGATGCGGACCGCCACCAACGTCAAGGAGCTGATAACGGTCAAGGACGTCCTCGAGTCCATAGAGAACTGCGCGGACGTGATGCTGGTCGCCGCCAACGCCAGCACCATACTAGCGATGGGGATGTAGCCGGTGCCCAGGGCGCGGGCCAGGGGCAGGCTCTTCGAGAACAGGATAGTTGTATGGGACATCGAAGAGTCACGCAGGCTGTTCAAGGAGGGGTACTACGGCAAGCCCCTCGGCATCCCGAAGCCGAAGGACTTTCTGTTCGACGCCCCCCTCATCCTCGACCTCATGGAGGGGTACTACCTGACCACGAAGAAGGTGATAGGGGTGGAAGACTCTTCGGGGAAGGAGATCGCGCCCAAGAAGCTCCACGAGCTCTGCGAGGCCTCCTACAACGACTTCGCCGAGAAGTTCCAGGTCTACAGGAAGCTCAGGGAAGCCGGGTTCGTGGTGACCCCGGGGATAAAGTTCGGGTCTGACTTCGCGGTCTACGAGCACGGGCCGGGGATAGACCACGCCCCCTACATCGTCCAGGTGGTCTCCCCCGAGTCGAAGATGACTGCGACCTCCATGGTGAGGTCGGGGAGGCTGGCCACCACGGTGCGGAAGCAGTTCATCATCGCCATCTCCGACAAGGACAAGAAGACGATCGACTTCCTGCGCTACGACTGGTGGCGGGCCTAGGTCGATGGGCCCCCTCGCGCTCCAGGTCGGAGAGGCCAGGGTCACCGTATTCAACGTGGGGGACATGCTGTTCGGGCTGGACGAGGTCTACGACAAGAGCGTCGACCTCTCGCGCTACTTCCCGGAAGGGAAGATAGGGAAGAAGGCGAGGTTCCCCACCCATTCGTTCCTGATAGAGTCGGGGGGCGCCAAGGTCGTGGTGGACCCCAGCGATTACTCGCGGCTCACGGCCCCGGGGCATTTCACCCCTCCCCCAGGGTACGCGCCCCCGCCCGCCCTGACCGCCCAGATGAAGTCGGTCGGGGTCCTCCCGGACGAGATCGCTCACGTAGTGGTCACCCACCTCCACTTCGACCACTACGCCGGAGTGACCCGGGGCGCGGGAGGGAACGCGCACCCTACGTTCCCGAAGGCTGACTGTATCATCCCGGCGAAGGACTGGGAGATGGCCTCCATCGCCGAAGCACGGAAATCCAAGGACCCTGACGTCGTCGACACGCTCGTGGCGGTCCAGGAAGCGGGGCGGCTCTCGCTCCTCGACGGCCCCAAGGGCCTCGGCGGGGGTGTGAGGGTCGAGCCGTTCCCAGGGGAGAGCCCTGGGCACCAGGTGGTCGCGGTGAAGTCCAATGGGGCGAGCTGCTACTGCGTCGGGGACCTCTTCCACTTCGAGGAGGAGGTCGAGCACCCGGATCTGGTCGCGTCCTGGAACGAGCCGGGAGAGGCGGAGTCGAGCAGGGTGCGCTTCTACAGGCTGGCCTCGGATGAGGACGCCATCGTGATACCGGGGCACATGCTCCCGGGGAAGGTCTCCGTCAAGGGGGGGCTGGCGTCCTGGAAGACCCTGGCGCCGTGACCGCAAGGATATAGAACTCTCCTCCGGGGCACGACCGTGAGCCTCATCCAGGATGACTCCTACGTCCTCGTCTACCGGGACAGGAGGCGGAGGTGGCTGGTCAGGCCGAAGGACACCCCGAAGCTGCACACCCACCTCGGGATCCTCGACGTCTCCGCCCTCGTCGGGAAGGAGTTCGGGGTCGTCGCCTCCACCACCATGGGGGACGAGCTCTGCATACTCCGGCCGACCATAGAGGACATGACGATGAAGTTCGCCAGGAAGACGCAGGTGATCTACCCGAAGGACCTCGGGCTGATGGCCGTCAAGCTAGGGGTCCACGCAGGGTCGAAGGTGGTCGAGACCGGGACGGGGAGCGGGGCGACGACCGCCCTGATGGCCTACCTCGTCCGTCCGGGGGGGATGGTCTGGACATACGACATCAACCCCGAGTTCCAGGCCGTCGCAAAGAAGAACATAGAGAGGCTCGGCCTTTCGGACAGCGTCTCCTTCAAGTCGGCCGACTCGCGCCTCGGGTTCGACGAGGGCGGGTTCGACGCCGGCATCTTGGACGTCGGGGACCCCTGGGAGGTCGTCCCCAGCATGAAAGCGGGACTGAAGCCGTCGGCTCCCATGGCCGCCGTGACCCCGACCACCAACCAGGCCGAGAGGCTGGTGGCGAAGATGAAGGACGAGGGGTTCGTGGCCATCGAGACCGTCGAGATCCTCCTCCGACACCTGGAGGCGAGGGTGGGGATGACCCGCCCCTCCAACATCATGGTGGGGCACACGGCCTACCTCACGTTCGGCAGGACGACGAAGTCGTAACGGTTTTAACCCCGACTCAGGTCGCATGTGAAACACGATGAGCACCAAGGGACGCTTCGAGGACCTCTCCACCCTCCTCTACATGGCCCCGTTCTTCGTGAGCGGGCTCTACGGCCTGTTCCTCTGGGCCAGGGGTGGCCTGTCAGCCCTCCTCCCGAACGCGGTGTTCCTGCAGATCACGAGGAGCCCCTACGTCTTTATGGCCGGCACCCTCTGCGTCTTCGTCGGGCTGGCGGTCGAGATGAGCGGGACCCCGTTGGGGGCGAGGCGGGAGAAGCTCGTTTCCCTTGCCAACACCCTCCTCGCCATCGCCGGTACCTCCATCTTCTTCGCCTTCGCAGCGGGGCTCTACGCCAACGGCCTCGGCCTGGGCGGGACGGCCTCGGACCTCATCGTGGGGAGGTACGACCTGGTCTTCCCCGTCGTCATGGTCGTGCTCAGCCTCCTCCTGACGTCCCAGTTCAGGTGGTCTGCCCTGGCGGACCGCAACGTCCTCGCGATAATCGCCCTGTTCCTCGTCCCGGCCTCGCTCTACGAAGTGGGCAAGCGGCAGACGGCGCTCGGCCTCGGACTGGCCTTCGTCCTCATGGTGGCGGGGCTGGCCGCCATCCTCATGCCGGCCCGTAACCCGACCGCCGCGAAAGAGCAGGTAGCCGAAGAGGAAGAATAGCGGCCCTCTACGGGTTCACGGGCGCCCCATGAACAGTTCCACCCTCTACGCCTTCTTCGGCATAGCCGCGGCCCTCTTCGTCGCCGAGCTCACCGACAAGGACGCGTTCCTCCTCCTCGCCGTGTCCGCCAAGGTCAAGGCCAGGGTCGCCTTCCTGGCCGGTGCGACTGCGTTCGTCCTCACCACGACCCTCTTCGTGGGGGCTGGGTCCCTCCTCCTGACCGTTGTCCCGGTGGCCTGGGTCAGGCTGGCCGGAGGGGCGGTCATGCTCGGGTACGGCGGGTGGCAGGCCCGGGGGCTCGTCGGATACCGGACGGTCGAGGAGGAGGAGTCGCGGGTCGAAAGGTCCGGGACCGCCCTCGGCGCGTTCCTCACCCTGGTGGCGTCTCTGGCGTTCCTCGACATAACAGTGTACGCAACGGAAGTCCTCACGGTAGTCCTGGTGTCAAAGTACTCCGACCTGTTGTTTGTCTTCACCGCAGTCTGCACCGGACTCATAGCCGCGACGGCCTTCGAAACGGCGCTCGGGAACAGGCTGGGGCGCCTCCTCACCCCCCGGAGGCTCCGCGTTGTGTCTGCGGCGGTCTTTCTCGCCCTCGGGGTTGCTATCCTCGTCTCAGGCGCCTAGGCGCCTCGGGCGGGCAAACACCTTCATTAAGAGCAGCCGGGGGAAGGCCGCTCCCGATGTCAGGGGGGAACCAAGAAGGGGTCACAGCCAAGAAGGCGGAGAACTTCGACGAGTGGTACACCCAGGTCATATTGAAGGCCGAGATAGCCGACTACAGCCCGGTCTCCGGCTGCGTCGTGTATCGCCCCTCGGGATACGCCATCTGGGAGAACATCCAGAGGGAGACCGACAGGCTGTTCAAGGAGTCGGGGGTCCTCAACACCTACTTCCCACTGCTCATCCCCGAGCGGCTCCTGAAGAAGGAGGCGGAGCACGTGGAGGGGTTCGCCCCAGAGGTCGCCTGGGTGACGGAGACGGGGAGCTCGAAGATAGAAGAGAAGCTAGCGATCCGGCCGACGTCCGAGTCACTCATGTACGAGGTGGTGTCGCGCTGGATACGGTCATGGAGGGACCTCCCCCTCAGGCTCAACCAGTGGAACAACGTCGTCCGCTGGGAGTTCAAGAACCCCGCCTTCATCCTGCGCTCCAGGGAGTTCCTCTGGAACGAGGGGCACTCCCTCTACGCCACCAGGGAGGAAGCCGACGCCGAGAGGGACCAGATACTCGGGATATACAGGAAGGTCACCGAAGAGTGGCTCGCCATCCCAGGGTACCTGGGGAAGAAGACCCGGGGGGAGACCTTCGCCGGGGCCGAAGCCACCTACAGCATCGAGCACCTGCTCCCCGACGGGAAGGCGATCCAGGGGCCGGACTGGCACTCTGACGGCCAGAACTTCTCGAAGGCGTTCGGCATAGTCTTCATCGACAAGGAGGGGAACAAGCAGTGGGTCTACCAGAACACGTGGGCGATCTCGACCCGCGAGATAGGGGTGATGCTCGCGATCCACGGCGACGACAGGGGGGCAGTCGTCCCGCCGAGGCTTTCGGCCGTCCAGGTCGTCGTCGTCCCCATAGTGAACGACGAAAGCAAAGGGGCGGTCCTGGAGGGGGCGAGGAAACTGCTGGAGTCGCTGGCGGGGTTCAGGGCGAAGCTGGACGAAAGAGACAACCTCACCCCCGGGCGGAAGTTCAACGAATGGGAGGTGAAGGGGGTGCCGCTCAGGGTCGAGTTCGGCCCTAGGGACATGAGGGAGGGACAGGCGGTCCTCGTCAGGAGGGACACAGGGGGGAAGAGGACGGTCAAGCTCGGGTCGCTGGCTGCCGAGGTTGGCAGGGAGCTTGACGACATCCAGGCGAACCTCCTGAGGAAGGCTTCGGAGGCGCTGCAGGCGGGGACCCACGACGCCTCCTCGCTGGCACAGCTCAAGGAGGTCCTGGCTGCCGAGGGGGGGATCGTGAGGGTCCGCTGGTGCGGAGACGGGTCGTGCGAAGCCAAGATGAAGGAGTCGGCGGGGGGGAAGGTCCTGAGCGTCCCCCTCGACCAGAAACGAGAGAGCGGGGCGTGCATCGCCTGCGGGAAGGACGCCCCTTCGGTGGCCCTCTATGGGAAGTCATACTGACCCCTCGGAAGGATTATCAAACCCACTCCGACTCCGACGCCCCAGTGGCCGCAATCGCGGACCCCTCGGGGGAAGCTAGGCGAATTCTCAGGACCGCCGAGGAGCGGAAGGTGGTGCTCAGGCTCCTTGGCGGGGTCTCCTTCCTGCTCCGCTGCCCGTCGGCCGCCGACGTGAGGCTGAAGAGGGACTACCGCGACCTTGATTTCATGGCCCGCTCGAAGCAGTCCAGGGAGATAGGCGCCCTGTTCAAGGAGCTGGGTTATGTCCCCAGAGAGATGTTCAACGCATGGCAGGGGAGGAGGAGACTGATCTTCAACGACCTCGTCAACCAGAGGCGCGCCGACGTCTTCCTTGACGTCTTCGAAATGTCGCACAAGCTGGACTTCAGGGACAGGCTCGAGGTCGACAAGGGGACCCTCCCCCTAGCCGACATGCTCGCCACGAAACTGCAGATACACGAAATAAACGAGAAGGACCTCAAGGACATGGTCTGCATGCTCGCCGACTATGACGTCGGGGAGACTGACTCAGGGATGGTGAACGGGAAGTACATAGCCGGACTCTGCGCCGGGGACTGGGGGATCTACAAGACGTTCACAGCCAACCTGGCCGCGGTGGCGGGGAGCGCGGAGAAGTCGGGGCTGGACGGACCCCGCATCGCCCTCCTGAAGGAGAGGACGGAAAAGCTCATGGCCCTGATAGAAGGCGCCCCCAAGAGCATGAAGTGGAAGCTGAGGGCGGGGGTCGGAGAGAAGGTGAAATGGTACGAAGTCCCCGAGGCTGATGTCCAGGTGGTCGACTCGAGGATATCCAAGGACGGCGGGCAGGAGCCCTCCGGACAGGCCCCCAATGGTGAAAGATAGACGCCGAAGACCACGCTCTTCTTCGTGACTGACGTGCACGGGTCGGACAGGTGCTTCCGCAAGTTCATCAACGCCGGAAAGTTCTACGGCGCCAACGTCCTCATACTGGGCGGAGACATCACGGGAAAGATGATCGTCCCCATCGTCACCCAGGCGGACGGAACCAGTACATGCTCGTTCGGAAAGGAGCAGGTCATCCGCTCCAAGGAGGAGCTCGACCTGACCATGAAGGCGGTAAGGGACTCCGGCTCCTATCCGTTCCTGACGAACGCCAAGGAAGCCGAGGAGATCTCGGCGGACCCTGACCTGCAGGTCCCCCTCTTCAAGTCCCTCATGAGAGAAGGCATACAGGGGTGGATGCGCCTGGCGGAGGAGAGGCTGAAGGGGACCGGGATAACCTGCTACATATCCCCAGGGAACGACGACTACTTCGAGATCGACGAGATCCTCGACTCCTCCTCCTACGTCGTCAACCCGGAGCGGAAGGTGGTGGACATCGGCGGGGGGCACGAGATGATCACCCTGGGGTTCACCAACCACACCCCCTGGGACAGCCCAAGGGAGGTCGACGAAGCTGACCTGGAGAGGATGATCGAGCAGATGGCGAGGGAGGTCAAGGACCCCTCGACGGCGATCTACAACGTCCACGTCCCTCCCATCGACACCCCCATCGACAAGGCCCCGAAGCTGGACGGGGAGCTCAGGCCCGTCACCGCCGGAGGTCAGTCGGTCATGATATCCGCCGGGAGCTCGGCGGTCCGCAAGAAGATAGAAGAGCACCAGCCCCTCCTCGGGGTGCACGGCCACATCCACGAGTCGAGGGGGATGGTCAAGCTCGGCCGGACCCTCTGCGCCAACCCGGGGAGCGACTACGGGTTCGGGAACCTGAACGGGTTCCTCTGCGAGATAGAGAAGGACAGGGTAGTGTCGCACACCCTCACGCAGGGGTGAGCGCCCTCAGACCGCCGCCACGGGGTCGGCGTTGGCGAAGAGCCGCTGGGCCGTGCCGTCCACGCTCATGGGGAGGTCGACCTTGGCCAGCGCGATCATGTGGAGAGAAAGCGACGACGCCGCGATCCCAAAGCATGCGCTCCTGAGGAAGTCCCTTGTCTTCAGGTACCAGGAGACGGTCGCGCCGCTCAGTATGTCCCCGGCTCCCGTGCTGTCGAGCACAGGCGCCCGAGGGACCGAGACCCTGTATATCCTCCCGCCGTCGAGCACGTAGCACGATTCCGCTCCCTGGGTGACGATCCCCTTGCGCACCCCCATGGAGAAGACCTTCTCGAGCGCCGCCGTCGGCTCCGACCTACCGGTCAGCATCTGGGCCTCGGTCCTGTCCATCTTGACCGCGTCCACCTTCGTCAGGGCGGCGCCGTCGCTCGGGGGAGCGAAGGAGACCTCCCCGCCTTCTCCGAACCTCCGGATGAGCCCCTGGGGGTCAAGAAACGTGAAGTCGGAGCGGGCCGATATCTCCGAGAGGAGGGAGGGAGAGACCTCCCCGGCGAGGGGGGACACGAGGGAGGCGCGGAACCTCGTCTCTGGGGGTATCTGCGAAGAGGAAAGGTCCTCGCACCTGCTCGCCAGGTAGAGCGCCCTGTTCCCCCCGGCGTCCGTTATCCTGAACCTGGTGGTGGGCTTGGTGCTGCTCCGGTCCGACGCCCTGAGAGGCACCCCGTTCCTGGCCAGCCAGACCGCCTGTTCGTCGGGGAAGTCGGCCCCCACCTTGGTCAGCGGCGTGACTTCGTTCCCGAACCGGGAGGCGATGAGCCCGGCGTACGCAGGGGGCCCGCCCACCGAGGCGACTGTCCTGGTGGGGAGCTGTATCGAGTCGATGGTGAGGAACCCCGCGACCAGGACTTTCAATCGCGGTCGCCGGGGGCGCGGTCGTTAAGAACACTTTGCCTCGTCGCGCCAGATGGGGGCAACCGCCTTTCCCGTTTAAATAACTGACAACAGGACCGCCCACCGAGAATATAATGGACGTTCAATCCCGAAATGCAATAAGCACAGGTGCAAGCGTGGCAATAGTGGTGGTCCTCCTGGTAATCGCAGGGGGAGCCTACTATTACATCGCCTACTACTCTCCTACGACCAAGACTACGACCTCCGCGCAGTTGTCCGGGTCCCTCAACGTGATCACGTTCACCGACCCGTCGAACGCCTGGCTGCAGGACGCGGCCAGTTCGTTCATGGCGGCCCATCCCGGGGTCACCATCCATGTGACGGCGCAGGGCTTCAGCAGCTACACCACAACCGAGCTCACCTCGCTGAAGGCACAGTCGTCCACCTATGACATAATCACCTTCACTTCGACCAGCGCGCTGGGCTTCGCCAGCTACGTGTCGAACCTGAACGGGCTGGTTAACCTGAACACCACGGACATCCCGGCGCCGCAGCTCAACTTCGGGGGCTACTATCTGGCCAACGGGACGAAGGAGCTCATCGGGGTGCCGTACGACACTTCGACCTTCACCATCTTCTACAACCAGACCCTGCTGAGCAACGCCGCTCTGAACGCACAGTTCGAGAGCAAGTACGGGTTCAGCATGAGCCCACCGTGGACAAGCTGGCAGGCGATCCTCGACGTGGACCACTTCCTCGTGACTCAGACCCACACTGTGAAGTACGGGCTCATAACTGACGGGTCCGAAGGCCATGACATCATAGACACCTACCCGGCCATATTCGGCTACTACTACGCCCATGACTCCTCGATCAGCGGGTCCAACCCGCAGGGCGGCCTGCTGAACTACAACATCATGTTCAACGGCTTCGCAGGGTCCAGCGGCGTACCGGCTCCGTCTTTCAACGGCACCGCCGGGGTACAGGCGCTGCAGACGATGTACAACCTGATGCAGTACGACCCGCAGCCGGCTGGGACCACAGTGAGCTACGGCACCGTCTTCGCCCCGCTGCAGGCGGGCGAGTCGTGGGGCTCGCTGATGTTCACAGCTGACGCATCCACCCTCCTGAGCTCGAAGAACATCTCCTCCTCCATCGCGGTCAGCGCGCTTCCGGGCGGCTATGCCGAGACCGGCACGGACTTCTATGCCATCAACAAGTACTCGAACAACAAGGCGCTGGCGGCGGCCTTCATCCAGTACCTCGTCTCCCCCGCGGTGAACGCCAAGATCTACACCGTGGCAGGCGAGTTCCCGATCTCAAGAGCCGCGACAGCCATCCTCACCTCCAACACTTCGATCCCGCAGCAGGCAAGGAACGTGATACAAGAGGTGTTCAACACCGGCGCGGTCGGCTGGGCAAACCCGCCGAACCTAGTCATCACCTCTTCCACGCTGATACCCGCGTTCAACCAGCCTGTGTACGGATTCCTTACCGGGACATCCAACAGCACCTCATCTGCGCAACAGGCACTGGATACGGCAGCAGCCGCTTGGCTCAAAGCCGTAAGCTGAAGGCCGGTGCCTGCCCACCTTTTTTCGGGAGCTGAAGCCCGGGCGGCCGGGGTAAGGCTACAAGGCATAACGAAGAAGTTCGGAAAGTTCACCGTATTCGAAGGGGTAGACCTGGAGATCTCCCCCGGGGAGCTCTTCTCTCTTGTGGGGCCTTCGGGGTCGGGGAAGACGACGCTGCTAAGGATAATCGCGGGGCTCGAGGTCCAGGATTCGGGGCATGTTTTCATCGGGACGAGGCCCGTAGACGCCCTGGGCCCTGCGAAGAGGAACATCGGGATGGTCTTCCAGGACTACGCCCTCTATCCCAACAAGACCGTGATGGAGAACATCACTTCTCCTCTGACGGTGAGGGGGATGAAGAAGGAGGACGCGCTCAAAGACGCCAGGGAGATAGCGGGACGCCTCGGCATAGACGAGACCCTGGAAAGGAGGCCCGGTCAGATTTCAGGGGGGCAGCAACAGCGGGTCGCCCTCGCCAGGGCCCTCATCAAGCACCCGGACGTCTTCCTCCTCGACGAGCCGTTCTCCAACCTGGACGCCCAGTTGAGGTTCTCGGCCCGGAAGTTCCTGAAGGACGTGCAGAGGGAGTTCGGCATGACCACCATCTACGTGACCCACGACCAGTCAGAAGCCCTCTCCATTTCTGACAGGGTCGCCATAATAGGGAACGGAAGGATCCGCCAGGTAGGGACGCCGAAGGAGATCTATGCCTCCCCCGCCGACGAGTTCACGGCCACGTTCATCGGGAGCCCGCCGCTGAACGTCATGTACGTCAAGGTCTCGGGGGGCTCTTCGACCCCCGTGTCTCTCCCCCTAGGGGGCGTCGCTGACGGGACCTTCAAGGTCGGGATCAGGCCCGAAAGCCTCGTCCTCGGCTCGGGGCCCAACGAGGCTGAGGCGACCGCCTTCGAGTACGCAGGGCGCGAGACCATCGTGTACCTGAGCATAGGTGGCGTGGAGGTCAGGGCCATCGCCCACGACGTCAGGGGGATGGCCACGGGGCGGAAGGTGAAGTTTTCGGTCAATCCGGGGGGAGTCCACGTCCTGAGCAAGGAAGGGGCCTGAGCTGTCCCGCGTCGGCGCGGCACTCTCGAAGAGGATCTTCTACATCCCCGCCGTCGCATACCTGTTCTTCTTCGCCCTGGTCCCCCTGGCGATGTCGGTCTCCCTCTCCGCCCCCTCCTCCAATCTGTCGTCCTACGTGTCGCTCTTCGCCCAGACCGACTTCGGGCGGGTCGTCTACAACACCGTCTTCTTCGCGGTCGGGACAGCCGTCGTCTCCGTCCTGGTCGGCGCGGCCTTCGCTATCCTGGTGGACAGCAGGCGGCGCGCGAAGCGCGCCATATCCCTGATAGCGTACCTCCCCTACATGATACCCTTCACCGCGAGCGCCCTGATATGGGCGACCCTGTTCAACCCCGGGTACGGCCCCCTGGACCCTATCCTGACGTCGCTCGGCCTCCCCGCGATCAACTGGCTCGGCCCCGCGCTGCAGCTCTATTCGCTGACCATGGTGGGGGTCTGGACTTCGATCCCCCTGGCCTTCCTCATCATCCTCGCCGGCCTGTCCTCCGTCCCCAAGCAGGTGAAAGAGGCGGCGTCCGTCGACGGCATGGAGATGTGGGACTACTACTCCTCCGTGGCCCTCCCCCTGGCGAAAGGGGCGGTCATCACCGCCTTCCTCATGGTCATGATACTCGGCTTCGGGAACTTCGACCTCCCCTACATACTCAGCGGCGCCGGCGGGGTCCCCCCCGTCACCATGGCGACCATGGTGGTCTACGCATACGCCGAGATGTTCTACGCCAACCTCGCGCCTCAGGGGCTCGCCGCGGCCATATTCGTCGCGCTCCTCGCCAGCATCCCCGGGCTCCTGCTCGTCAGGACCACGTTGGGAGCCTCCAAGGACGGGAGGGGGAGGACCTGGCTCCCCAGACTCCGGGTGCCGAGGGTCCACCTCCCAGGCTCCCGGCGTGCCTTCAACGCCCCCTTCAGGTACATCCTGT
Source organism: archaeon (assembly GCA_021796515.1). Classification (GTDB taxonomy): domain Archaea; phylum Thermoproteota; class Nitrososphaeria; order Nitrososphaerales; family Gagatemarchaeaceae; genus UBA183. The sequence continues at coordinate 12,476 of JAKACC010000001.1, read as the reverse complement.
ATCTCGTCTGCAGCCTCGTCTCCGTGTTCATCCTCTTCCCCGTCTACTGGATGGGCCTGATTGCGTTCAGGCCCCAGTCCCTCGACTACCTCCTCCCCCCGATCATCTATCCCACCAAGATAATCACGGGGGTGTTCCTGCAGACGGTGGCCCAGGCGTCCCCCGAGATAATCACGACGTTCTTCGTGTCCTGCGCCGTCACGGCGGTGACCATACTCCTGGCGGCCCCCGCCGCCTACATCATCGCGAGGGAGCGGAAGCGGGCGCTTCTGGGCATCATGATCTACGTCTTCTCCCTCCCGTCCATAGTCTTCGTCTACGGGATCTTTTCGATGATGGTGGGGCTCCGCATGCTCAACACATGGACGGCGCTGATACTCACCGAGCCCCTGTTCACAGTCCCCTTCGTAGTCTGGACCATGACGAACTTCTACAGCTCCCTCCCCAGGCAGTACGAGGAGGCCGCCCTGGTCGACGGGTATTCGCGGATTCGTTCTTTCATCTCCATCGTGATGCCCCTGGCCAGGCCAGGGCTCATAGCCGCCGGCATGGTGGCGTTCATCTTCTCGTGGCACCTGCTCCTGTTCCCGCTCGTCCTCTCGCAGACCCCGTTCTCCTTCACGTTCCCCCCTGTGGGGTCGAATACGGTCACGACGTTCGCGATACTCTTCGACCCCGACAGCACGGGCGGCACCATCAGCAACAACGTCTGGACCCAGCTCGCCTCCTCGGGGATCATCCTCGCGATACCCGTGATCATCCTGTCGATCGTCGCCCAGGGGTACCTCCTGAAGGGGCTCTACTCCGGGGGGGTGAAAGGCTGAGCCGCCCCGCGGGCTCGACCACGGGCCGGCGCCGCAGGCCCACGAAGACCTTCTGCATTTCGCACTCCCGCGACGTCGACGGGCTGAGCTCGGCCGCTCTGGTGGTCGCGGCCACGGGAGGAGACTTCCTCCTCACAGACTACGACACCCTCCTGTCAGACCTGGGGCGGGTCCCGAAGGGGGTCGACAGGCTCGTGCTCTGCGACATGGGGGTGGACGGCTCGGACGAGGGGCCGTTCGTCGAAGCGCTCGGGGCGATCGCCTCCAGGGCGGCCGTCACCTACGTAGACCACCATCTCCTCCGCCGGAAGGCCGAGCGGCGCATCGAGGGGCTGGGGGTGGAGCTGGTGCACGACGAAGGCGAGTGCGCGAGCATGCTCACCTACGCGAACTTCATGGGCGCCCTCCCTCCCGCCGCCTGGCAGGTGCCTCTGCTGGGCGCCGTGACAGACGGGATGGACGACTCGCCGATGTCCAGACGGATGATAGAGGGGACGGACAGGCTCCACATCCTCGCGGAGGCTTCCCTCCTGTCAAACGCGGTCCTCGCGAACAGGGGAGACGGCGCCTTCCTTCGGGGGGTGGTCAGAGGGCTCTCGAGGATGGCCGAGCCGCACGAAATCGAAGGAGTTGAGGGGGCCGCGCTTCGCCAGCTGAGGAGGTCGAAGGAGCTCGTCCGGCTCATCGCTGAAAGGGGGCGGAAGCTGAGGGGGCTGGCGTATGTCGTCCTCCCTGAGGGGACCAGGGGGAACGTTGCCGAACTCATCCCCGGGACGATGGACGTCCCCGTGGGGGTGTCGCTCGCGCCGGCAGGCGCGCGTTACCTGGTCGAACTGCGGGGGACTTCGCGCTGCAAGGCGCACCTGGGGAAGGCGATATCAGAGGTGGCCGCCATGTACGGCGGGTCGGGGGGAGGGCACCGGCTCGCAGCCGGGGGGACGATCCCCGCGTCGTCTGCCGAAGACTCGCTAAGGGCCCTCGACGGCCGGCTGTGACCGCCGGTCCGCGATATCATGGCCTCCCTCCGAGCGGGGCCTCCCCTTCAGCTGGACGACCAACACCCCGGCGAGGACCATCCCCATCCCCCCGACCATCACCGGGGTGATGGACTCCCCCAGGAAGAAGAGGGCGAACAGAGCGATCTCGACCAGCATCAGGTCCTGAAGTATCGTCAGCTCATAAGCTGGTATCGCCTTCAGAGACCAGTTCCAGAGGACAAAGGCGAAGGCCGTGTTCGCCGAAGCAAGCCAGACCACCGTGAGCGCTCCGTCGAGGGTCAGGGGCGCGTACTGGCCGGATGCCGCCGTGAGGACCACCATGCCGGCCACCCCGACCCCCATCGTCACGGTGGTCAGCCTGAGCGGGCTCAGGCCGTGCGGACCGTAGAAGGACCTGACCGCGACCATGTATATCGCCCACCCGACCCCCGAAGCGACCACCACCGCGACGCCGAAGACCTGGCCTCCCCAGGCGACGTTCTCGCTGAAGAAGGCGAAGGCGCCCAGGATCGCGAGGCCGAACCCCAACAGCTGGGCCGGCGTGACCCTCTCTCCCAGGAGGCCCACCCCGAGGAGGAGGACGAACATGGGGTTGAAGTTCAGGAGGAAGCTTGTCGTGACCGCGGGGAGGTAGTAGAGCCCCACGTACTGGAGCCCCTGGGCGATGGTGTATCCGCTGACCCCCGCTGCCACCAACAGGAAGCCCTTCCGTCTCCCGAGAGGGGGCTGGCTTCTGCCTCGCCGGGATAGCGCCAGGTCGGCGGCGAGGAGGATGAGGAACGCGAGGCCGTATCTCAGCGTCGCAAAGTAGAGCGGGGGTATCTCGGAGACGCCCTCTTTTATCAGGACGTAGGACGAAGACCACAGGACGGTGGTGAAAAGGGCGGCGGCGTATGGCAGCGCCCTTCCCCGGCGGGCGCCGTCTGCGGGGGGGTGCGCTACGACGGCCATGCCCCGCCTCCGCCTGACCGGCTTAAATGCGAGTTGAAGCGCGGAAGCGGAACGACCAAAGTCCCGGCGTCGAGGAGGCCGACACAAGAGCCCTGCGGGCCTTTTTGCCTTCGGCCCTGTTCTTTCCCGGCCCGCTTATTCCGGAGGGATTTCCTTGTAGGTGACCGAGAGGTCTATCCCTTTGCTCTTCAGGTACCGCTTCCTGATCGTGTACCAGAAGGCCCCTATGATCCAGAACCCGAAGATTATGATGAGCCATGGGAGTCCTCCGTATATCTGCTGGACGCCGGCCGGGTTGGTGTAGTTCATCCCTGCCGAAATCGCCGCCCCGAGGTTGGCTATGCTGACCCCGAAGTACGGGTAGACGAAGAACTCTGCCGTCAGGACCGCGAAGAATGAGAGGACGACGACCCCTGAGATTATGAGCGCCGTGGCCGTCCCTTTCAGCTGAGCCCTTCTCTTGTAGGCGTAGTAGATCGCGGTGAGGCCGATGCAGGCGAAGTACATGGTCCCCAGCCCCGTCGTGGTGAAGGCGGAGACGAATGAGTAGTACATCACGAATATGGTCACCACGCCGGCGATCACCGCGGGGAAGACGAGCCCGTTGACCGGAGAGTGGAACCTGTTGCTGACTTCGGCGAACCAGGTGGGGATGAACCTGTCGAACCCCATCCCGAGGAGGTACCTGGATATCACGAGGATGGTCTGCGCGATGGACGCCAGGAACCAGAGGGAGAACCCGAGGTTCATGAACCAGCCGAGGGCGGCGTTGTTCCCTGATATCATGGTGGCGACGCTCAGCATGGTGGATGAAGTCTGCGCCAGCCCGTAGGTCACCGCGGGGCCTCCTACGTACGAGATGTAGAGCTGGTTGAACACGAGCAGGAGGACCCCGCTGGCGAGGACGACGGCGAAGGTCGCGTACATCGCGCTCTTCTTGATGCTCTTCAGCTCCCCGCCGAACGCGGCCACGTTGTTGATCCAGGGCATGTATATCGCCACGAACGGGAGCAGCAGGAACGCGCCCATCCAGGAGAACGACGGGACCCCTCCGCCGAGGGCTGGAAGGGTCGCCAGCTGGTTGACGCTCGTCGCGGCGCTATAGCCTGTCCCGTTGAAGTAGTAGAGTCCGTAGGTCCCAAGATAGGAGTTCAGCGACGACTGGACCCCCGACGGGCCCGCCAGGAGGAAGAGGGCGGCCATCGCCAGCGCCGCCAGGGTCCCCAAGGCCACGAACCCTGCCAGGACCTTGAACCCGAGAGAGGGCCTGAAGATGTCGATGATCGTGATGACGGCGATTATGGCCAGCCCTATGATGATGGCCTCGGGGGCGTTGAAGGCACCGCCGTAGAAGTTCAGCGCCGTCGCCGCCGTCGAGAGCCCAGCGTTGTTCGTCACCTGCCCGAGCGTGGCGAAGGAGGGGGCCATCGTGGAGAACATGAAGAACAGGTCCACGCCGATGAACGGAATCCCGGTGAAGACGAACCCGAGCATCAGGAACCCGGCGAAAGAGGGGTTGACTATCCTGCTCAGCCAGACGTAGTCCCCGCCGGTCCTCCCCACGCTGTGGGTGATGTGGTAGAAGATGTAGGCCTCGAAGAGGACGGCGATGGTGAACACTCCCACCGCGGGGATGACGTCCTCGGGGTTCGACCCTCCGGGGATCGAGCTGATGAACGACGCGAATATGATGTTGAGGAACAGGAACCCTCCGCCGAAACCGATCTCTCCCATGTTGGCCCAAAACATGGTAAGTGGGTTGACATTCTTCACGACGCCGGTTGCTTCCCGAATCCAGACCGAAGGTTTGGACAAGAAGTGCGTCATGCTCCCCTCCAGTCGTGATTTAAAGACTCGCCCAAGGCGAAAATCCGCTGCCTGCCCCGACCTTCCGGCCGGCTTTGCGTTTCGCCCGCGCGTCTCGGTATATGTTTAAAGGGAGATGCGGGGCGAGGCTGAAAAGTTCGTTTTGTCGAAGAAGAGAAAGAGTCGCGGGCGCGCTAAGGGCGGAAAGGGGCACGGCGAACTCATCCACTGCAGCAACTGCGGGGCCGCGGTCCCCCGAGACAAGGCGAAGAAGGTCACAAAGAGGACGAGCCTGGTCGAGCCGAGCCTCGCCAGGGAGCTCAGGGCCGCCGGCGCATACATCGCGAGCCCCACCCAGGTGGCCTACTACTGCGTCTCCTGCGCGGTGCACTACGGCATCGTGAAAGTCAGAGCCAAGAGCGAGCGGCGCTCCTGGTAAATCCCGTTCCAGGTCCTCGGCCAGACGTGAATGTTACTCGCGTCCAACCCCGATCGCTCTGGCGTCAGCACTGCTTTATCGGCACAGGGGCCGGCGCCTCGGACGCAGGGATGACGGTCACATTGTACATCATCGCGCGCTGCGGGTAGATGGGCTGGGAGACGAGGTACGAAGTGGAAGGTACGCTGGAACCGTAGGTGGGGTCGACGTTCTTGTTGGCTATGGCGCAGACCACGTTCATCCCTGAAATGACCTTCCCGAAGATGGTGTAGTATCCGTCCAGCTGGGAGAGCGTGGGCTGGGTCTGGTTATCCAGGACGATGTAGAACTGCGAGGACCCGGTGTTGAACCCGTAGGTCGTGTTCCCCTCTCTGGCCATGGCGACGTACCCCGCCGCGTTGGTCAGCGTGGGGCACCTGGACACCTCCAGAGGGACGGTCTGGGGGGACCCGCCCTGTCCCCACGTCGGGCGGGTGCTGTTGACGGCGCCCCTGGTGTTGGGGTCCCCGGTCTGTATCACGAACCCCGGGACGATCCTGTGGAACACGAGGTTGTCGTAGAACCCGGTGGCCGAGAGGTTCTCGAAGTTTGCCACCGTCTTCGGGGCGCAGTTGGTGAAGAGCTGGACGTAGATGTCCCCCTGGCTCGTCCCTATCTCGACGTAGGCCGGCGGGACCTCGTAGATGTAGTTCCAGTAGACCTCCCACGCCACCGCCCCCGCGACGAGGACGACAAGGGCCACCGCGACGAGCTTCGCCCACGGGACCACCCGCTTCTTCCGCCTGCCCGGCTTGTCGACCAAATCCTAAGGGGGGGCGGCCCCCGGTTGCGTAGAAATATGCTTCGGTTCCCGGGCCCCGCCTAGGACCCTGGCGGCCGTGAAACTCCTCTCCAGGAAGGTGAAGAGCGCGACGGCCAGTACTATCAGGACCCCCCACTGCACCACCCCCAGGAGGGATGTGATAGACAGTATCAGGAGCCTCTCGCTCCTCTCCCCTATCCCGACCCCCGCCAGTTTCACCCCCAGGGCGTCCCCCTTCGCCCGGGTGTAGCTCACCAGCAGGCTGAACGAAAGCGCCAGGAGGACCCAGACAGGGTCCGCGTACCCGCCGACCAGTATCCCCGCGAATAGCGCCACCTCGGCCACCCTGTCGAGGGTCGAGTCGAGGAAAGCCCCGCGCGCGGACGTCCTCCCGGTGACCCTGGCGACCGCGCCGTCTACGATGTCGAACCATCCGGCCACGAGCACCAGGATCCCGGCCAGCGCCTCGCCCCGGTACCCGCCGCTGCCGTAGGAGTATGCGGCCAGCAACGACAGCACGACCCCGACCCCGGTCCAGGCGGCGGGGGACCCCTCGAAGCGCGCGAACACCCTTCCCGCCGATGTGAGGAAGGACGCCAGACGCCCCCTCAGCCTGTCGAGCATGTCGCAGGGCTGGGCCCGGTTTTTATATTAACTAAAAGGAGCCGGGGTCGATATCCGTTGGGAAAGGTCGACAAGGGGGTCGGCTGCGGGGTCTCAGGGTGCAAGAACCAGGCCGAGAGGTCCCTGAGCAAGGAAGACATGGCCGGGAGCGGTCTGAGCGTCGGGGGGGATGGCCGCAGGGTCTACCTCTGCAGGGACCATTACAAGGCCTGGAAGAAGGCGACCAGGAAGTCCAGGTCCCTCGAGCGTTCGAGATGGTAGCGGCGCCTTGAAGATCCTGCAGATGCACGTCGACTTCATAGAGTACACTCCGGTAAAGAGAGAGATCAAGGGGGCCGAGGACATCGACCCCCGGACCGTAAGGGAGGAGGACCTCGTGGTGCTGTTCACGGCGTTCGAGTCGGGGGACGACGCCGCGCTCACGAAGAAGGCGGTGGCCGAGGCGAAGGAGTTCCTGTCGAAGCTGGGGACGAAGCGGCTGATGCTGTACCCGTTCGCGCACATCAGCCAGGACCTCGCCCCGCCCGGCGAGGCGCTTCCCCTCCTCCTGGCGATGGAGGATGCGGCGAAGGAGTCTGGGCTGGACGTCAGCAGGGCGCCCTTCGGCTGGACGAAGGCGCTGCAGGTCAAGGTCAAGGGCCACCCGCTGGCCGAGATGTCCAGGAGCTACAGCCACGGCGGGCCCGCACAGGCCCCGAAGGCGAGGGCGAGGAGGGAGATGACCGACGCGGAGGCGATGGCCAGGCTGAAGAAGAGCGAGTACGCGAACCTGCCGGAGACGGACCACAGGGTCATCGGGGAGCGCCTCGACCTGTTCAGCTTCCAGGAGGTCTCCCCCGGGATGGTGTACCTCCATCAGAAGGGGCTGGCGCTCAGGGACGCGTTGGTGGGGTTCCTCAGGCAGGAGTATGCGAAGGGCGGGTACCAGGAGGTGAGCACCCCGGCGCTCGCGAACACCGCGCTCTGGCAGGTCAGCGGGCACAGCGCCCACTACAAGGACAACATGTTCCTCACTTCGCTGGGGAACGAGGAGATGGGGATGAAACCGATGAACTGCCCCTCCCACTTCCTGATTTACAAGACGAGGAAATGGAGTTTTCGCGAGCTCCCGGTCAGGTACGCGGCCTTCGACCCCCTCTACAGGAACGAGCTGAGCGGCGTCGCGAGCGGGCTCTTCAGGGTGAAGTCGCTCTCGCAGGACGACGCCCACATCATCTGCACGGAGGAGCAGGCCGAGGGGGAGGTGGCCAAGCTCCTCGACCTCATGGAGAAGGTCTACGGCGTCTTCGGGCTCGCATACAAGGCGAAGATATCGACGAGGCCAGACGACTCCATGGGGAGCGACGAGGAGTGGGAGCGGGCGACGAGCACCCTGACGCGGGCGATGGAGTCGCGCGGATGGAAGTACGAGGTCAAGGAGAAGGAGGGGAACTTCTATTCACCCAAGATAGACGTGGACGTCAAGGACTCCCTCGGAAGGGAGTGGCAGTGCGGGACCTTCCAGCTCGACCTGCAGATGCCGAAGCGGTTCAGGCTCGCCTACACGGGGTCCGACGGCAAGGAGCACACGCCGGTGGTCATCCACAGGGCGATACTGGGGTCCCTCGAACGGTTCATGGGGATCATACTCGAGCACTACAAGGGGGCGCTCCCCGTCTGGCTCTCCCCCGTCCAGGCGAGGGTCATCCCTCTTTCGGACGAGCACCTGGAGTACGCCCGGGGGGTGGCCGGCGCCCTCGCCGCCGGAGGGGTCAGGGTCGAGGGGGACTTCTCGAGCGGGACCATGGGGGCGAAGATCAGGGACGCCCAGCTCCAGAAGATCCCCTACATGCTGGTGGTCGGCAAGAAGGAGGAGGACTCGAAGACGGTCGCGGTCCGGACCCGGGCCGGGGCGCAGGCATTCGGGGTGAAGGTCGAAGACTTCGTCTCCACCGTGGCGTCAGAGGCCGCGTCGTACAGGTGAAGGGCTCAGCGTGGCGGACGGCGCCTGCTGCGTGACGCAGTGAAGGGTCCCCAGCCCGTACGCGAGCGCCCGGCAGTCTATCCCCACCACCTCTCTCGTAGGGAAAGCCCCCTCAAGCGCCTTCAGGGCGGTCCTGTCGCTCCTCCCCCCGAAGGTGGGGACGACCACGGAGCGGTTCCCGACATAGAAGTTGAGGTGGCTCGCCGGGAGCCTCCCGTACTCGGACTCGACCCTCGGGGGCATGGGGATCTCGATCGTTTCGATCGCCCCTCCGCGTGCGGTCCTGGCGCCCTTCAGCGCCGAGAGGTTCTCCGAAAGCGCTGCCCTGTTCGGGTCGGACTCCTTCGTTTCGACGGCCGCGGCCACCGTCCGTGGCCCCACGAACCTGGCGACGTCATCTACGTGGCCGTCCGTGTCGTCGCCTTCTATCCCCCTCCCCAGCCAGAGCACCGTCTTCGCCCCGAGACAGTCCCGGAGGACCCCTTCGACGTCCGCCCTCGTCAAGCTGGGGTTCCTGTTGGGGTTTAGGAGGCACTGCTCGGTGGTGAGGACCGTCCCCTCCCCGTCCGAGTCGATGGACCCTCCTTCCAGGACCACCCCTGGCCTGAAGATCCTCAGTCCGGTGGACTCCGCGACCCTCGTCCCGGCCCCGTCGTCAGGGAGGAGGTCGTCGTACTTCCTCCCCCAGGCGTTGAAGTCCCACTTCACGAGAGCCACCTCCCCTTTTCTGACATATGTCGGCAGGTAGTCCCTGGTCCAGACGTCGACTGTCCTGATCCTGTGGAAGGAGACGTCCTCGCCGTGCTTCAGCATCGCCGCCGCCCGGGCCTCCGTCTTCTCGTCGTCGACAAGGATCCTCACTTCTTCCGCCGCGCCGAGAGCCTCCACCATCTTGACGTAGGCCTCCTCGACCTTAGGGAGGAGGGACGGCGGGAAGGTGTTCGGGTCCTTGGGCCACGAAATCCAGGTCGCGTCGTGCCTCTCCCACTCGGCAGGCATCCTGAAGCCGAGCGATGCGGGGGTCGGTTCCATGCCCTACTTCGCTATCGCCCTGTAAGAAGACGGCTTCCTGTTTCTCATGAACCCCCACCCTTCCTCGACCACTCTGCCAAGCCCCAGGTCGCAGTCGACCGTGTGCACCCCTTCGTCGTCGTCGGCCCTCAGCAGGACCTTCCCGAACTGGTCCGCGACGAACGAGCCTCCCCAGAAGTTGGAGTCCCCCTCCCTTCCCACCCTGTTGACCGCGCAGACGACCACGCTGTTGGCCACGGCGTGCCCCACCTGGACCGACTCCCACGCCTCCTTCCAGTCCCCCTCGATCGGCTCGATCCCCTTCACCCACCCTATGGCGGTGGGATAGAATATCACGTCCGCCCCCATCAGCCTCTCGACCCTCGCAGGCTCCGGATACCACTGGTCGAAGCAGATGAGGGTCCCGAAGGTCCCGGCCGGCGTCCTGGCGACGGCGTACTTCTTCCCGGGCTCGAAGTAGTCCTGCTCATAGTAGTGGTCGTCCTGCGGGATGTGCACCTTCCTGTACTTGGATGACACCTTCCCCGTCCGGTCGAAGACGAGGCAGGTGTTGAAGCTCGAGTTCCCCGCCGCCTCGAAGATGGAGCCGCCCACAAGGACCACCTGGTTCCTCCTGGCGCACTCCCCCAGCGCCCTGCTCGTCTTCCCTGGGACGGGCTCCGGCTCGGCCCCCGAGCGCCTCGAGGAGGGGAAGTAGCGCATGGAGAAGAGCTCGGGGAGGCAGACCACGTCGGCCCCCTTCTTCGCCGCTTCTGCGACGTAGGCGAGCGCCTTCTGCACGTTGGACTCCCTGTCCTCCGCCATGGACATCTGCACGAGCCCTATCGTCAGCCTCCTTCTGGGCATCTCTCCGGCCCCTTTCGCCGGTGCTATTCAAACGTGCTAACCCTCGAAGGCGGCCGCCGGACTGCGCGCCCGCGACGGAGGCCCCCTTCCGTCGTCCTCCCGGGCGTCGCTAACTCCCCCAGAAGAGGTCCAGCGTCGTGGCGCCCATTATCTCGTCGAAGGAGAAGTCAAGGGCGTCTAGGAGCTGGTCGAACATGGAGTGCGCGTACTCGATATACTTGTCAGGGTCTATCTCGTCGGACCGCGCGAGCTCGGCGGGCTTGACGTAGGGAGGGCTCTTCGTCTTGACGTAGGCGATCATCTCCCCCGCCTTGATCTCCTTTCCCCTTTCCTGGAGCTGTATCGCAGCCCTGACGTGCTGCGGGGTGGTCCCGCTGTACTTGTCGGCAGGCTTCCCCATCATCACCGTGAACGCGAGGTCCATGACGGGCACCTTCTTCCCCTTGATCTCGTTCAGCATCGTCGTGAGGAGCCCCTTCGTGTCCGTTCGCGCCCGTTCGAAGTCCTCGGGGGTCTTGACGCCGCTCAGGATGTCCAGCGTCTTGTAGAATATCCGTTTCAGGTACTCGGGGGTCTGGCTGTTGTGAAGGAGGGTGGGGATGTTTCCCGCGACAAAACGCTCGAAGGCAGGAACTGAGAAGTCGTACATCATTGCCCCTCCTCCGAGTTTACTGACCGATTCCACCAAGTCATAGCTTACGTCTCTGGCGTTTAGCATCCGTGCAATGCTTCTCAACGTCCTCTTTTCACTATCGTTCGCAATCTGCATAAGAGCCCCAATAACGATGTTGTAATGGCGCAGCTTAGAGAGGTTGTAGTACCTCACGTCGTGCATGTCGACCGTTTTGATTTTGGATTGATGCCTGCGGCTCAGTATCTCATTTTTCACAGCGACGAGTCCCTCTGTGGTAACGGGAATCAGGTCCTTATTTCTTGGGCCCATGCCGACAGGTAAGTTGAAACGAGGCTGCATGAACCCAATGAACCTATAGAACCGGTCCCGGCTGTACGAGCCAACTACACTAAGCTGATAGTGGGCCTTCCTCTTGACGCGGAATCTCCGTATTGAAACGTCGATGTCGAAGCGGGCCAGCAAGTACCCGATCCCAACGACCAACACCCTGCTCTTTGACGAGATGCTCACTTTCTTTCCGTTGCCGTAGCCGTCACCTGAAAACGCCGCCCTGAGAAACGCAGCCACGAATTGATCATCGGCATCGAACACTAACTGGGGAACATGCTTGCCCTCACTGGACCGGCCGCAAAGCTGGGCGAGGAGTTCCGCATGAAGCCTAGGAAGGTAGTAGGAGTTCACCCCTCTGCCGCGGATGTATGCCTTCACCGGCCTCTGGAAAAGTATCTCCCATGCTCGTTCAATCTCCGCGCATACCTCGGGGTTGACAATCCTGTTTTGGGTTATGGAATTATTTCGAGACCTGTGCTTCTTTGACACGTTACCTTCGGTAACGAATAGACCTAGGATGGACGCTAGCTCTGTGCTCATGGGCAGCCTTGCGGGAATGGGAATGCCTGTTGTGGAGTAAGGATTCGCGGAGTAGGCAAGGCCGTTCATCAATCGGAGCGGGCTAACCATATGCTGGAGGACCCTAAGGCTGGTCGACGGAGTGCTCGGCGGGATATACTGGGCGCCAACGACGACGTCGCCCACTTTCAATGCACGGGTTTCCTTGTGGTGGAGCTGCCCAAGTGGATCTATCAGATAGACACTATGGTCTCCTGAGAGCACCAGGTCTCGTCCTTTGCTCGTCCTCACTCTGTAGACGTCTTCGACTCGGTGCTTCATGGCATCCGAAGGGTGTACCCAGGCGGTGTTCAATCCATCGACGATGGTGAGGACTTCAACATCCTTGCCGGAGTCGAAGGCTCTGAACACTCCCGCCACGTCCGTGAGCTGGACAGCGTCATCGTATCGGGCAATCATCGTAGTTCTTCCGTGCACTGATTTCTTGCCCGTCAGCCCCTTTATGTCCACCGTCCCGTCGGGGAGGACCCCGAAGTAGTTCTTCTTCCTGCTGCTGAATGCCACGTACCTGTATACCTTGTCCAGGTCCAGCTCGACCCCGAGGTCCTTGTCTGCCCAGCGGGATATGGTGAGCACCTGCTCCTTCGAAGGGCTGTGCAGGAAGAGCGAGTCGGTGTCCGAGTAAAGGACGTCGACCCCCAGCTCCTT